>JASJBW010000171.1 GCA_030066315.1 Gammaproteobacteria bacterium
TACCTGCCCATTGATGATAAAAAAGCCGAGCTCGAACGCTGGGTGGGTAAAACCATTACCCTGGGCCTACGTCCCGAAAAAATCACCCACGATATTGCCTCGCATGCCGAAAACCAGGATATTCATCGAGCCAATTGCCGGGTGGGTATCATCGAGCCTACCGGTCCTGATACCCTGGTATTCATTAAACTGAACGATACCAAGACCGTTTGCCGGGTAGATCCGGACGAGGCAAAAAATACCGGGGAAAATATTGATCTGATGTTTGATATGTCCAAGGCTGTATTTTTCGAACCTGACACCGGAAACCGTGTGTGTTAATAAGGCATCTTTTGGGTTTTTCCCATTAATGTTCCACCCCTCCACTGAACGGAATTTCGTGGCTTCCTAGAATGACCATTGCGGGTTAACACGCAACATGGCAATCTTGCCGTTTGCCATTCAAATTGCGGGTAACATGAGCCAATACTGGACTGAAACTGTACATAAACTGGATCCTTACATTCCGGGCGAACAGCCCCAGGATCAGCAGTACATTAAACTCAATACCAATGAAAACCCGTACCCGCCCTCACCTCAGGTGATAGCGGCCATCGATCAATTTGATATGGATCGTCTGAAACTTTACCCTGATCCTGAATCGACCGTGCTGCGCCAGGAACTGGCCAGGCATTTTGATGTGGGAAGTGACAACATCTTTATGGGTAATGGTTCTGACGAAGTACTGGCACACTGTTTCCAGGCTTTTTTCAAGCATGGAAAACCCTTATTGTTCCCGGATATCAGCTACAGTTTTTACCCGGTTTATTGCGGTTTGTATGACATCAGTTATCAAACCATACCACTGACCTCAGACTTCAGTATCAATATTAATGACTATTTCATTGATAACGGTGGCATTATATTCCCCAATCCCAATGCGCCCACCAGCCGCTTACTGGCACTGGATCAGATCGAGGTTCTGTGTGAGAAAAATGCTTCAGTAGTGATAGTCGATGAGGCCTACATCGATTTTGGGGGTGAATCGGCAATCGCTCTTACCCATCGTTTTGACAACTTGTTGGTTACCCAAACGTTTTCAAAATCCCGCAGTTTGGCAGGCTTACGGCTGGGCTATGCCGTGGGTCACGCTGACTTAATCGAAGGGTTAAACCGAATTAAAAACTCATTTAATTCTTATCCGGTGGATGCCATTGCACAGGCCGCAGCGCTAGCCTCAGTAAAAGACCAGACCTACATGTCGGATTGTTGTGATCGGATCATTAAGACCCGCAACGACCTAACAAAAGCTTTATTGAAACTGGGGTTTGAGGTTTTACCCTCAGCGGCCAACTTTATATTCGTTCAACATCCGCAATATTCGGCGGAATCCCTTTACCTGTCTTTAAAAGATCGGGGCGTCTTAGTACGCTATTTTAACAAGCCGCGTATCGATAATTATTTACGAATTACCGTGGGTACCGACAGCGAAATTGCAACACTCATCACCACCCTTAGCCACATTCTGGACTGATGTTCAATGATGACAAGATCCTCTCTGCCTGACGAGGGTGCCATCAGTATAAGACTGGAAACCGGTTCAGAGCCGGAAGTACATGTTCACTCCTCACGCCCTCTGGAGGTTTCCCGACTCATGCTGGGCAAGTCACCGGCAGAGGTTAGTGAGATCATACCCCTACTCTACAATGTGTGTGCTTCGGCCCAATCTCGTGCCAGCTTACTCGCCATGCAAACGGCATTAAATCAACCACTGGATGCCCACAAAGAAGTTGCTCGTGATTGGTTGGTAATGATGGAAAATGCGCGTGAATTCCTGATCAGAATATTTCGTGACTGGCCCGTGCTCTTTGAAGAAAATATTCAAGTCGATTTATTGCCTGACATCATCCAACTCTTACCGGAGGCAGCGGCCAACTTATTCACCAATGCGATTGGTTTTTCCTGGCATAGTGAATTGGTGATCAATAGCCCAGGCATCGAAAACTCAATACTACAATTGGATAGGTTAATCGAAGAGCAGGTATTGGGTTTACCATCAGCACATTGGCTATCGTTAGATTCCATTCCTGCATTAATGAACTGGGCACAAAACACCAATACCCTTGCTGCACGATCAATCCTTTATATAGATCGGAAAAACTGGTCAGCCATCGGACAATCACCGGTAACGGCTTTACCCGAAATGAATGCTGCGCAACTGATAAAAAAATTATCCCACGCTACATCGCAAGGGTTTATTACTCAACCAAGCTGGCAGGGTAAGGTACGTGAAACCTCTGCCTTTACGCGCCAACAACATCATCCTCTGGTTCAACCATTCATTGATGAATACAGCAATGGATTGATGTCGCGTTGGATTGCCCGGTTGGTAGAGTTGGCCTCCATTCCAGATCAATTGCGAACCCTGCGCCAGTTGTTGGAAAAACCCACACAACCCGTTTTCCCTGACGCATCGGGATTAGCCCAGGTGGAAACTGCGAGAGGCCGATTGGTGCACTATGCGCAAGTAGAAAATAAAGTGATTTCTGATTATCGAATTATGGCACCCACTGAATGGAATTTTCACCCTCAGGGATTGATAAAACAGTCACTGTTAGATGTATTGCAGCGTAACCCATCATCGTTGGAACAAGCTCTACGCTGTGTTATAAACGTAATTGATCCCTGCGTAGGCTATCAGCTGGAGTTAGATTAAACATGCATGAAATGTCTTTATGCGAGGGTATTATCCAGATTTTGGAGGACGAGTCTGACAAACAGGGATTTCAAAAAGTAAAACAGATTTGGCTGGAGATCGGGGCATTGTCGCATGTCGAACCCCAGGCCATGTATTTCTGTTTTGATGCCGTCAAGCAAAATACTCTGGCCGCAGACGCTAAATTGACCATACTTGACATTCCAGGTACCGCCTGGTGTATGAATTGTGCTAAAAATGTCAAAATTAAACAGCGTTACGATGAATGTCCTCATTGTGGCAGTGTTCAGCTTCAGGTAACTGAAGGCGAAGAAATGAAGATTAAAGAACTAGAGGTTGAATAATGTGTACTGTCTGCGGTTGCGGCGAGGGTGAAACCCAAATCGAGGGAGAAAACCCCCATCAACACGATCATGACCATGATCACTCGCATCATCATGACCATGCGCACGATCATCAGCATATCCATGATTATGGACAGGGGCCAGCACATGCCCATGCACCGGGGATGAGTCAATCACGCATGGTTAAGATTGAACAAGACATTCTCGGTAAAAACAATCAATATGCTCAAGCCAATCGCAGTCGATTTGCACAGCAAGGCATGTTGGTATTGAATCTTGTGTCCAGCCCAGGTTCAGGTAAGACCAGCCTGCTGACGCGCACCCTGGAAACCTTGAAAAATGAGATGCCCTTAAGTGTTATCGAGGGTGATCAACAAACCAGCCAAGATGCCGATAGAATTCGTGCTACGGGTGTTTCTGCTATTCAAATTAATACCGGTAAGGGTTGTCATCTGGATGCGCACCAGGTAGGACACGCAATTGATCACCTCTCGCCTCAGGACACGTCAGTACTTTTTATTGAAAATGTGGGTAACCTGGTTTGTCCAGCGGCATTTGATCTGGGGGAAGCTCATAAAGTCGCTATCTTGTCGATTACAGAAGGTGAGGATAAACCCATTAAGTATCCTGATATGTTTCACGCCGCCGACCTGTTACTGCTTAATAAAATCGATCTGTTACCCCATCTCGATTTCAATGTGGACCAATGCATTGAATATGCCCGTAAGGTTAATCCCGGATTACGAGTCTTACAGGTTTCCGCAACGACGGGAGAGGGTCTGGACAACTGGTATGAATGGATTCGATTATCGCGTCAGAGTCGTCTCATCGGCTTTAGCAGCCCAGAAAAACCCAAAGAACCCACCATCAAGGCTGTGTAATTGCCAACCCGGATTTGTGAAAAAATCAGCATTCAAGGCTTGGTTCAAGGCGTAGGATTTCGTCCTACAGTCTGGCAGCTGGCGCATGAATTCAATCTGACTGGAGAAGTATTCAATGATGGCCAGGGAGTTCAAATCATCGCACAAGCCAAGCCAGACGACCTGACCCAATTTATCGAACAACTCCGCACCCGGTGTCCTCCACTGGCGCGCATTGATCAAGTGAGTCGGTCGAATTGTAATCAAACACCCGCCTATGAGGAGTTTTCCATCACGGAAAGCCAAAATACAGCGGTGCAAACCGGTATCGTTGCCGATGCCGCCACCTGCGCTCATTGTCTGACTGAGATCAATGACCCTGCAAACCGTCGCTTCGAATACGCTTTTACAAACTGTACACATTGTGGTCCACGGCTCAGTATTGTCTCGAACATACCTTATGACCGTAACAACACCAGCATGGCCAGGTTCACGTTGTGTCCCGATTGCCAACAGGAATATGATAATCCTGCTGACCGACGTTTCCATGCTCAACCGAATGCCTGCCCTCGATGTGGCCCAGTGTTACAACTGGTTGATGGACATCAAAACACGGTGGTCACGGAAAATGAAATCCAAGCCACGGCCAATCTCATCGAACAGGGTTACATTATAGCGATCAAGGGCATTGGTGGTTTTCAACTGGCCTGTGATGCCGGTAATGACCAGGTGGTGCAAACCTTGCGTCGACGTAAACAACGTCCATCCAAGGCCTTGGCATTAATGGCGACTTCGACCGATCAAATAAGCGATTTTTGCGAAGTTGACGACATCGAAGCAGCAGCATTAAATTCGAGCGCTGCACCGATAGTCGTCCTCAAAACTCATCATGGTGCCGCTCATCTCTCTGACCACCTGGCACCCGGTACCCTCTCACTGGGATTCATGCTGCCCTATAGCCCATTGCATCATCTCTTGATGCAATACTTACCAAGGCCCATTGTTTTAACTTCAGGCAACCTATCGGAAGAACCACAATCCATTGATAATAGAGACGCATTCACTCGATTAGGGAAGATTGCAGATTACTTCCTGATGCATGATCGAGATATACTCAACCGAGTAGATGATTCTGTGGTGCGAGTCGTCGATAGCTCCCTACAATATTATCGCCGTGCGCGTGGTTACGCTCCAAGCCCAATCAACCTGCCCGGCAATCTCACCGCAACCCACCCCATATTGGCCTGTGGTGGTGAACTCAAGAACACCTTCGGGCTGTTACGAGGTCAACACGTCACCCTCTCCCAACATATGGGTAATCTGGAAAATGCTCAAACTTATGATGACTATCTTAAAAATCTGGATCTTTTCAAAAGATTGTACGAATTCACTCCTGAAGTCATCGCTGTGGATGGTCATCCTGAATATTTGTCCACAAAATTCGGGCGGCATTTAGCACAAGAACTTGGCGCACCGTTGATAGAAGCACAACATCATCATGCACATATTGCCAGCTGTATGATCGATAATGGCTGGGCACCTGAGCAGGGACCGGTATTGGGTGTGGCGCTGGATGGACTCGGGTTTGGCACGGATGACACCATTTGGGGTGGTGAATTCATCCAAGCAGACTATGGCAGTTTTACGCGACTAGGCTGCTTAAAACCGGTGCCGTTACTCGGCGGTAGCAAAGCGATGCTCGAGCCATGGCGAAATACCTATGCACATTTGATCAGCTTTTGCGAATGGCATGATCTCAATCAAGATTATGCCGCGCTGGATTTGTTTCAATACCTTAATGAAAAACCTCTGTCGACATTGGACCGAATGATGGCTTCTCAGACCAATGTACCCTTAAGCTCTTCCTGTGGCCGTTTATTTGATGCTATGGCAGCAGCGTTGGGCATTTGCCGTGATCGAATCAGTTATGAAGGCCAGGCCGCTATTGAACTGGAAGCCCTTGTTGATCCCAATCTGTTGAAACGATTGACACCCTATCCTATAGAAATAGAACATGGAGACCTGCATCAAATCAGTCCGGCTTTGATGTGGCAAGCCATTTTAGAGGAATTGAAAAACAGGTTATCTAAACAACATATTGCCACCCGTTTTCATCTCACCATTGCCCACATGATACGTGTTATGATCAATCAACTGCATCAACAGACGGGCATCTCCAGTGTTGCATTATCAGGGGGTGTTTTTCAAAATCCCACGCTGTTGTCTTTAACTCGACAATTACTGCTACAGGATCAATTCCAGGTATTGTGTCATGCTCAGGTCCCAGCCAACGATGGCGGTTTGGCCCTGGGCCAAGCTGCTATCGCAGCAGCTCGAATCAAGGAGTTATGGTGAAATGTGTTTAGGTATTCCCGGACAAATTATTGAAATTACCGATGCGACTCGCTTGATGGCCAAGGTAGACGTAAGTGGTATTCAGCGCGAGGTCAACATCGCCTGTATCATCGATGCAGAGCATCCCGTGGAACAATGCCTGGGAGACTGGGTGTTGGTCCATGTAGGATTTGCCATGAGCCGTATTGATGAGGATGAGGCACAGAAAACCCTGGCTGTTTTATCCGAACTTGGTGAAGTACAAGAGGAGCTCGATGCCATGAGGCAGAGTGCGAGCTGACCATGTCTGATCCTCAAGATCCTTTAGCGTCACTTTATCCATTTCTTCATCAGCAGAAAAAAGATTCGCAAAGCGAAAACACGGCACTGCTGGAATCGGTTAAGCAGAAATCACAACACAGCGTGGACACTAAGCAAGTCTTTTTTGAACACAATGCGCAGCTTTTAGTTGATGCGGCCAGGACGGTTGCACACTGCTATCAGCACGGCGGTAAACTTTTGTCCATGGGCAATGGTGGTTCCAGCTGTGATGCCTCTCATATTGCCGTCGAATTCCAACATCCGGTCACGGCCGGCCGCCCCAGTTTACCTGCTATCAACATGAACAATGACAACGCTTTCTTCTCTGCTGTGGCCAATGATGTGGGTATCACTCATGTTTTCAGCCGCCAAATTGAGGCACATGGTAAAAAAGGTGATTGCGTGGTTGCTTTTTCTACCAGCGGAAACTCAGAAAACCTGTTGGCAGGCATTCGAAAAGCACATGCGATGGGTTTGACCACGATCGGTTTTGCTGGAGGTAACGGCGGTGAAATGCTCGATTGCGGTTTAATGGATCATTGCCTGGTGGTGGAATCAGATTCCATTCACCGTGTTCAGGAAGTACATGTCGCCTGCTACCACATTTTGTGGGACCTGACTCATACCTTGCTGGCCGACCAGCGAGGCCTTTTGGCCCAACAACAGGAGCAATGAGATGAAATTTGTCGACGAATTTCGCGATCCACAAAAGGCCAAAAAGCTGACCGCTGAGATCAAGCATCTGATGCAAGCCATCATGTCTAAACGCAGTATGCCACTACAGTTGATGGAATTTTGTGGGGGTCATACCCATACCATCTTTCGTTACGGTATCGAACAGATGTTGCCGGACAGTATCGAGATGGTGCATGGCCCAGGTTGTCCGGTTTGTGTTTTGCCCATGGGCCGTGTCGATGATTGTGTTGCACTCGCAGAACGGCCCGATGTTATTTTCACCACGTTTGGTGATGCCATGCGGGTGCCCGGCTCGCACAAAAGCCTGTTACAAGCCAAGGCAGATGGGGCAGATATTCGCATGGTTTATTCACCGCTAGATGCATTGGATCTGGCACGCAAAAATCCAGATCGTCAGGTGATTTTTTTTGCACTGGGTTTCGAAACCACCATGCCCAGCACCGCACTGACCGTATTACAAGCCAGGGCTGAAGGTCTTAAAAACTTCTCATTATTTTGTAATCACATCACTACGGTGCCCACGATAAAAGCCATTCTCGATTCTCCGGATATGCAAATCGATGGCTTTCTGGCACCCGGACATGTCAGCATGGTAGTTGGGGAAGCACCCTTTCGGTTCGTTGCAGAAACTTATAAAAAACCAATAGTCATAACTGGTTTTGAACCCCTGGATATCCTGCAATCGGTTTACATGTTGTTG
>JASJBW010000172.1 GCA_030066315.1 Gammaproteobacteria bacterium
TATTTGATAAATAATCAAATAATTACAATTCTTGCTTAATCTGTTTGAATTGCCGTGGCCAGGGAGAGATCTTTTTCAAAGCATCCGGCAGCTGACTTTTGGCCAGTTTAGCCGCCTTGTGATTGGAATAAACTCCGAAAAGTAATCGGTTTAAGGATTTTCCTTTAAGCGTGGTTTGATAAGTTGCAGACGCTTGACAGATATCGTGCTTTTTACAAAAGCGCTCCAGGCTCTGTTCATGGGAGGCAGAGACTAACTGTAAAGTGTATTTTGAGTCCTGTTGTTGCAAGATCCAGTCCCTGCCTGCCAGCCCTGAAGGTAAGCGGGTAACAGGTGGAGCAATTTTTACGGCACCTGCTATAGCCAGGTAATCACTTGAAGTCGGAAGATGGACTTCGATTTGATCGATTTCTGCCAGAGGAGGTACCAGGATCTTCAGAATGGAATGACCGTTGTCCGGTGTTCTGAACGTAGTAGCCGTTTGTGGTGCGATAAACAGGAACAAGGTGAACAGAATACCGAGATATTCCGGAACTGAGAGGCGAGCATTAAAACCAGTTGCTGGTTTTTGCATATTTCGAATGGTTTGAATACACAGTTCGCGTACTCGATTGGGAGAACCCTTGGATTGGTAATGGATTAGTAATAGTTGCCAGAGGGTGAAGGGTGAGCGATTTTCTATACCCGCATTCTGCAGAGCCTGGTAAATAAATTGTTGGATATGAAATACACTACAGCGCGATTGGCGATCCGTGCTTATGGGCGTTTCGTTAAACGCCTGTATGACGAGTTTTTTCCAGGTGCTAAGTGTTTCCATATACTAGTATTTAGCATTGATTGAGCGTTTGTTGAAGTAAATCTTCACTATATTGATCACTAATAATGGCTTTACCCAGTTTTTCCAGTAGAACAAACTTAATCACTCCACGATCAACCTTTTTATCAATGGCCATAATATCCATAAATTGTTGACTGCTCATGGTCTCGGGAGGTTTGACGGGTAGCCCTGCTTTAAGTAATAAATCAATGATACGTTGCTTGATTTCGTCGGAAATCCATTGATGTTTAACGGACAAGTCTGCCGCCATGACCATTCCAGCTGCTACTGCTTCGCCGTGCAACCAATTACCATAACCCATGACAGATTCAATGGCGTGTCCAAAGGTATGCCCCAGATTGAGGATTGCGCGGATGCCAGATTCTTTTTCATCAATAGCAACCACCTCTGCCTTGGTTTGACAGGATACTAGAATGGCCTGGTTTAACAGGTCATTGTCTCTTTGCATGAGTTGCTCAATATGGTTCTCTAGCCAGTTAAAAAATTCTGCATCATGAATGAGTCCATACTTAATAACCTCCGCCATACCCGCACTGAGTTCGCGGTCAGGCAGGGTAGATAAGGTATCAGTATCAATAACAACACATTGAGGTTGATAAAATGCACCTATCATATTTTTGCCAAGGGGATGGTTAACACCGGTCTTACCTCCTACCGATGAATCCACTTGAGAAAGAAGGGTCGTAGGCACTTGGATAAAATGGATTCCACGTTGGTAAATGGCGGCCGCAAAACCCGTAATATCACCCACCACGCCGCCACCCAGTGCAATGAGGGTGGTATTGCGATCATGTCGCTGCTTGATCAAGGTATCGATAATCTGCTCGACAGCATGCAGGGTTTTATATTCCTCTCCGTCCGGTAGTATGACTGAATCAAAGCGAATTCCTTGGCTCGTCAGGATGGATTCGACCTTGTTAATATACAGTGGAGCCACCGTGGTATTGGAAACGATAACCGCACTAGAACCTTGAATGTAATCCGCTATTAAGTGATTTTCATCCAATAGGTTTCTACCTATAAATATTGGGTATGATCGTTCACCAAGATCCACATTGAGTTGATGTTTGATCGTCATGAGTTCATTAAATATTCCGGTAGTTGAGGGATAATTTCATTGGCAACCTTACGCGCAAATTTACGATCTGTTGGAATGCGTAAATCGGCCAGTTCTAGGTAAATAGGTTTTCTTTCTGACAAAAGGGCTTCCAATCTTTCTCGAGGATTTTCTGTTTGTAACAAGGGGCGTTTTTTATCATGTTTCAAGCGTTCAAGTTGTTGATTCACGGAGGTGTCCAAAAAAATGATGAAACCGGCGGCACGGATCATCTTTCTATTCTCTTCACGTGTGACGGAACCGCCACCCGTGGCCAACACAAGATTGTTACGTTCGGTCAGTTCCTTTAAGGCCTTGGTTTCACGCACGCGAAAACCTTCTTCGCCTTCGATGTCGAAAATTCTTGGAATATCAACCCCTGTTTTGGCCTCGATGTAGTGATCACTATCGACAAAATCTCGATTCAGACGTTGAGCTAATAGTTGCCCGATGGTGGATTTACCGGATCCCATGGGCCCAATCAGAATAATGTTGTTTGCGCTCATGGGCAGTCAATGTGCAAATCAAGCGCGAAGTTTAGTTTTGCACAGGGAGATTTACAAGTATCCCGATCAAAGACCGGGATACTTGATAAGATGAACGATTAGCGAATATCCAGGTTAGCGCCCTGCAGGATCTTAGGTGTTACAAAGATCAACAGTTCTGAACGATCATCCCTGGCTACTGTTGATTTGAACAAGTTGCCAATCAAGGGTAGATCACTAAAGAATGGTACGCGAGTGACCTGAGTGCTTTGTGTTGTTTCATAGATGCCGCCGAGGACCACGGTTTGTCCATTATCGACCAGTAACTGGGACTGGACTTCTCGGGTGTCGATGGTCGGTGCGGATAAGCTGTCACTGAATGAAACATCCTCGCCACGTGAATCTTTATGCACTTCTAAGTCCATGATAATCCGATCATCCGGGGTGATCTGAGGTGTCGTTTCCAAAGACAGGACCGCTTTTCTGAACTTCAGTGTGGCTGTACCATCATCCAGAGTCAGGTAGGGAATCTCAACACCCTGTTCTATTCTGGCGGTATGTGAATCTGCAGTGATTACCCTTGGACTTGAAACTACTTCACCGCGCCCTTCGGTCTGAGCTGCCGATAATTCCAGTTCCAGCAAAGTACCTAAAGGTAATTTTGCCAGTGCCAAGGCAATGGATCCGGCTGGATTCTGTAGGGGCATGTTCACGTTCAGCGCATCGGCATTGGTGATCAGCGAGTCGTTATTGATCAGGCTAGTGACGCCTCCAATGGTACCAGAAGTGACTGCGCCATCTCCGGTCTGGTCATTTCTATAACTATCATTACTGATACCAAAGCGAACCCCCAGTTCCTTACTGAAATCATCGCTAGCGATGACCACGCGAGATTCAATCAAAACCTGGCGTACAGGGATATCCAGTTCGGTTAATAACTGACGAACATTCGACAGACTGGCATTGGTATCCTTCACCAACAAGGTGTTAGTACGGTCATCGACTGAAACCGAACCGCGAGGTGATAATATAGCGTTATCCTTAAGTTTCAGCAGATTCGCGATATCCTCGGCTTTGGCGTAGTTCACCTTGATAAACTCGGTACGGAGTTGCTCCAGTTCTTCAACCTGTTTACGAGCCTCAAGCTCCAGTTTTTCCCGGGCCGCAATTTCATCGGTCGGTGCTACCAGGATCACGTTACCTGCCTTGCGTTGCGCCAATCCCTTGGTTTTCAGGATAATATCCATGGCTTGATCCCAGGGCACATTTTTGAGACGTAGGGTCAAGTTGCCTTCAACCGAGTCACTGACGACGAGATTAAGGCCGGTGAAATCTGCCAGTAACTGCAGTACAGAGCGCACTTCAATATCCTGGAAGTTAAGAGAAAGTCGCTCACCGGTATAACCAAATTTATCCTTTTTACGCTTTTCTTCTTCTTCCTTAGAAATGGGTGCAACCTCAACGGTATAAACCTTGTCAGTCTGGTAGGCAAGGTGCTCAAAATCGCCGTTGGCCGTGATGGTCATCTTGATCGTGGAGCCATCCTGGATGGTATCAATAAAATTGATTGGAGTGGCGAAATCACTGACATCGAGGCGTCTTTGTAATGATTCTGGTAATTGTGAGCCAATGAATTCGATATTTACCGCGTCACTTTCACGCCAGACATCGGTAGTGATTGCCGTGCTGGTCATATCAATGATGACGCGACCTTCACCGTTAGGACCACGTTTGAAATCAATATTGGTAATACCTTTAGCAATACCACTATCACTGGTAGCCGGAGACATGGCGACAGGTGTGGATTGGGTGGTACTTGCGGCCGCTGCTTGTGCCAATGTGGCTGCAGAATCAGAACCGCCCGCCAGGGTTAAAGTCATCTGATTACCACTGACGCTCGTGGTGTAATCGGTTGTACGCGATAAATTCAGAACAACACGGGTCCTGCCTTTGGATGAGGCTGTTAGAATGCTCTGCATGGCACCAATACCCACTCGCATGGCGCGTTGTTTAAGCTTGTTCTCGGTATCAGCAAAATCAAGCGCAATACGAGCCGGCTCCTCTATCGTGAAAGAGCGAGGTTCAATGGCATCCTCGTCAAACGTAAAGACCAGCTGGACCGCATTTCCTGTCATGACAGAGTAATCTAATCCAATCAATTCGCGAGCCTGAAGTGGACCCAAATTGAATAGAAGAGCGATTACAAAAAATATTTTTGTAGTAGTGGCTACTTTCATTGATTTAGATGCTGTTGTTTTCATTTATAGATACCCTTCGTTATTCAATCAGCGCTATCGCTGCTGAACGTTCGATATAATTACCCAGCCCATCAGGAACGATCTCTGTAAGTTCAATTTCCACGTCTGACAGAGCGATGATGCGTCCATGGTTTTGCCCCATATAATTATTTTCCAGAACCCGATGAACAGTGTTGTCGGGTGCAAAGATTAAACCCCACTTGGTGCCGTTCTTGGTAACGGTCCCCTTAAATCTTAACGTATCCAAAGGGAAATCCTCCAGGGGTTCACGAATACGATCAATATCGGGTCTTGGCCCGGTTGCGCCCGCAATGAGTTCTTCTTCCTCACTGGTTTCAGGGCGCCTGAAATCGACCAGTTTGAAAGGATCACGCAAATTTTGCGTGGTGTATTCAAAATTCTGATACGGCACAAACGGGGGAATAGGTTCTACTCGACCGGGTGGTTTGGCTTTGGTCTGTTCTACATACAACTGCAAATCACCAAGACCTGAGTCACATGCATTAAGACCCAGCAATAAAAGCAGCGAAATTCCGAAGCGAAAAGGAGTGTTACGATGAATCATTATTGCTCATCCTCCTTCAGGTAGCGGTAGGTTTTCGCAACCGCAGTCATTTGTAACTTATCGGTGGTGGACGCATCATTTTCCTTGGAAGCTGAGCGCTCCAATTTCAGATCATGCATGGTAACGATTCTTGGCAGTGCGGCTACCCCACTGATAAAAGAAGCCAGATCATGATAACGACCTGATACTTCCAAGGAGATCGGCAATTCTGCATAAAAGCCTTTTTTCTCTTCTGCGCTGGGCTTGAATTTTTTAATTTCCAAACCGTTGGCCAGCCCAGTCTGTGATACATCGACCAATAGAGATTCAACATCTGTTTTTTCGGGCAGTTGACGCAGTATGGCCTGGAATGAAGCCTGCATTTCCGCCAACTGGTCCTTGTAAAGTTCGAGTTTTGCAGCCTGGTCAGCTTTTTTGGTAAATTCTTTTTTGAGTTCTACTTCCTTTTTTTCGACTTTCTTTAACTGGTCCAATTGCTTTTGGGTGTCAAAGTAGAGACCGGCCGCAACGATCAAAATAAAGACTATCGCCAGGAATCCATATTTAATAGGATTAGAAGCATTACCCAGGTTGTTTAAATCCAGGTTATTGAGTTCGTCCATTACACTCATTGCTGCACCTCCATTTTTTCTTCTTCATTGGATGTTGGGGAGGTTTGTTTCACGGATAAAATAAATGAACTGATCCGAGTCACTTTTTTATCTTCTATTTCTATGACATCCAGATTAGGATCTTTAAGCCAGTCAGAGCCACTCAGGTTTCGCATGTAGCTTGAAACCCGTGCATTTGATTCTGCTTCACCAATGATCTTGAGAACATCGTTCTTTTGTTCCAGCGTCTTCAGATAGACCCCGTTAGGAACCGTGGTCACGAGTTCGGTGAACAAATGTACGATCGAAGGGCGGCTTTTCTGCAAGTCCTGGATGACTTCCATCCGTTCAATTAGACTTTTACGCACCTTTTGCAGTTCTTTAATTTCTTCGATTTCTTTATCCAGTTTGGCAATTTCATTGCTTAAATACTGGTTGCGGCTGTTCTGGTAATCAATCTTGGCATTCATCTGGAAATGAATCAGCCCAACGAGCGCGGCAGCCAAAATCATGCTTAAGACCAGCATGGTCATAAATTGTTTTTGTCTTTCCTGACGTAGTTCCTCGCGCCAGGGTAATAGATTAATACGGGTCATAGATGTTCAGCTCCCCGAATAGCCAGACCTGCAGCGATAAGGAATGAAGGACCGTCGGCCTGTAGATTGGCTTTGTTTATTTTACTGGTGGTAGACATATCCTGAAAAGGATTCGCAATGGTGGTAGGTACACCGATGTGAGATTCTGTCAGTTCAGCTAAATCCGGTAATGCGGCTGTACCGCCACCCAAAATAAGGTGATCAATCGAGCTGATACTGCCGCCGGCGGAATAAAAGAACTGGAGGAAACGGCTCACCTGTTGGGCCGTGGTCTCCTTAAAAGGTTCGAGGACCTCCGGTTCATAATTGTCTGGCAATCCACCTTGGCGTTTGGCTAAACCGGCCTCTTCATAAGAGAGTCCATAGCGGCGCATGATTTCCTCGGTGAGTTGTTTGCCACCGAAATTCTGCTCTCGAGTATAGATCAGTTGATGATTATGAATCACACTCAAGCTGGTCATAGTCGCGCCTATATCGACAATCGCGACCGTTTGATCATGCCCTTCATCAGGTAGATGTGGGGCCATGGTTTGAAACACGGTTTCAATGGTATAGGCTTCGATATCGACTATCTTGGGCGTTAAACCAGCGAGCTCAACGGCCGCGATACGGTCATCTACATTTTCACTGCGACACGCAGCCAGCAGAACGTCGACAGTTTCCGGATTATTTTCGCTCTCACCCAGAATCTGGAAATCCAGGTTGACTTCTTCCAATGGGTAAGGGATGTATTGGTCTGCTTCAAGCTGTATCTGGCCTTCCATTTCCTCATCATCCAGATTGGAAGGCATCGTAATTTTCTTGGTAATGACTGAGGAGCCGGCCACTGCAATTGCGCAGAATTTGGATTTAATTTTTGACTTGTGCAGCGCACGCTTTACACTCTCGCCCACGGCTTCAATTTCAGCAACGTTTTTATCTACCATGCTGTTCGCCGGCAAGGGCTCCACAGCAATGCCCTCTATGCGATAACTGGATCCGGTTTTACTGAGTTCTAACATCTTAATTGATGTCGAACTGATGTCTAAACCGATAAGTGGTGGCTTTTTAGGTGTTAAAAACACAGGAGTCCCTCAGTTGTGACTGTGTCCCTGGATTTTGTGTAATAATTTACATTAAGATCCAGTTGTAAGTATATATTTTGTTAAATTTTTCTTAAACTATTGCCAGAGTCTAGTAGAAGAATTTCTTCTTGTCGACACTTTTCATGTACCTGCTTATAAATATAACGTAACTTTATGAAAATTCTACTAAAAATTTTCTCAACTATGTTGGCGGCAGGTATTTTGCTCTTTCTCGCTGCAGCACTCTATATTTTCCTGGTTTTAGTACCTGCGCTACCTTCAGTCGAGAATCTTGAGGAAGCTGAGTTACAGGTTCCACTTCGAATCTACGATAAAAACGAATTTTTATTAGCCGAGTACGGTGAGCATAGACGAATTCCATTGAAATATGAGGATATTCCAAAAAAAATTGAATATGCATT
>JASJBW010000029.1 GCA_030066315.1 Gammaproteobacteria bacterium
CGATTTTCCATTTCGACAACGTTTTCCGGGGTAACACCCAAGGTTTCTGCTACATCCAGGATCTCTTCATGCTTGAACCAGCCTAGACGTTTTTTCTGGCTGCGCAATTTGAAGAACAGCTTACGTTGTGCCTTCGTTGTAGCAACTTTCACAATGCGCCAATTCTTAAGAATAAACTCATGAATTTCAGCTTTAATCCAGTGCACCGCGAAAGACACCAGGCGAACCCCAACATTGGGATCAAAGCGTTTGACCGCTTTCATCAGGCCGATGTTGCCTTCTTGTATCAAGTCGGCTATGGCGAGACCGTAACCGGCATAATTATTGGCGATCTTGATGACAAACCGAAGGTGCGGAAGCACCAGTTTTTGTGCAGCAGTGATATCACCCGTCTCTTGTAACTGGGTGGCCAGTTCAAATTCATCTTCAGCACTTAATATCGGAACGCTGCGAGCCGCAGCAATATAAGCTTCAAGGCTCGAAGATGATCCCGTCAGGACGGGAAGATGATTCATGCTGGTAACTAATTGTGTGCCCATAAAATCCTCTCAAATTTTGTTAGCACTCACCTATACTGAGTGCTAAACATTAGAGCATACTTATAGGTGAAAGTTCAACTAAGCGAGTGAGATCGATAAATATTACGCAGACAAGGCTTCATTCTGCCGTTTTACATTGATCAGATTGATTAATCGACTGATTAAGTTGTCTTCAGTAATGGGTTTGGTGATGAAATCATTGGTTCCTGCGCCAAAAATACCCGTAAAGTCGGTTTTTTCATCGTCACCGGGCTCGACGGTCATTAACAGGATAGGTAGTGTCAGGTAGTCATATTTCAATTCATTTCTAACCGCTTGGATCAATTCAAATCCATTCAAATGACGCGTCAGGGTCAAATCGGTGATCATGACATCGTAAGAACACTTACCATTCTGATTATAATCCATGCGTAATTCATTCAAAGCGGTTTCACCGTCTTTGATGTGGGTATAACTGAAGTTATTTTTATCCAATATGGAAGTGGTGATCGCTGCAGAGGTCGCGCTTTGGTCAACGTAGAGTATACGTGCATTCAGGGTGCTTTCCCGCGCCAGAAAATCACTGATAAAGTTAACCAGAGATTTATGTCCTTCTGCCTTGTCGAAATAGGCGGTGATCGCATTAGCATCATCCTGTTCAGCATCCACAACATGTGTATGTGTATCTCCAGAGACGACAAAAACAGGGGTATCACGGTTTTTGTTCTGCTTGCGAATTTCTGCAATCATTTCGTAGCCATCCATGTCTGGCAGTGCCAAACCGGTGGTAATGATTTCAAAATCGAAACGTTTAGTAGCCGTTAAAGCTTCCTTGGCATTACTACAAGCAATGATATCGATATCCGGTAAGCGATTGAGTAATTCCTTAAACAGAATGGTGCGTGTAGAGTCCGAAGAATCGATGATCAGCAGGCGTTTTTTAAATAACATAAATAATTACTTGGGTTCTATTTCATTTAAATGCCTGGCTACCGCCAGCCATGAACCAGCCAGGCCTAACAGGGTGCTTAACACAATTAACACCAAAAAGTCAGCGAAGCTGAAGGTTATCAGTTTAAATTCTGATTGATAGAGCAGATTTAAACGTGAAAATGGGCCAGATAACGCTAGAGCGCTGAGTTCCACGAGTAACCAGGATAAGATGCCGCCAAACAGGCCATACCATACGCCACCATACAAAAACGGTCGTCGAATAAAAGCATCTGTGGCGCCAATCAGTTTTGTCACGATGATTTCCTGGTATCGATTTTGAATATCCAGACGAATAGTATTGCCTATGATAAGTAGCACAGCAAAACTGAAAAGCAAGCTAATGATGATGACGGCACGTTTGGCCATATCGATCAGCGTATATAACCGTTCTAACCATTCTGTGTCCAGTTTGGCGATATCAACCTCGGGCAGGGCCTGTAATTGACTCAATAAGGTCTTGATAGCAAAGGTATCCAATGTATGTATAGGTTGCACAATCAAGGTGTGTGGCAAAGGATTCTCGTTCAATTGATCGATACTTTCACCGAAGCCGGAATACTGTTTGAATTCAGATAATGCTTGATCGCGAGGAATCAATTGAGTATCCACAATATTGTTATTATCGAGTAACGATTGACTCAATTTACCTGCCTGGTCCAGACTCAAGTCCAGTTTAAGGTACAAGGTGATTTGACTGGTGGAACGAAAATCACCCGAAATATTTTCAATATTTTTCAAAAAAAGAAAAAAGCCGCTCGGTAGGGTGAGGGTAATGCCGATCACGGCAACCGTCATCATAGTAGGTCCAGGGCTACGATAAATTTTACCCAAACTAAAAATAAGTGATTGTACGTGGTGCAGCAGCCAGGAGGTAAAGCGAGCGACAATTCCGGGACGATGTTGATGCAAATTATCCGACATCAGGTATCCCCAGATCATTGTGAATAATGTTGCCCTGATTGAGTGTCACCACGGGTTTTTGTAATTCCTCGATCAAATTGAGATCGTGACTGGCTACGAGCACGGTCACACCTACCTGATGAAAATCTACAAAGATTTGCATGATCTCACGTGACAATACCGGATCCAGGTTGCCAGTAGGCTCGTCTGCCAATAACAACATGGGTTTATGTACAACGGCGCGGGCAATCCCGACGCGTTGTTGTTCTCCACCGGACAAGGTTATGGGCATGGATTTTTCCTTATGGAGCAGCCCCACCTTGTCCAACGCCGCACGGGTACGTTTGCCAATTTCATGGCGGGGATAACCCTGGATAATGAGTGGCATTGCTACGTTATCGAATACGGGACGATCAAATAATAATTGATGATCCTGAAAAATAATGCCGATATTTCGACGAATATAAGGGATACGTTTATGAGGCAGATTGTTGAGGTTAATCTGGTTGAGAATGGCCTGGCCACGGGTAGGCTTTTCAATCAATGAAATAATTTTCAATAATGTGCTTTTGCCCGCGCCAGAGTGACCCGTGAGAAAGGCCATTTCTCCATTCGGCAGGTCCAAGGAGACGTTACTCAACGCTTCGTATCCGCCTGGATAACGTTTCGTCACATTATGGAATTGGATCATTGATGCGGTAGCAGAATTTTTTAAATTTTATCGCTACAAGTATAGTTTCTTATTGGGATTAAAGGGTGAGAATCTTGCTTAAAATTAACAGTTTATTGAATAAATAGATCGATGGTCAGGCATCTCTTGCCAGTAAAGCTTGTATAAACTGGGTGGCATTGAAAGGACGCAGGTCTTCAGCCGATTCTCCGACTCCAATATAGCGAATGGGTAGTTTCATTTGTTCAGCAATGCTAAATACAATTCCACCTTTGGCTGTTCCATCCAGCTTGGTTAAAGTAATCCCATTCAATTCGATGGCTTCATGGAAACTTTTTGCCTGGGCCAGTGCGTTTTGTCCAGTGCCTGAGTCCAATATCAGCATGGTTTCATGTGGTGCTTCAGGATCCAGCTTTTTCATGACTCTTTTAATTTTTTCCAATTCGTTCATCAGAGTGTTTTGGGTATGCAGGCGACCTGCTGTATCGGCAATCAGGACATCGATTTGACGCGATTGAGCGGATTGTAAGGCATCGAATATGACCGAGGCAGCATCAGCACCGCTGCCCTGGGTGATTACAGGTACATCGATGCGTTGCCCCCAGCCTTGTAATTGTTCCACGGCGGCAGCTCGGAAGGTATCTCCCGCGGCCAGCATGACACTCAGTCCTTGTTGTTTGAATTGTTGTGCGAGTTTGCCAATGGTGGTGGTTTTCCCGGCACCATTGATACCCACCATTAAAATCACGAAGGGTTTCTTTGAAGAATCAATCTCTAGAGGCTGGTTACTGGCAGAAAGAATTTCCATCATTGCAGCATCAATGGCCTGGTGGATACTCTCGTTGTCCTTGAGTTGTTTTAGCGCCAGTGCCTCTCTTAAATGCCCGGTAATTTTTTGAGTCGCTTCAATACCGACGTCAGCCATTAATAAGTGATCTTCCAACAATTCGAGCTGATCCATATCGATATCTTTCTGACCTTGGATAAGATCGATAACATCGGTGTTGAGTACATCACGGGTTTTGGTCAATCCCCTTTTAAGTCGGGAATAAAGATCCTTTTTTTCAAACTGTTTGGCATCAGAACCGATATTATCTTTGTTGAAACTGAACATGGTTTTTGCTGTCATAACGAAAACGACGCATTATCCTATCAGAAACCTCTTGTCACTGTTACCAATAGGCGGATCAAAATTAATGATAAAGAAATTTTTGCTAGGCCTTGCCTGGCTTTTAGTGTTGCCGGTTGATGCCGCAACTGTCGAAAAGACACTTGATAATGGCTTGAAAATAATTGTACGCGAGGATCATCGTGCTCCTGTTGTAGTATCCCAGGTCTGGTATCGCATTGGTTCCTCTTACGAAAACGATGGAATCACCGGGGTTTCCCATGTGCTGGAACATATGATGTTCAAAGGTACCAAGAGTTTAAAACCTGGGGAGTTCTCCGAAATTATTGCGGCCAATGGTGGTAGGGAAAATGCGTTTACGTCGAAACACTATACCGCCTATTTTCAGCGTATTGCGAGCGATCGCCTGGAGATTTGCCTCAAGCTAGAAGCAGATCGGATGCGTAACGTTATTTTCCTAGCTGAAGAATTTAGGAAAGAGGTCGCCGTGGTTCGTGAAGAGCGCCGATCACGCGTTGATAACAGGCCCAAGTCACGTTTGTTTGAGCAATTTTACGCCACTGCCTTCCTGACCAGTCCCCAGCGTATACCGACCATTGGTTGGATGGATGATCTGGAAAACCTTCAGATGCAGGATGCTGCCGATTGGTACAAACTCTGGTATGCACCGAATAATGCCACACTGGTTATAGTAGGAGATGTCGACAGTGAACAGGTTTTTGAGTTGGCGGAAAAATACTTTGGAGCAATTAAGCCGTCACTGATAGAACGTCCGAAGCCTAGAGCTGAAATCGAGCAACAGGGAGAACGTCGTATCAGCCTATATGGACAGACTTCCAGTCCTTACCTACTCATGGGTTATAAGACGCCGGTGCTTAGAGACTTCAAAGGTGATGTTAAGGATATTTATGCGCTTGATGTGCTTAGTGGTATTCTTGATGGTGGTAATAGTGCCAGAGTTGCTAGGAAAATGTTACGTGGCGAAGAAATAGCCGTGGAAGCAGGTACTTCTTACGACGCTTTTAATCGTCTTCCTGGATTATTCTTGTTTGCCGGCACACCTAACAAGGACATAGACCCTTCAGTATTAGAAAAAGCTTTTAAGGATGAAATTAAGGATTTGCAAGAAAACCTTGTTAATAATCAGGAGCTTGAACGTGTAAAAGCCCAGGTCATTGCAGCTAAGGTCTTTGATCAAGACTCGATGTATAACATGGCGATGCAAATCGGCATGCTGGATAGCGTTGGGCATGACTGGTCTTTGGTTGATAAATATGTAGATTATATCCGCGGTATTACGGCCGAAGATATTATGCGGGTCGCTAATAAATTTTTTGATAATAACCAGTTAACCGTCGCTACATTATGGCCAGAGAAGGAAGTACAGGAAAAATGAAAAATCGGGTCCAAAAGCTCATGCTAGCGATCGCCCTTTGGCTGGGTGTGATGTCATCAGTGGCTGCATTCAATGTAGAAACCTGGAAGACTTCTAATGGGGTCAATGTGCTGTTCGTTGAAACGCATGACCTGCCCATTGTGGATGTGCGGTTCACCTTCAAGGCAGGGAGTTCACGTGATGGTAAACAATATGGTATTTCACGTTTGGTCAATGCCTTGTTGGTCGAAGGAACGGGAGACTCGACTGCTGAAGACATTGCATTAACTTTTGAATCTGCGGGTGCCCAGATGAGTCATAATTCTCTGCGCGATATGGCCTGGACCAGTTTACGTAGTTTGTCTGACCCCAAGATGTTGGCTAAAACAGCAGATATGTTCGCGCGAGTGACGGCCTTACCTTCGTTCCCAAAGGATGCGATCGAACGTGACCGTCAATCCATGCTTATCGGTCTGGCTAACCGTACCCAACAAATTTCCAAGGTTACCGAAGATGCCTTTTTCAACCATGTGTATAGTGATCATGCTTATCAGGTGGGTTCACATGGAACTGAAACTACTTTAAAAGACATTACCCAGGATGACTTGAAACAGTTTCATTCAACGTATTATGTGGGCAACAATGCTAATCTTGCTTTGGTGGGTGATCTCACACTGACACAGGCCAGGCAATACGCCGATCAATTGACCCAATTTCTTAAGCCCGGGCGAGGTGCTCCAGTGGTTGCCAAGCCTAAGCTCGATATGCAAGGCAAAACTATTCGGGTTCCTTTTAAGACCACGCAGTCTCACATTATTCAAGGCATGCCCGTATTGACCCGTAAAGATCCGGATTATTTTGCCTTGTATGTTGGAAACCATATCTTGGGTGGCAGTGGGTTTAGTTCTCGCCTGATGCAGGAAATTCGTGAAAACCGGGGCCTGGTTTACAGCGTTTATAGTTTTTTTGCTCCTATGGAAAGTCATGGGCCTTTCGAGATGGCGTTGCAGACCAGCAATAAACAGGTAGAAGAAGCCAGTCAACTGTTACAACAGATGTTAGAGGAATTTATTCAGAAGGGACCTACGGACGAGGAACTGGAGCATGCGCAGAAAAATATTACCGGTAGCTTCCCGTTAAAAATTGATAGTAATAAAAAGATCGTTGATTATCTCTCCCTGATGGGTTTTTACGATCTTCCTTTGGACTATCTGGATAAATTCAACAGTAATGTTCTGGCCGTGAGTAATGAAGATATCAAGGATGCTTTTCAGCGTAGAGTAAAACCCGAACAAATGATTCGCATCATTGTAGGTGAGTCATCATAAAACAACGTAAAGCCAAGCGTATATCCAGAATCCGAATCATAGGTGGTCGTTGGCGTGGAAGTAAGCTGGATGTTTTAAATGTTGCTGGTTTACGGCCCACTCCGGATCGTATTCGGGAAACCGTGTTTAACTGGTTATCTCAATATATTTCTGGCGCCTATGTATTGGATTGTTTTGCCGGTGCCGGTGGCTTGGGATTCGAGGCCGCTTCCAGGGAAGCAACCCAGGTATCGATGATTGATTCTGATCCCAGGGTCGTGGCAAATCTTCAATTACAGAAATCTCGTCTTGGAGCAGACCATATTCAAATCTTCAGGGCTGATATTTTGTCCTGGTTAAATGCCTGTGAGCAGTCATTTGATATTGTATTTATAGACCCGCCTTATAGCGAAGGACATTTGCGTCAACAAACCCTGGAGTTGTTAAGTGTGAGATCGTTACTTAATCCGGGTTGTAAAATTTACCTGGAATGGCCGCATAACGAGGAAAGTGGGATAAAGATGGATGGCCTAGACTGGATCAAGCAGAAAAAAGCCGGGCAGGTGGCTTACGCCCTAGCACAATGGCAGGGAAGTCGTTAAAATCCCCCGTCTTTAGACAGTGAGACCAATATTAGTGAGTAAAGAAAGGGTAGCCATTTATCCCGGTACATTTGATCCGGTCACCTGTGGACATACTGATATCTGTTCCAGAGCGTTGTCTATGTTTGACCATGTCGTTGTGGGTGTGGCCGACAATCCGGAAAAAAAGCCCTTTTTTTCGCTGGAAGAAAGAATTGAAATGTTGGAAATGGTGTTGAGTAATCACGAAAATATTTCGGTCAAACCTTTTTCAGGACTACTCATTGATTTTGCGCGGGAATGTCAATCCCGGATTATTATCCGCGGATTACGCGCCATATCAGATTTTGAGTTCGAAGTGCAGTTAGCCGGTATGAACCGATCGCTTGCTCCAGAGATTGAAACTGTGTTTTTAACAGCCGCGGAGAAATATGCTTTTGTTTCTTCCAGTTTAGTTCGGGAGATAGCAAGACTGAATGGCGATATCTCGGAGTTTATTCATCCCGAAATTCATCGGCGACTCACACAAAAATTACAGTAATTATTGGACTTTATTACGGTAATCTATAACCCGATTTTTGAGAATTGTACTAGGAGCTAGCCATGGCCTTGATGATCACTGATGAATGCATCAACTGTGATGTTTGTGAACCGGAATGCCCCAACGAAGCAATATCACCCGGTGATGAAATTTATGTCATTGATCCAGATAAATGCACCGAATGTGTTGGTCATTATGAAACCTCTCAATGCGTAGAAGTCTGCCCGGTTGACTGTATACCTCTGGATCCAGAACATGAAGAAACCGAGGAAGAATTAATGGAAAAATACCATCGTTTAACTGGCACCTAGTTGTCAGCTTCTATTTCACCAGTCAAAATTGTGACTAGTGCGCTCTATTCTTGTTACTGTTTCTTCGCTTTACTAAGGTAGTGTTTTAACAAGCCGTTAGTCGATGGATCATGGTCTTCCAATTGTAGGCCATGCAAGATATCACGTTGTAATTTACTCGCGAGTTCCTTGCCGAGTTCCACGCCCCATTGGTCAAATGAATTAATATTCCAGATAACACCTTGTACAAAAACCTTATGCTCGTACATGGCCAGTAAGGCACCAAAGTTGAATGGCGTCAGTTTATCAATCAACAGGGTGTTGTTTGGCGAATTACCCGGAAACGTGCGGTAACGGGCAATTAACTGTTGGTGGTCATAATCCGGGTTATCGGGTGATAGGTTTTCCAGAACATCATCCAGATTACGCCCCTTCATCAGTGCTTCTGATTGTGCAATCAGGTTCGAAATCAGCAGTGACTGGTGGTCACGTAAAGGATAGTGAGTATTAATAGAAGCAATGAAATCTGCAGGTACGATAGTGGCACTCTGGTGCAGAAACTGGAAAAAAGCATGCTGTCCGTTCGAGCCGGTTTCTCCCCAGATAATAGGGCCAGTGGCATAGCGGGCAGTGGCCCCATTACGCTTGATCTGTTTTCCATTGGATTCCATATCCAGTTGTTGCAAGTAGCTCGGTAACAGATGCAAAAGGCTGTCATAAGGCAGAATCGCATGGCTGTCATAATGGAAAAAATTTCGGTACCAGATGCCCAATAGAGCCAGTATCACCGGTATGTTATGACGAAAATCGGTCTCAAAAAAATGTTGATCCATCCAATGACCGCCGGCAAGAATCTTGCGAAAGTTTTCCATGCCAATGGCCAGTGCAATAGATAAGCCAATCGTTGACCATAGTGAGTAGCGACCACCCACCCAGTCCCACATCTTGAAGATGTTTTCACTCGCTATGCCAAATTCATTAGCCTTGTCAGTGTTACTGGAGATGGCAACGAAATGATGGCGAATGTGATCATGTTCTTGTGCAGTTTCCAAGAACCATTCACGGGCGGTTTGGGCCTCATAAATAGTTTCCAGAGTTGAAAAAGACTTGGAGGCAATAATAAATAGTGTGGTTTCCGGATCCATGCCCTCAAGGGTCAGCGCCAGTTGAGCCCCATCAAGATTGGAAACAAAATGTAATTCAACGTGTTCCAGCCAGTAAGGGCGTAATGACTGGGTTGCCAGGTAAGGGCCAAGGTCGGAGCCACCTATGCCGATATTGATAACATGTGTTATTTTTTTGCCACTATAGCCTTTCCATTTACCACTGTGTACCCGTTTGACAAATTGTTCCATTTTATGGAGTTCTGCCTGAACTTCGGGAACCACGTTTTCGCCTTCGATTTCCATAATAGCATCGGCTGGGGCCCGTAATGCGATGTGCATAACGGCACGCTGTTCCGTATGGTTAATATGGTGTCCACTACGCATCTTATCCATCCAGGCCCGAAGGTGACAGTTTTCAGCAAGCTCGAGCAGGTCCTTGAGTGCTTTTTTATCCAGCCGATTCTTGGAAAAATCGAGTAAAAATTCTCGAGCATGAATTGAAAACTCTTCAAAACGTTTAGGATTCTTGTTGAAGAGATCAATGATGTCATTTTTTTCCAGGCGAGTTTTATGCTCCTGCAATTTTTTCCAGATGGTTCTTTTTTCGAGTGATTGTTCCATATCGCAGTCAATTCTTATAAGGGCGGCTATTTTATAGCAGATCAGAATGTGGCTGCACCGATATAGGTCACTAAGTCGTCTGTTTTAATGCCGAATGGCATTTAATCCGTTCATTTCATTGTATGAACATAAGACGCAGTGGGTAAATCCACAATAATGCGTTGGCTAATTGTGAGTTATTTATGTCGATGATATAAGAAAGTAGGGTGTCTGACCGTCAAGCAGAAG
>JASJBW010000166.1 GCA_030066315.1 Gammaproteobacteria bacterium
TCAAGAATTTAATCCAGAGGCTCTAACTGTAATGATGTTTGATCAAACATTTGATGTAAGTCAGGCTAAATTTGAAGACGATGATTCTGATATCGAGATAGATGCAACAACATTTTTTAATAGTATCGACACGGCTTCTTTCATTGAATTGACCGATGAAGAAATTACCGATGGTGTCATAGATAAAGCCGAAATCGAAGAAGAGGATGATGACTAAGCTCCTTAAAAAAGTGGTTAAAGCCAAGGAAGGCTTAATCACTCAGGTGTTTTTTTTTTGAATAACGCCTATTGACACTAAGCAGAACTTGGAGGCTTAAGCGGATAATGGCCGCTTGCAGGAATAAAAAAGTTGAGGTTGATAGGGTTAGATGGCCAATTTTTGGATTGCCAATACAATCATTGTTATTGCAGTAAAAATCCAGATGACACTAAAAATATAAGCAGTCCTCTCTGAAGATGAACTACCAACTTTCTTGCCATGCTTTTTCAAATAAAAACGGCTCAAGATTGTCAGTAGCGCAAAGTAAACATAAATGCCACTGCCAACCAGTGCTAAAAATGGCCAGGCTTCATGATCAAAAATCATAAGAAGCCCAGAAAGCGGAAACAGCCAGGTGAGCAGCATGTCGCTGAGACCATTCGCCTTTGTTTCAATGATATAAAGGGATGGGTCCATTTCTTTTTCTGGACTGTTCAAACCTATCTTGGTTGCTATGTCAGGTGCTAAGAAGCTCAGGGATTGACCTATCCAAACCAGCAAACCGACTACGATGACAACAATGCCTATAAAAGTGATCATATTGAGTCTTTAGCCCAGATATGCATTAAAGTTTTTCATTTGGACTGTTCTGTCCGTGCGATATCACAAAACAATTTTAGTGACTATAAACCCAATTTTTTACGGCTGCTTGGGTGAAATCGATTCACCAGAAATTGTTCTTCCAACAAGAAAAATCCCTAAAATCAGTAAAAATAACAGGTCAGTACTTCCACCACCTGACGAATTACCCGATTGGTCAGATCCTTGTGAATCAAGTACGTTGATGGTGAGTTTTTGGCTGATATTATCCTTTCCGTCACTCACCAAAAAAAACACAATATGGCTTGAACCTGCTGAATCTAAGGGTGGAGTACCCGATAAAACGCCTGAATTGGTATTGAAAGACAACCAATCTGGTTTCAATGAAACCGACATTATCAAGGAATCATTATCTGCGTCGTCGGCTATCAACCTAAACCAATAAGGTGTCCCGACGGTCGCTTCATCACTATCAGCGTTTAAAATGAATGGGGTATTATTCTCGGGTGAAACCACAATTGTGAATGTTTGACTGACGGCATCAACACCATCACTGACCACTAAGGTGACTGGATGATTCCCGATATTCTCCGTAGCCGGATTACCTGAAAGTACTCCCGTTGCTGTATCAAAGGATAACCAGTCAGGTAAAACAGTAGCTGAGAATGTCAGGGTATCCCCATCTGCATCGGACGCTGTCATTGTATAGCTGTAAGCTTCGTTGGCATCAACCGTTCCAATCGCATTAGAGGTGATTTCAGGCGCTCTATTGCCCGGGGTAGGCGTGCTTTCATTACAACGCGTCGCACTATTTGAATTGGTAGGATTACAATGAGCCACATAATCAACCTCCATGGTGGCCTCAGTTAATAATGGGTCTATAAATCCTCCTAGATTCCCACCCATTGCGACATTCAGCAAGACGAACATCGGTTCTTTGTACTGTGGGCAGGCGGAAACATCATGTGATGTCACCATAAAGTCATCAATATAAAATTTTATCGTATTGGCATCCCATTCAATTGCATAGTCATGCCATTGTTGAACTTGGTTAGGGCCATTAGGATACGTGTAACGAACCTCACTACCACAGCCATTGGTATTAAAAAAATTGGTGATATAACTACCTGGATTGTTGGCAAACCATTCCCAGACATCTATTTCGCCGGCCCCGGGATTTGGCCACGTGATAAAATCATTGTCATTGGCAATGGGATCTTCAAATATTCTATTTTCAAGCATCCAGAATGCAGGCCAGGTCCCTGCTTCTGAATTTAAAAATCTAATTCTGGCCTCTATGCGGCCATATAAAAATTCCCTTTTATCCTTGCTGTTAATTCTGCCTGAAGTCCACTCTCTTGGAGATTGACTCAGACCAGGACAGTTAATGGATTGTTTTCTGGCGATAATTTTTAAGGTGCCATTGGAAACATCATAGTTTTTATTAATTGAGCTATCGTCATCGGTATAGCACTGTACTTCAGCATTAAAGTTGGCCTGAATTTGAGCGGTCCAATTGTTCCAATCCACACCGGTACCGTCGAACCGATCAATCCACTGCAGCTCCCAACCCGCCATAGAGGGCATCATGAAGTTGCTTATTCCAAAAATGAAATGGAGAAGGCCCAAGAAGAATCTTTGGTGAATACTCTTCATGTCATAACGTCTGAAAATTTACAAATTCCGGTAATGATCGATTTGATAACAGGTTTATCCGCACTGCACTGCTATATAGCAGGTTACGTTATCGGTTGATAAATAACAAGTATTGTGCCGAGAAATATATGGAAGAAATCGATCATCGCCCGAGTTGGATGCTTTCAACAGCACAGCATTATTGAGATAGGAATAGCGGCATATAGAAAGCTGAACTTAAAAAGGTTACAGAGTAATTGGAGCCGATATAGAAACCACCATGGTTGAATAAATCGTGTAAAGGATAGCTGCCAAGGTGTCACCTCAACATTCGTTCCCGGTGATGAATCACAAGCCGATGATTGAGATGATATTTAATTCTTGGTGACTTGAACGTGGGCTTCACCATGGATGCAGGTATTGTCAGCATCAGTCCATGACCAGTATTCAATGCCAGACATATGCGTAAAAGACGAATTGATAGTCAATTCAAGCCGAGCAGTTAGAGTACCGGAACCCTCAGAATAACTGCCTTCAACCATAAGCGCGTATGAATTTAAAGGATCCTGAAAACCCGATAGCCACTTTGTTGAATCATCAAAAAAGCCAGAAAAAGTGATTTCATGGGTAGAGAGGTTTTGATGGACTGTAATGGTGTGAATATTGATCTCACCAATGGAACAAGCAGTACCCCGGTGATTGGTCACTTCATAGACATCCTTAGAATACGTCCATATGGACGTTTTTAAGGCTGTCAAGGAATCCTGAATGGTCAGAGAGAAATTTTTTTCGGTTGAATCACCCGTTACATCGTATACCACAATATTGAAATTATAATTTCCGGCAGTTGTGGGGGTGCCTGAGAGTGTCCCGTCTATTAAATTTAAACCGGGTGGTAGCGCACTGACGTTATAAACGATCCAGGTATAAGGCTCTTCACCATCATCTGCAGATAGACTGAGCGTGTAATATTCACCGATGGTTCCTTGAGGTAAGGGGCTTTTTGTAGTGATCGAAAAATCATCATTAGAAAACCGAGTGCTGCAGTCTATATATCCACTGGTTAAGGTGGCAATCAAAACAATGAAAATAACTCTTTTAATATTAATACCCATTTGACTGAATCCCATGAGTAATACTTATTAAATGAATATCATTAAAATACTATGGGATAAATGACTTTAATCAGCATTTGGGGAATTTATATTGCCTTATGCCATTGGATGCCACATCAGCCCTGCTCTGCAATAAAAAACCTTAACGATTCTTTATCGGGAACGGTCATTCTGGATTTAGACTTAAACTACACAATAGTGCCAATAACTGTTCTTCCTTTTGGATAAGGATTCTTAATCGTAGAGAAATATGGTGGCTCTATTTCCAAAAAATTGATTTAGATCAACATTGATGAATTTTTATCATTTATTGATTAATTTTAGTTCCATTAGGTATCAGAATGACCCGAATGGATAAAACAACTTTAATGGAGTATCGAAAAAAAATATAAATAATCATTAAAGAGAGGTGGAGTCATGTTTAGAAAAGCAATATTCAGCTGTTTAACGGCACTTTTCCTTTTTCAGTTTTCAAGCTCAGCTGTTGCTGAAGAAGATTCTTCTATCGCCAGGGGTGGCCTACTCTATGACAAGTGGTTTAAAGTCATTGGCGTCGACAAACCCAAAGATACACATCCTGCTTGGCCAGCGTCCAATACTAAAAAGAAAGGTAATGCGACTCATCGTTGTAAATCCTGTCACGGTTGGGATCTAATGGGTAAGGATGGTGCCTACGCCTCAGGCTCTTATAAAACGGGCATTGGTGGTCTCAGAAGTTTCGAAGGCGGTTCAAGTGCAAAAGTAATTGCGGCAATGAAAGATGCCACACACGGTTATGCGGGTAAAATGAGTGACCAGGATTTCACCGATCTCGCCAATTTTGTGACAAAAGGCCAAGTGGATATGGACCAGATCATCGATCGTAAAACCAAATTAGTGAAATCTGGAAATGCCGATAAAGGCGCCGCTTACTACAACACCGTTTGTGCAGGCTGCCATGACAAGTCTGGCAGAGAACCTAAAAACATGCCGGCATTAGGGGGTCTATCGCATAAAAATCCATGGGAGGTTGTCCATAAAATTCAAAATGGACAGCCTGGTGAGGAGATGCCGGCCATGCGTGCCTTTGATCTTCAAGTCACCGTCGACATTCTCGCACACTTACAAACCCTGCCAAAAAAATAGTCTCAAAATAATAATTGTTGGAACTTAACCTCTCCTCGCGAGAGGTTTTTTTATTCATTCGATAAGTGTCATTAGCAAAAAGCGTACCTAACTTATTTCAATGATATTTCTCTGAAAGCAGGCATCCCAAGTTGATGGCCTGAAGTTTGGCTATGTTCACCATACCGGCGTTCAAAAGACCCAAGGATATTAGGAATTTTTATAATAACAAATTAGCAGTTAAATCCTGTTTATATCCATTAAAATTATTTTTTGAATCGCATCACATATTTTTTATATGGTTTTTCAATAAGGCTAGTGAAGCTATTTCTATAGTATTAACATTTAAAAGCTCATAACAAATCAAAAGGGGATAAACATGAAATCAATGATAATGATACCGATAGTCGCCCTATTTTCGCTCTTAATTATTTCATGTAGTAGCAGCGACAGTGATAATGGAGGGGGCTCAAGCACAGCAGGGACAATCAGTGGAACAGCAGCCGTAGGTATGGCCATAGCGGGTGAAACCGTTACCTCTCGGGATCGCAACAATAATGAAAATACCACCACCACCGGACCTGATGGAGGGTTCTCTGTTGCAGTAGATTGTTCTGCAAGTCCTTATGTTATTAAAGTTGAAAATGGCGGAGAAGTTCTTTACTCATTTGCTGATGCTTGTAACGTCGTTTCCAATATCACAACAATGACGAATCTCGCCCTCCAAGAGGCTAGCAAAAATGGGGTCATATACGTTGACTTGGATGATGTCTATGCAAATTTCTCATCCATATTCTCTGAAATTACTCAACAAGATATAAATGATGCGATTGCCAAAGTGAATGCTCATTTGGCTTCATTACTTTCCAGTGAAGGGTTACCCAATGTATATGACTTTTTCAGTACCGCATTTGATGCCGATGGTACCGGTATCGATGCTGTTCTTGATGGGATCACAATTACCATAGATGAATCTTCGCCTGGTGTCATAACCATCGACATTAATGGCAGCACTGTATCCTTTGATCCCAATATTGATGTAACAGGATTTGAAATTGGAGGCGGTGCACTGACTGGAGATTGGACTCTGACTATTTCTGGAACAGCTGGTGGTATATCTATTTCTAATATTGTAATCAATGGATTACCTGCGGCTGGTGTCCCAACAGGTAGTGACCCAGGTGAAATAAATCAGATATTTAACGATAGCTTTGGAAGTCTAGGCACTATAAGTAATGCCAGTTTTACTATCGTTTCATCTTCAGATACTGAAGTCGTAATTAATTATACAGCCACAATAACAACACCCGATATTGTCGTAGAGAATATTACGATTCCAGGTCAGACCATCAGCTATGATTTAACCTTTACATACACGAAGGAATAGTCTGTAACTAGTTCATGGAAAGCCCGTTCTACCAAGAGCGAGCTTTTTTAAGATAATCGATGGGTCAATAATCGCTGTTTGACCCTTCGCCTCTTTCCGGTTTCGATAGAGCTAATTAAAGTCAAACCTGCCCAGTATGTGCCATAATAAAAATAATATTGATTTCAAAGTAAATGCAAAGTGAAAATAATTATCTCGAGTTTACTGTTTTTGATGCTTCTGAGTACAGCATCAGTCTCATTAGCGCACCCTTATCATTCTCCGCTTAACTTTAAAATTCACCAGTTACCGAACGACAGAGTCGTCTATAGTAATTTACCGCTGAGCTGTTTTAAAAATGGCCTGATGACCTGTGGCGATTATCACCCTGTCTTAAGAATGCATGGAAATTATCCAGACGAAAGTGATCTTCAATCCACAAAGACCAGCATATCCATCAAAGAGTGAAAAGTGACAATAAGCTTTTTTGAACGGTCGTGACCTATCTGAATATCATTTGAAGCCGAAACCAGGGTAAATTTCATGGGCATCTCCCTGAATTCATAACTGCTCAATTCATGAGTGGGCATTGAATGTTTTTACAATCCCCTGTGTTGCCAGCATGGGACCGTTTAATTTCAACATAACTATCGCTGATATTTTGATCTTCCGGACTCAACTCTATTGCGCATTCCGCAGCTAATAATGCCTGTCGTTTGCAATCCTTAGCCATAAGCGCATAAGCCAAGTTGTTCCAAGCAGTAGCATTGTTGGGGCGTAAAGAGATTTCTTTTTGTAATAAATGAACCGATGCTTGCCAATTACTTAACGCATATTCTGCATTCGCAAGTGCGATAAGCATTAAGGAGTTTCCAGGCCATCTTTTTAAGCCTGAACGATAAGCCGCTATAGCATATTCCATGCCCTTGGATTTCTCCAGTTCATGACTCGCTTTGATATGTTCTAGAAAAGAGGCAGTAAGAGGGATCTCACCACTTTGGGTAAAAACATAGGCCCAATAATCAGCTCTTGCCCAGGTTTTCTCAAAAGTAGAAAAGCTAACCGTATGTTGGGCATAGGTGCCTGATCGCAGTATCAGTTCCGACTTTTGAATATCATACCCGACCACAACCGCGTAATGCCATTTTGGCCAGGCATCCAGGGCTAGATTTTGGAAAACCAGTACCGGGTGACCACTATCTATTTCCAGTAATATATTCTCTAGTAGCGGGTCAATTTTATATCCCAGGAGCCCATAACTTCGGGCTGTGGCAATCATTTCTATCTGGAGACTGCCTTTACGTTCAGGGATATAAACCTGATCGATTAATTGATCTGGTGTGACTTCGATTCCTTGGAACTGGAGTACCGTGGCGAGTGAAGCCGGGCCACATTGATAATCTTGTTGGGGGAAAAAAGGAACTTCAACGAGCTCTGAAAATGAGGGAATGTTGTCAGGTGGCTGGTTGATTAACTTTAATGTCTGAGGTGCCGTTGCACAGGCTGATAATAGAAATATCAATAATGCACCAGGTATAAGCCTGGTGCATATTGGATCCCGCATATACAGGATATTATCGGTTAATGTTCTTTACAAAAGGAAAAATATCGGTCGCACCCAGCATATCGGTAATCACCAGAATAATAAATATAGTCAGTAAAGTACCCCCTGCATCACCACCTGCCGGCAGTGTTTCGATATTCTTTACCAGAGAAGATAGTTCCTCATCATTGAGTTGGCCTACACGACTTTTTGCTGCGATTGGATCGACCCCCATTTGAATGAGCTGCTCTTGAACTTCAGTTTTATCAAGCATGGTAATGACTTGCTTAACGTTTAAATCATGGAGTGCTTTTTTTACCAGCGTATCATTCCCAATCATTGCTGCCTGAATAGGAGAAAAGAATAAACCGGAGAACAAAAATAATGAGATGATTGATAATGATTTATGAAAACGTCTGATGATATGCATCTTTATCCTCGATGTATTTAATGGGGGCTGATGAGGATTATAGCCAAACATACC
>JASJBW010000167.1 GCA_030066315.1 Gammaproteobacteria bacterium
GCCAGAGTCAACAGGTCAGTGGAAATTTCACGAAGCAAGGTCTGAATACTGCGGTCATCCAGATCACGCAGATTTTCAAAGACAAACATCAAGTCTTCAATCCGCGTGGCCAACTCTTCATTCTCGGTTCGCACCTGTTCCATCATTTTATTTTCGACTGCGGTATCGAGGAAATTGAGAATATCTGCAGCCGTTTTCTCTCCACCCACCATGGAAGACTTGACGTTATCATTATCGGAAAAGTATTTTTCCATGATTGCATCTAATTCCTTAACTGCAGCAGGCTGAACACCATCCAGGGTAGCAATTCTCATGAGGATACCTGCGCGAGTATTTTCGGGTAGATTACTCAACACCGAGGCCGCACTATCCGGCTCCAGGTAGGACATGACAATTGCGATGATTTGGGGATGTTCGAGGCGAATGATTTCAGCAATTGACTTGGGGTCCATCCATTTAAGGGCTTCGAGACCATTGCTCCCGGAACCCATTAAAATTCGATCAATCACATTACCTGCTTTATCTCCGAGGGCTTTTTCCAACATACCCCGGATATAACTGTCATTACCGATGCCAAGGGCCGTTTGATCTTCTAACAAGTCCAGAAAATCGTTGATCACGTTTTCAACCATAGGACGTGTTACGGTATCCATGGTTGCCATGGTGGCACCGACCACCTGAACCTGTTTGGGGTTCATGTGCTGTAAAATCTGCGCGGCTACATCTTCGCCCAAGGTTAATAGTAATAGCGCCGCTTTATCGACACCGGTCATTTTAGGAACAACGACTTCCGTTGAGGCTGCAGCTTGACTCATTGATCTTCACTCACCCATTGTCTCATTACATTTGCCACCCGAGCCGGATCATCCATCACCAGGGTACGCGCCATATCCACTTTCTGTTCGTGGGTGGCATCACTCCGACGGATCATTGCTGCGGCATTATTAGGATCTTCATTCATCATGGGCATGGCATTGACATCACCGGCCATTCCCCCTCCCATTTGTTGGGCCTGTTGCATACCATCATTGTTGCCTTCAGTGCCATCAGTACCGATCTGCTTTTGATTGACTTCAATCCGGTTGGGATTCAGTGATTTTAAAAAGGGCCGGCCAAATATCAGGTAAACAATCAACAGTCCGAGAGCCCCTAAAATCTGTTTTGCCAAATCCCAGACCCAGGTTTCTTCCAGAAGCGATTTCCACATGGGAACCTCGACTGTTTCGATCTCTTCGGAGATAAAAGACTGATTGATGACACTCACACTATCTCCACGATTCTGGTCAAAGCCGATAGCTTCCTTGATGAGGCTTTCGAAACGTTGAATTTCCTCATCGCTATAGGCCACCTTTTCAACCGTACCATCCTCTTTGACCTGAGTTTTGGAATCGATCAAAACGGCCACGGACAAGCGTTGTATTGTGCCGCGGGGATTACGGGTATGACTAATCATACGGTCAACTTCAAAATTACGAGTAGCACTACGATTCTGGTTGGATGGAATCTGCGCCGTGGCTGCTTCAGTTTCGTTCGCCTCTGCCTCCATGGTACCGGTACCCGGAGGTTGGTTGCTCAGGGCACCTGGAATACCCATAGCCTGAGCTAAATCACGCGTCGCCTGTTCAGAGATCTGCTCACTGCGGATGACACTTCTCTCGGGATCATAAGCTTCGCGTGTGGATTCTATGACCGAAAAGTCCAGCGAAGCTGAAACCTCTGCATTGACCTTGCCTTCACCAATGATAGGTTGTAACAGTTGAATGATCCGATCAGCGTAACTGTCTTCGAGCTTACGTGTGTAATCGAATTGCTTACTAGTTTGAGCAATCTCTCCATCACGATCCCCGGTCAACAGGCGGCCGAATTGATCCACGACAGTAACCTGGGATGCCTCCATCAAAGGAATACTGGCCGCCACCATGTGTACGATGGCATCGACTTGACCCGGAGTAAGGCGACGACCCGCAAAGAGCTTGGTCATCACCGATGCACTTGGCTTGGTCCGGTTACGGATAAAGATCGATTGTTTGGGAAGTGCCAGATGCACCCTGGCCTGTTCTACACTGCGAATGGATTCTATGGAACGAGATAGTTCAGCCTCCAGCGCATGATTATAGCGGGCTGACTCTATAAACTGGCTGGTACCCATACCCTGATCTTGCTGCAACATCTCCAACCCACGCGTAGTGCCTTGGGGCAACCCCTGTGCAGCCAGTTTTAGCCGTGCTTCGGCAGCTTTTGACTGGGCCACCATGATGGTTCCAGTGTCTGCGTCAATCTTGTATTTAATCTCATTGGCCGTCAGGACGTTGGCAATTTCGGTAGCATCCTGACCGGTTACATTAGTGTATAAAGGTGAATAATTGGGTTCTGCAGACCACAACACCACCACGGTTCCGATTGCGACGGCAACCGCCAATCCTATCAGGCGACCAAAATGTCTCACAGTGGCCGATTGTATAAAGGTATCAATGGGATTAGCACTCCCTGCCCCCTGCATTGCAGTACCCGTCGAAGGTTGTGCCATCGCTTGTTGATCTGTAATTGCTTCAGCCATATTTTTACACCGGCATGTTCATAACGTCCTGATAGGCCGTTAATAATTTGTTCCTGACTTCTGTCAGAGCTTGAAATGAAACCCGTGATTTCTGCATGGCTACCATAACCTGTGCCAAATCGACATTAGGATCGCCCATTTCCAGTGCTTTACCGAGTTCAGCGGCCTGCATCTGGTTAGTATTGACTTGGTCTATGGCCTTTTGCATCATGTCGGCAAAACTGGAATCTCCAGTGGTACCATTTTTTTGCGCCTGGGCAGGTTGGTTTTTAGCCAGGGCCTCAATGGCTTGCATCTGGTTAAGAACCTGATTGATATTGTTATTAATCATTGCGTATCCCGTTGTCATTATCTTGACGATTTCTTACTTGCTCGCTTTTTCCGACTGTTTTGAAGAGCAGAAAAGTTATTTTTTTGACTGTATTCATGCCAAATCACGAGTTATGAAAAGTAGTCTGCAACAATTAGGCCAAATTCTAAAAATGCCTCAAACAAGGGATTGGCGCGAACGGCCGTGATCATGATTTATAAGTTTTATTTATGGGAAAAAGCCAGTAATCAGATTTTTAAAAAGGGTGCATATGCCCATTAAGGTATAATTAGATTGGTTAGTCAGGATCCATCTGCCTAGAAAATAATTACATTGATATCAGGAGATACAGGAAATGAGACGGTTATATTTTTTAGTTCCAGAAATAAATAGTGCCACTGCCATTGTTGATGAACTGCTACTCGCTCGTATAGAAGAACGTAGAATCCATATAGCAGCTAAAGATCATCATGCTTTGCAGGAAGCCCATTTGCCGGAAGCCAACTTATTGCAGGAAACCGATTTCATTCCGGCTGTTGAAAAAGGACTCTCCGTGGGGGGTGGCACAGGAATTCTAGCCGGCCTGGTTGCCATGACGTTTCCACCTGCGGGTTTGATTGTCGGTGGGGGTGCTGTTCTGGGCCTGGGGTTACTGGGAGCCGGATTTGGTGCCTGGGTGTCCGGCATGATTGGTATCAATATCGAAAATACCCAGCTCAAAGAATTTGAAGATGCGATTAACGAGGGTCAGTTATTACTGATGGTGGATGTGCCTGTCGCCCGAATCGATGAGATCACCGAACTGGTTAAAAAACACCACCCCGAAGCTGAAGTCAGCGGAACTGAACCTACCTTGCCCGTTTTTCCTTGATGACATGACCGGGTGCCTGGCACCCGGTTTTAATCTCTTTGCTGTACTTCTATGGCATTTCCATCAGGATCATGAAAGAAAATAGCATGTCTTCCTGATTTACTACGCGTGTAATCGATATAGTATTGTTCAAGTCGGTCCACCAGGGCATTGATATCAGATCCTATTAAACAGACATGGCGATCACGTCCGCCATGTTCCGGACGACCCTCTACTGGATCCGGGTTTTTCAGCAACAGGCAATGAATCGCCTGTTCGCCCACCTTGAACCATAATCCATCAAATGACATCTCAGGACGATCGGTATCCTCTTCCAAACCTAATACATCGGCATAAAAGTGCCTGCTCCTGTCAATGTCTGAAATAATCACGCCTTGGTGATCTATGCCTGAAAAGTGATTGTTGCCTGTAGTCATCTCAATCTGTGAACCTGAATACGATATCGTTATAATAGCGACACTCGATGATGAATCCCAGACCATGAACCCCGATTTAGCGAAACTCCACCCGTACCCGTTTGAAAAACTGAGGCAGTTGAAACAAAACATTGATCCGCCAGCTCATTTGGAACATATCGCTCTATCTATCGGTGAACCCAAACACCCTGCGCCTCATTTTGTTACTGAAAACTTGATTGCGCACACTCATTTGTTATCGACTTACCCGGCTACCAAAGGAACTGACCTGCTTCGTCAGGCTATTGCAGACTGGTTAAACCAAAGATTTAAGTTGACTACGCCAATTGATGCAGAGAACCAGGTTTTGCCTGTTAATGGCACCCGAGAAGCATTATTTGCCATTGCTCAGTGCGTTATTGATACCGCCAACACGAATCCGCTCATCATGATGCCTAACCCCTTTTACCAAATCTATGAAGGCGCAGCCCTGTTGGCAGGGGCTCAACCATGCTACATGAATTGTACGGCTGAAAATGACTTTTTACCCGACCTTGACAGTATTACTGACCAACAATGGCAGGATTGTCAGATGGTCTACATTTGCACACCTGGAAACCCATCCGGCGCGGTGATGTCACTTGAATACCTGCAGCAATTAATCACCCTGGCACAGCGTTTCAATTTCATCATTGCCAGTGATGAGTGTTACTCAGAGATCTATTTTGACGAAGATCACCCACCTCCTGGCTTGTTGACTGCGGCGGATGCCTTGGGATTAGATAATTACCGAAATTGTCTCGTCTTTCACAGCCTTTCTAAGCGCTCCAACCTGCCAGGACTGAGATCGGGTTTTGTGGCTGGAGATGCCCATATCATAGAGCAGTTTTTGCTCTATCGGACTTATCATGGCTGTGCTATGCCACCCGCCACACAAAGTGCGAGTATTGCCGCATGGCGTGATGAGCATCATGTGGTAGAAAACCGTGAACAGTATCGAAAAAAATTTGACGCGGTGATTAGTGCGCTTTCTGATACACTGCGCCCGGTTCGCCCGGATGCCGGTTTCTATTGCTGGATCAAAACGCCTAATATTGACACGGAATTTACCCAGCAGTTATTTGCTCAACAGAACATTACCGTATTGCCAGGACAATACCTTTCCCGTTCTGTTGATGGTATCAACCCCGGTCAGGGTTATATTCGTATGGCGTTGGTTGCCCCCCTGGATGAATGCCAGGATGCCGCGTCCAGAATTAAACAATTTTTATCTTAATCTATACGTTATCTACGGAGACACTGAATGTCTGATATTCAGCAAATTATTGAAGATGCTTTCGAGCGTCGTGCCGACATTACCCCACAGAATGTTGAACCCTTGGTTAAAGATGCAGTGAATGAAGCCATTGATTTACTGGATTACGGGAAAGCCCGGGTTGCGGAACCCGTAGATGGCGGATGGAAGGTCAATGAGTGGTTGAAGAAAGCGGTCTTGTTATCCTTCCGTATAGAGGATAACCTGTTCATCAAAGGCGGATTCACCAATTATTATGACAAGGTGGCTCCAAAATATGCCGATATAAACACCCGTGAATTTCGAGATAGCGGGGTTCGCATCGTTCCTCCGGCAACAGCGCGTCGTGGATCCTTTCTGGCACCAGGCGTGGTCATGATGCCCTCCTATGTCAATATTGGGGCTTATGTCGATAGTGGCACCATGGTAGATACTTGGGCAACTGTGGGTTCCTGTGCGCAAATAGGGAAAAATGTTCATCTTTCCGGTGGTGTTGGTATTGGTGGTGTACTTGAACCCTTGCAAGCTGCACCAACGATCATCGAAGACAACTGTTTTATCGGTGCACGTTCAGAAGTTGTAGAAGGCGTCATAGTGGAAAAAAACTCAGTCATATCCATGGGTGTCTATATTGGTCAAAGCACCAAAATTTATAACCGGGAAAAAGATGAAGTCACTTTTGGCCGGATACCTGCTGGCTCAGTGGTAGTCTCCGGCAACCTACCTTCCAGTGATGGTAAATACAGCCTGTATTGCGCAGTCATTGTCAAACAGGTTGATGAAAAAACACGATCAAAAGTGGGCATTAACGAGTTACTGAGGGATATCAAGTAATGCCTGTAAAACAAGTGGTGATGTACGGTATACCCAATTGCAATACCATCAAAAAAGCGCGCCAATGGCTCGAGTCAAATAACGTGGACTATGAATTCCATGATTATAAAAAAAAGGGTGTAGACGCCCAGCAACTTAAAACTTGGATTGAGGCATATGGTTGGGACAAGATTGTCAATACCCGGGGGATGACCTGGCGTAAACTGGATGAAGAAACCCGAACCCACATGAATGCAGAGTCCGCTATCCCTATTTTGATGGAAAAAACCTCGATGATTAAACGCCCAATTTTAGAAACCGCCAAGACCACGCTAATAGGATTTGATGAAGAAACTTATCAGCAAACCTTTATTGCATAATCATGTCATCGGAATCCTTCGAACTCGCTGTTGAATTATTGTCTATTGACTCTGTCACCCCTGACGATAAGGGCTGCCAAAAAATCATCTGTCAACGGCTAAAAAAACTTGGTTTTGAATGTGAATTCCTCCAGTTCGGCGAAGTGACCAACCTTTGGGCACGTAAAGGTAATACCTCACCCGTATTGGCCTTTGCCGGACATACCGACGTGGTACCCACAGGTCCTCTGGAAAAATGGAATAGTGACCCTTTTATACCAGAAGTTAGGGATGATTATTTGTATGCTCGTGGTGCCGCGGACATGAAGTCCAGTATTGCCTGCATGGTCACGGCCTGTGAACGTTTTATCAAGGAACATCCTGGCCATGTGGGTTCAATTGCTTTCCTGATTACCAGCGACGAAGAAGGTCCATCTGTGGATGGAACGGTCAAGGTTATCGAAGTCCTTGAATCTCGGGGAGAGAAAATTGACTGGGCGCTTGTGGGTGAGCCCTCCAGTTCCAAGACGGTAGGGGATGTGGTTAAGAATGGGCGTCGTGGCTCCCTCGGAGCTGATCTAACCGTACATGGTGTCCAGGGACATGTCGCCTATCCTCATCTTGCTGATAATCCGATTCACATGGTAGCACCTGCCATGGCTGAACTATCCACCACGGAGTGGGATCAGGGTAATGAGTTTTTCCCACCCACAACATTTCAAGTTTCTAATATCCATTCAGGAACAGGCGCAACCAATGTCATTCCTGGTGATGTCAAAATTCATTTCAACCTCAGATTTTCCACGTGCCTCACTGCTGAATCCATCAAACAATCGGTTGAAGCCGTGCTGCAGAAACACGATCTCAATTTTGAAATCGAATGGAAGTTATCCGGTCAACCTTTTTTAACACAGGAAGGTGCCCTGGTAGAGGCTGCACAAACTGCGATACGCCAGGTCACTGGAATGGAAACCGAGCTCTCCACCGGCGGTGGTACTTCTGATGGCCGTTTTATCGCACCCACCGGTGCTCAGGTACTGGAACTGGGCCCGGTGAATGCATCCATTCATCAGATCAATGAACATATCAAAGTCAGTGAAATAGATACGTTATCGCAAATCTACGAAACAATGCTGCAACAATTACTCTTGCCATCCAGCGCATAATAGACGTATGAACGAAACCTCCGAAGAATCTGTGGTCGGACGATTCGCACCTACCCCCTCTGGTCCATTACATTTCGGTTCACTGGTCACAGCAGTAGCCAGTTACTGCCAAGCACGATCGCAACAGGGCCAGTGGCTATTACGCATGGAGGATGTTGATACTCCACGTGTTGTCGAAGGTTCGGTCGATGATATTTTATTCACTCTCGAGGCCTTTGGTTTTGAATGGGATGGAGAAGTACTGTACCAGAGTCAACGATTCTACGCTTATGAAC
>JASJBW010000168.1 GCA_030066315.1 Gammaproteobacteria bacterium
CCTTGATAAAGGTACCCCGGGATTTGGACATTTTTTGCCCATCCACGGTCAGAAAACCATGACAATACACAGCCGTGGGTTTACGAAATCCGGCTCCATGTAACATGGCTGGAAAGAACAGGGTATGAAACCGAGCGATATCCTTACCGATGAAATGATAAAGCTCGGCTTCGCTGTCGGCCTTGAAGTAATCATCAAAATTATGACCGCTGCGATCACACCAGTTCTTGAAACTCGCCAGGTAACCGATCGGAGCATCCATCCAGACGTAGAAATACTTGCCGGGCGCATCTGGGATTTCAAAACCCCAGTAAGGTGCGTTGCGTGAAATATCCCAATCACGCAAGCCTTCTTCAAGCCATTCATCCATTTTGTTGGCAATCTCTTTTTGAATATGTCCTGCCCGGGTCCATTGCTTCAACATATCCGAGTAATCGCCCAACTTGAAAAAAAACTGTTCGGAATCTTTTTCAATCGGGGTTTCACCGGTAACTACCGATCGAGGGTTTTTGAGTTCAGTTGGATCGTAAGTGGCGCCACATGCCTCGCAATTATCTCCATACTGATCAGCCGTGCCACAATTCGGGCACTCACCCTTGATAAAGCGATCTGGCAAGAACATTTCAGCTTTAGGATCGTAGGATTGTGAAATGGTACGGGTGGCAATATGTCCGGCCTCTTTGATCTTTGTGTAAATAAAATTGGAAAAATAACGATTTTCCTCGGAATGAGTACTGTGATAATTGTCGAATCCCACGTGAAAGTCAGCAAAGTCCTTCTCATGCTCAATTTTAACCCGATTGATCAACTCCTCGGGGGTAATGCCCTCTGCCTGTGCACGTAACATGATGGGGGTTCCATGAGCATCATCGGCACAAACATAGATACATTCATGTCCTTGTAATTTCTGGAAACGAACCCATATGTCGGTTTGGATATACTCCACCATGTGCCCGATATGAATGGGGCCATTGGCGTAAGGCAGCGCACTGGTGACAACTATCTTGCGTGGTTTGTTCTGGTCGGGGGAACTCATTAATTCTCTTCGAGTACTTAAAAGCACGCTATTTTATGTTCTGCATGGATATCTGTATAGGGTTGTCTGGATTCTCGTAATAATACCTGACCATTTCCCTCGGAAATTAAAGGTTAAATAACCCTATCGGCTCATGTAGAATGCCACGCTCATTATTTTAGGACCTGGTTGTAGGGAATTTTTTTATGGCTATTACACAAGATGAAATCAAGCAAGCAGTGGGTGAGATCGTTGATGTCAACACGGAAAAAGATCTGGCCAGCACTAAATCAGTAAAATCTGTCGAAATAGAGGGTGACAAGGTCAGCATAAAAGTGGTCCTGGGTTACCCTGCAGCCGGTTATTTTGACGACATGAAAAAGCTCGTCAACGAAAAGGTTGCTGACCTGGATGGAGTGGGCGCCGTGGAAGTGAGCGTGTCCAGTAAGATCGTATCGCATGCCGTACAACAGAATTTAAAACCTCAGGAAGGGATCAAGAATATCATTGCTGTTGCCTCCGGGAAGGGTGGCGTAGGTAAATCAACCACTGCCGTAAACCTGGCCCTGGCGCTTCAGGCCGAAGGTGCCACGGTGGGTATTCTGGACGCCGATATCTATGGTCCCAGTATGCCCAGAATGCTGGGCTGTAGTGGACAACCCGAATCGGTCGATGGTAAAAGTCTGGAACCGATGGTCGGTCATGATATTCAGTCCATGTCCATTGGTTACCTCGTCGAAGAAGATACCCCCATGATCTGGCGTGGTCCCATGGTGACCCAGGCACTGGAACAATTACTCAACGATACCAACTGGAAAGATGTGGATTACATGGTCATTGATCTACCACCCGGTACCGGTGATACCCAGCTAACCCTGGCCCAAAAGATTCCTGTGAGTGGTGCTGTAATCGTAACCACCCCCCAGGATATAGCATTGCTGGATGCGCGTAAGGGTCTTAAGATGTTTGAAAAGGTAGAAGTGCCTGTGCTGGGTATAGTTGAAAACATGTCCATTCATATTTGCAGCGAATGTGGTCATGCGGAACATATCTTTGGTGAAGGAGGTGGAACCCGTATGGCGGAAGAATATGGTGTGGATTTCCTGGGCGCGCTACCACTGGATATTACGATACGTGAGCAGGCAGATGGTGGTAATCCCACCGTAGCGGCCATGCCGGAGAGTAAAATCAGCGAAATCTATCGTGAAATCGCACGAAAAACAGCTGCAAAACTCGCCACCAAGGCCAAAGATCATTCTGCAGCATTTCCCAATATCGTGATCCAGAATAACTGATGGATCATTAAAGATTGATCCCGTTCATCATGAGCCCGCTTAGCAGCGGGCTTTTTTGTATCTTGGTAACCTCATTTTTATCATAAATCATAATTGTCTCGGTGCCATTGATAACATCCAGATAGAAACATCGCAGCGTGAAAAAAAAGCCCCTTAAAACCTTAAGGGGCAAGTTGCCTGGAGCTTTCCCAAGCTAAGGAGGTGATAGTGAAAAATCTATTTCATAATAGTTACAGCAGAATCTATGCCAGTTTCAAGAAAACCTGCTAACTCGATCTTGTAGGGTTTTTGTTCAACTCAGCACTTCGATTTTGCTATATTTTATGGGGCAAAGCAGTGCATCATTGCACTGGATTAAGGCATTAAACCGGTCAGCAGCTCTCTTGATGCAAATCATGTGGATTTGCGCCAAAAAAACTACAATTCAAAGTAATTCTTAATAACGGGCTTTTAGGAATGGTGGATTCTTTAAATGACTTATTAAAGGCTGAATCTGAAGCCGAGGATATCGTATCCGATGGTGAAATCGAGCGTGACGTCATCGTACAAAAGGCATTGGATGATGCCCATGACATGGAGCAGCAGTTTAAAAAACGCTTGCCCGAGATGTACCAATCCTTTACTGACAAGGCTCATGAACGAGCTGAACAAACGATTGCCGAGATGAAACTGCGCTACGATGAACGTAATCAGGAACTGCGAGAGATGGCAAAAGCGCATCAGCAGGAAGCCTTGGAATTAGCCATCGATCTGATTCTGGAAGTCGGTAAATAATGCCATGAGTGGTTTTTCCAGTGATTATCTGAATACTCGGGTTTCACTGTATGCCAGTCGCCTTTTCCCTGCACAGCGGCTTTTAGACTTGATTGATCTTGATTTAAATCAGGTCCTTCAGGAAATGAACCGGATTACCGGGCATCACTATGAAACTGAACCCGATAAGCTCGGACGCAATGTCTACTACCTTTATCAGTATGCGCTTGAAGATTATCGGGTTTTATTAAGGCCTTTTTCCGGTAATGAGCGACGTTTTTTTAATTTTGCCATTCGCTGGTTCGAGCTGGTTAATGTCAAAGTTTTGATTAGAGGAAAATTCACCGCAACACCGGTTGAAGATATTAAAGATCAGTTGGTTGATTTGGGTTATTTTGTGGACCTTGCCACCAAGGAGCTGCTTGAAACCGAAGATCCCTATGAAATGTTGCGGATGCTCGAAATGACGGCTTACGGTGGGATCGTCAGGCAGGCCCGGCGAGTTTATGATGAGCAAGGAAATGATTTGTTCTTGTTAGATGCCACGATTGATCGAAGTTTTTTTATAGACCTTAAGCAGCGTACTCGTTTTTTGCAACCAGAGGATGCAGAACGAGTGAATCACGTATTGGGAAATCTACTCGATCGCTTTAATCTCTTATGGTTAATGAGATATCGTTTTTCTTACCAACTATCACCTGCGAAGTCCTATTTTTTGTTGACTGCCATCGGAAAAAAGCTTCATTCCGCCGAGTTAATGCGCCTGGCCAAGATCGAAACCCTCGAGGAATTGTTGGATGAATTGCCCGAGCCTTTTCACAGCCTGTTATCCAGGTATAAAGTCATTGCGGACATGGAAGTGGTGATGGAGTATTTCAGTCTGTCCATTGCCGCGCGTGAACTGCTGTATAGTAGTAACGTCGCAGCGCGGACTTTTTCTTACATATTGTTACGTGAAGCTGAAGTGCGGTTTTTACAAGCGGTGATAAAAGGAAAACGCCTGGGCTTTGACTCTGACATGATCCAACAGGCCGTAGGAGGGTTACATTAATGCTTCCCACTCCCGTGGCCATGAAAAAAATAACGCTAACCATGATGGATGTGGATGCGCAACAAGCGGCAAATACGCTTGCCCGTTTAGAAATTCTTCATCCATTGCAAGATCATGAAACGAACAATTCATTACCCGAATTTCCTGTGAGACCGTTTTACGAGGTTTACCATAGTGTGCGATCACGATACGCTAAAATCAGGAACTATCAAAACAAAGACATACCTGCTATACCCACCTCCCGAGACATTGTCACACTGGAGCAATTAACAGAACTTGATCACACATTAAAGCAGGTCTGGATAGAGTTATCTAACTTGGAAGAGGAGCTACGTCGTTTAAAGGAAAAGACCAATAATCAGCGTCAGGTTGCAAACAGCCTGCAAAAATTTTCGGCTTTGGACCTGGATTTGAGCCGCTTGCATCGTTCCAGTAATTTCCTCGAAATAATGGTAGGTACAGTACCATCGCATAACAAAAAACAACTGAAACAAGCACTGTCTTTGGCTAATTTTGTCATGCATCCTTTCCACACCGCGCAGGGTAATGAATATGTCATTATCGTAGGTCCGGCCACACAAAAGGCCGATGTAGAGGATTTACTGCAATCCGCGGATTTCAGGGTAATCAATGTACCTGAAGAATTCGCTGGAAGCCCCACCAAAATGCAAGCCAACCTTGACCAGAAGTTGACAGCATTAACCTATGAAATAGAAACGGTTAAGGCAAAAATGATGGAAGTGTTAGCAAATAATGCTGAGTCCATTACCCGGGCTGCTCATCTATTAGTGATGGCCAAACCCTATGCCAGTTTGGATAACGTGTTAAAAGGCAAAGGCGGGCTGGTTTCATTGCAGGGTTGGATACCGGCTGAAAAATCTGATGTGGTGGCAAGCCAATTGAAGCAGGATTTGAGTTTTCCGTTTCACCTGGAATTGTCGGATCCTGTTCATGATGAATTTGAATCCGTGCCGACACTGCTTAAGCATAATCGTTTTATGAAACCCTTTGAATCACTGGTGAACAGCTTTGGTATTCCTTCGTATACTGAGATCGATCCTACCCACCTGTTTACGCTAACCTACATACTGATGTTTGGAATGATGTTTGGTGATGTAGGTCATGGGCTGGTCATTGCCTTGGGAAGTCTTTTCCTTTGGCGTTCTTATCCATCCGTGACCATAGTGGCAGTGATGGCGGGCTGTTCCTCGGCTTTTTTTGGTCTGGTCTATGGTAGTATTTTTGGCTACGAACATGTCATACATCCCCTGTGGATGTCGCCCATGGAGGATCCGGAAAAGGTGCTGTTGATTGCGGTGAGTTGGGGCGCTTTTTTTATCCTGGTCGTGAATTTGCTGGCCATCCGCAATGCACTGGTCATAGGTGATAAAAAACTGGCTTTCTATAGCGGAAGAGGGCTCACCGGCCTCTGTTTTTATCTCGCATTGATTTATGTGGCTTATGAACTTATGGTGAATGGTGTATTCGGTTGGATGCAGGCCATGTTATTAGCGGTTCCGATGGCTGTGATACTACAATACCAGTGGGGTCATTCCTCGGGGTCTATCTCCGAACGTATTTTAGTGGTCTCTATAGAAGGCCTGGAGCACTTGATCAGTACCTTGTCAGGTACCTTGTCCTTTCTCCGTGTAGCGGCTTTCAGCCTGAATCATATCGCGTTAGCGGCTGCGGTATTCTCGATTGCCGGGATGTTGGATATCATGGGGCACTGGATAGCCATTATTCTGGGGAACATTTTTATTATTGTGCTGGAAGGCGCTATTGTGGCCATCCAGTGCTTGCGACTTGAATACTACGAAGGCTTTTCCCGTTTTTTTGAGGGTAAGGGTAAGTCTTTTCAACCATTAAAACTTTAACAGGGATAATCCAAGAGGACATCACTATGACCCTATTAACCATAGTATTAACGATCAGCTTTTTTTCTATCATTGGGCTGGGGATTTACCTGATCTTGTATCCCGAAAATGTGAAGCCGGGGATTCCGCGGTGGATGAAAGGCAGTGTGGCAATAAACCTGGGTCTCTTTGCACTGGGTATTGCCGGGCTCTTTATCAGTGGTATGGCTGAAACAATGGCGGCGGAAGAAGCGGTGGCTGGAGAAAAAGAGATTGGTGTGGGTCTGGGACTTGCCTTGATTGGTATCGGGTTGCCCACTGGTCTTGCAACCATCGGGGCAGGCATTGCCGTGAGCTCCGTAGGTTCGGCTTCTCTGGCAGTGATCACTGAAAAACCTGAAATGTTTGGCCGCACCTTGGTTTATCTGGGTCTGGCTGAAGGTATTGCGATCTATGGATTGGTAGTCAGTATCATTTTATTAGGCAAGATCTAATGAAAATTGTCGCCATGGGCAGTTCAGCTCTTATGGATGGTTTTGCCCTGCTGGGTATTCAAACTTATGCCGATCTTTCCTTGGAAAAAATTAATGACGTACTTTTAGATGTTAAACGCAAACATCGACGAGCACTGGTGTTTTTAGAACAGGATATCATTAATGCCGACATACCCATGGTGAACCGCTGGCGAAACCAGGGGGGATCAATGTTGATATGTGAAATTCCCGCCCTGGATCAACTGAATGAATTTCAGCCAGAAGTGGAACAACTCATTGCAAGAGTGATGGGGACATCGGTGTTGGAGAATAAGCATGGGTAATGATGACAACCAGGTTGAAGCGCTCAAGGAAGCTATTTTAAAGCGCGCACAGCAATTGGCTGCTGAGCACGAGCGTGAAGGTGAGATGACCCGGGATAAAATCATTAAGGATACCCGTGAAAAGATAAAATTAATGGAAGAGAAAGAATTACTAGCAGCCAAGGTTCAGGCAGATAGGGAATACCAACGCAAGGTACAGGCCAGCGAATTGCACATGCAGGCAGAGCAGGATCGCAACCGTTGGGGGTTGGTACAATCGGTACTGGATGCTGTGGAGCAGCAAATCAGTGAGTTATATAAAGACAAGGAGCTCTACGAAAAAATGTTTCGCGCACTATTGAAGCAAAGCGTGGAGAAAATCGGACATGTCTCTCTTGTTGCGCACTTAAATCCGGAAGATTTGAACCGACTCGAGAAAGATTGGGAACAGCTTGTCAAGGAATGTTGTGGTAAGAATGTCAAGATTCGATTATCCAAAGAAATCTGTGACTGTTCAGGTGGGTTTAAACTGGTTTCGGAAGCCGGGGATATCATGCTCGACAATACTTTTGAAGGCCTGCTGCTACGTAAGAACAGTGAGTTACAAAGATTAATTTTCGAAAGGCTGTTCTCCAGTGTTAATGGTAAAGGAGTGCATATTAATGGGTGAAGTTGTTGAAGTTAATGGACCCATAGTGACCATCCGTCAACCCGGTATTCGTAATGGTGAGCAGGTTAAAATAGGAGAGCTGGGTTTAGTGGGTGAAGTGATTCACCTGCGAGAAAAAGATGCCCTGGTTCAAGTTTATGAGTCTACTGAATCCCTGCATCCCGGAGAGTCCGTAACCGGTCTTGGTCATCCGTTATCTGTTGAGCTTGGTCCTGGACTATTGGGCCAGATCTTTGATGGGGTTCAGCGCCCCCTTAACAAAATTATGGATATGAGTGGTCAGCTCATTAGTCGCGGTTTGGAAATTGATGCGTTGGATCGGGAAAAAATCTGGCATTTTGTCCCTGATGAAAAGTTACTGGTTGGTAATCAGTTAAAGGGAGGTGACTTACTGGGTACCGTTCAAGAGACGGAAACGATTGAGCATCGGGTTTTGTCTCCGCCAGATTGCCATGGGGAAATTATCGAACACGCTTCGGAAGGTGATTATAACCTGGAAGAAATCATCGTCCGGGTGCGTAACCAGAGTGGCAATGTCCGCGAGCTGAAGATGTATCATAAATGGCCTGTTCGTCAGCCCCGGCCCTATGCAA
>JASJBW010000162.1 GCA_030066315.1 Gammaproteobacteria bacterium
CTGTGTTAAGGCCTGCCCTCACCACGCGATTGATGTTCGTGGTTATGCTGACTTTGCTCCACTGGGACACTCTGTTCGCGTTATTCGCGATGAAGAAAAAGGTGTTATCGCCTGGCGCATCAAGTCTCGCAATGGCGAAACTGATCTGAATCTGCTGGCACCTATCACCACCAAGCCCTGGGGTAAGCATATTCCTCAGCTGAAAGATGTTTCTGGCCCGAGCCAAGAACAGCGTGATAGCCAGTTGCTGTATAACGAGCCCAAGTACATCCGTATGGATGATGGTGATATTCACACCTTGGAATCTAACGGTCTGGAAATGAAAGCAGGAGTTTACTACTAATGGCTAAAACTATTGTTGAAGATAATATCGATATCCTGGTCGCTGGAGCTGGCCTGGGTGGCACCGGTGCTGCTTTCGAAGCACGCTACTGGGGTCAAGATAAAAAAATCGTAATTGCTGAAAAAGCAAACATCGACCGTTCCGGTGCGGTTGCACAGGGTCTGTACGCGATTAACTGCTACATGGGTACCCGTTTCGGTGAGAACAACCCAGAAGATCACGTGCGTTACGCTCGTATCGACTTGATGGGTATGGTTCGTGAAGATCTGCTGTTTGATATGGCACGTCACGTTGACTCAGCGGTTCACCAATTTGAAGAATGGGGTATGCCGATCATGCGTGATCCTAAGTCCGGTTCTTTTCTGCGTGAAGGTCGCTGGCAGATCATGATTCATGGTGAGTCTTACAAACCGTTGGTTGCTGAAGCTGCCAAGAAGTCGGCTGACAAGGTCTACAACCGTATTTGTGTTACCCATCTGCTGATGGATGATGCCAAAGAAAACCGCGTTGCGGGCGCTGTTGGTTTCAACGTACGTACGGGCGATTACCATGTATTCAAATCCAAAACTGTTATTGTTGGTGCCGGTGGCGCATCCAACATCTTCAAGCCACGTTCAGTGGGTGAAGGCGCAGGTCGTGTCTGGTATGCACCTTGGTCTTCTGGTTCAGCTTACGGTCTGATGATCGGTGCTGGTGCGAAGATGACCCAGATGGAAAATCGTATCGTACTGGCTCGTTTTAAAGACGGTTACGGTCCTGTAGGTGCATACTTCTTGCATCTGAAAACTTACACTCAGAACTGTGATGGTGAAGAGTATGAATCAAAGTGGTTCCCTGCTCTGGAAAAAATGGTTGGTAAAGCCTACCTGGATACTGAAGCGTCTCACGTTTCGCACCGCCCGATTCCTACCTGTCTGCGTAACCACGCATTCATCAACGAGGTAGCGTCTGGTAAAGGTCCTATCCACATGGTTACCATGGAAGCTTTCCAGGATCCGCATCTGGAAGAAATCGGCTGGCACAACTTCCTGGGTATGACTGTTGGTCAGGCCGTACTGTGGGCAGCTACAGATGTGAATCCTAAGTACGAAAACCCAGAACTGACGACATCTGAGCCATACGTAATGGGTTCACACGCTACCGGTTGTGGTGCATGGTGTTCAGGTCCTGAAGATATCTCTCCTGATGAGTACCAGTGGGGCTATAACCGTATGACGACGGTTGAAGGTCTGTTCGGTGCGGGTGATGCTGTTGGTGGTACGCCACACGCATTCTCATCCGGTTCCTTCACTGAAGGTCGTATCGCTGCGAAAGCGGCCTGTAAGTACATCGATGACGGTAAGGCGAACGGTATCCGTGTTTCTCAGGAACAGATCGAGCGTCGTAAAGAAGAAATCTTTAAGCCACTCGAGCACTACAAGGTTTATCGTAACGAAATCGTTGCGGGCACAGTAGCGCCTAACTACATCAACCCACGTCAAGGCCTGGACCGTCTGCAGAAGCTGATGGACGAGTATTGTGGTGGTGTAACGGTTAACTACATGACCAACGAAAAACTGCTAAACATCGGCCTGAAGAAGCTGAAGACCCTGGAAGAAGATCTGGACAAGATCGGAGCAGAGAACATTCACGAACTTCTGCGTGCCTGGGAACTGAAGCATCGTACTACAGCTTCTGAAGCGGTTTTCCATCACACGTTGTTCCGTAAGGAAACTCGTTGGCCGGGTTACTACTACCGTGGTGACGCCATGAAACTGGATGATGATAACTGGCATGTACTGACAGTATCACGTCGTGATCCAAAGACTGGCGAATACACGATGGAAAAGGCTCCTCTGTATCACCTGGTGGGTGATATCGAAGATAAGGCCCTGGCTGAACTGAAAGCTACTGAAGGCAAGTAAGTAATCGCTGATAATATCGGGGGTTGCGCAATCAACCCTTGATAGTTGAAAAAAGATCAACATTTCTATGTTGATCTTTTTTTTTACTGGAAATGTTCCAGACATTTCCAGTACTTCCACCATCCATGGCGGTCGTACCGGCAATTGCTCCTGCGTTACCAGCAGTTTCCACTTCCATGTGGGTCATGTATATTACTTTCGCCTTATCTCAACATGTGTGAAAGTTTTTAATGACTGTTAGATCTACGACAGAGATTATTGATGAATATTAACGACAAAACCGACGAAGAAATTGAAGCCATCGCCCTGCCCATCTGGGAGGCGCAACTCAAGCATTCCCGCGCGGGTGATTACGAAAGTTTTTCACGTAACATTGCAGAAGAGATGCTGGCCTCTGTCAATCCGGAGATGGCAGCAAAGCAGTTTGCTGAAGACAAACTGACACGGAGCCTCTCTCCCGAATATGAGTTTCTAGGCCTGCTACGCCGTGGCGAACAGGTCACTTGCCTATTCAGAACTTTCAGTACAGAGAAAGAAGGCGAATGGTTGGGTAGAATGGTACTCGGCTATGATAAGGATGAAATTAAAATTTTTGCATCATCAATCTTTTAACTGCTATGACTGATACGATTCAAGACGATAAATTTGTCGAACTCAATTACAAGGTACTCGACGAAAAAACGGGGCAGGTTCTGTCGACTGTAGAATTCCCAATCAGCTACGTCCATGGTGCCGACCAGGTGCTCGCAACGATGGTCACTGACCAATTAATCGGCAAGTCCGCTGGGGAAGTTATCGAAGTACCCATCGATGGTAATTTGATTTATGGCCCACGTGACGAGGGCCTCGTGTTTACTGATCACATTGAAAATGTGCCAGAAGAATATCGCGAGATTGGCATGAAAATTTTAATGGAGAACTCAAAAGGTGAGCCGATGGAATTTATTGTGACTCGCATGGATGACAAGACCCTGACTATCGATGGGAACAACCCGTTATGTGGCAGGAACCTGATCTTCAAGCTGGAAATCCTGACCGTTCGCGATGCTACCGAAGAAGAAATCGAAGCCGGTACCAAGGTCATTGACGGACCGGATGTTGATATTGATCCTGACCGAATCGTACCAATAAATTAATTCAAGGCCGCAAGATATGCGTCTTGCGGGTTAAGCTTCGAACATTTCTTTTAAAACACCTGTTAGAAACTCATAGGTGTACGCATTTTCCCCACAGTGTACAAGATGGTCTTCTCCGGAACGGAAGGTCAGGTAAGGGTGTACTTCTTCACCATTAGCCTTAATAAAAGAGGTATCGTCGAGAATACTGGCAATACTAAAGGCAATATTCGCAGTCGTATTCTCCATCACTTCTCCTTCTAGCCCGGCTTCGACCAGCTTAAGCGCGATGTTCTGGGTAATTTCCTTGATGAATGCAATCTGGTATTCATCAAACCGCTCGGAATCTTGTATGAGTTTCATTGTTGTGCCTGGAAGATCATTTAGTAGGAATTAAAAGGTCGTTTACTATATCAAAATGAGTTTGTTCTTCACTATATGATTGGCGCTAATTCCTCTTATTTAATCCACTGCCTTGGGCATTGTTTTAATAATTGGCCTAACTGTTATTATGTAGCCAATTAAAAACTGTAATTTGGCGTAATCTATGAGTTCACTGGAGATTAAAATACCCATCATTTCTGATCTGGCTTTAGGCATTATGAAGCGCGTTATCGATGAGAACGAAAAAACGCAAAAAATTACTGACGAGCAATCAGGGCCGATACCGCTCGCTTCGGCCATGTCCGATTTCTTTCAGATTGCCTCGGCGCTGGAGAATGGACAGGAACTCGAGGACAGTGATGCCATCTCGGATCTTGCGGATTATGCCCTCGACCTTGTGGACCGCCTCAAATCCCAGCTCTGGTATCTCGACATTCACGATCAGCGTGATGCACTGTCTCGCCTGTTTGCCTCACTGGCAGTTTGGTTCGCACGCCAGGATGCCATTCTGAATAACCTCAATGGCGCTGCCGACAGCTTTGCCATACTCGTTAATGGCGAGAACGACAAAACCACCCTGGCTAGCATGAGCCGCCAAATGGATGAGCTGTTACAGGCCGCATCGAATGAAATCAAGATGGACGAAGATCGTAGCGATAACTTCCGTCCCTGGCGTGTGCTCAACCTCAATTCCGGTGTTGCCGCGACACGTTCATTTAATGCCGAACTCATGCAATCCACATTTGACAACATGGGTCGGCGCCTGCCCTATGATATGCCTGGCTTTCTCGCCGACGGTAAAAGACAGGCCAGCACGCAGCAGGTACCCGAAGAGGTGATTGAAGTTCTCAATCAATATGCCGAAAAATGGCCCGCACCCAAACCGCATTAACGCTATGAAACTGATTCAGAAACATCTGCTAAAGGGAACACAGGAATTTGAACTTCTCGATAACGAGGTGCATGTTAAGATCAGAGCACCCTTTAAAAACAAGGATAAAACCGTACCTTTAGAAATACTTAATCCGGAACCGGAAATCAATGGTTCACAACTGGACTTCCACAGCCGGGTCAAATGCGGACCACTTTTATCACTTTATATCAACAAACCTAATCCTGAGGAATTCAATGCGTTTGTGGATGCGGTCAAAGAAAAGGCGCTCAAAGAATACAATGCATTTGCTGGGATCAACCAGGAGCCTTGATAAGTTAAAAGAGGCAAAGTCATTAAAAGCTTTCGTAAGGATCACCTGACATTAAAATCCCTACATAAGGCGCATAGGTTAATACCGCACCCTGACCAGGTCCCAGCGCTTCAAACTCTTTAAACACATTCTTGCGAATCTCAACATTCTCGGGATCAGACAGCAGTGATTTAAGTGCAGCGAGTAACGGACTGATCTCGTCACCGCCGACATAGTCTTGCAGCATACGTATTGATTCCTCCAGACTCTCTTGATTGACCGGCTTCCACTGCTTGAGATTATTCGCATTTTCAGTGGTGTCAAATTCTGGGGGCTCATCATAAACATTACCCTCCAGCTCGCGAGTCGTATCTGTTTTTAATCCCGCAAAAGCCTTGAATTCATCCTGTGCTTTTTGCTTTAGAAGACTTACGAAAGTGTTGAATTCCTCGGCATTGGGTTTTGCCAGGTAAAGCGAAATCAAAGCCTCGTTATTCACCCGACTGGTAAATTCCAGGCGTGATTTAGTAATGACCGGCTCAGGATTGAGGACCGCCAGCATCACGGTCAGTGACTCTTCCTTCTTAAAAGGTGATTTGATATGAATATTGACGGCATCATCCAGCAGTTCAAATTCCTGGGTGCCTTTGATCAGGTCTTTCTGTACTAATTTGGTTCCCATAATAAATCCAATAGTAATCTATATCAGTTTGTTAAAAACATTATTTTTAAGAGGAGCAATAATTCGCTCAGCGAATCCTTTGGGCCGGCGTGGTTTGAAGAAAGATAATGCATAGCGCGATCTTCTCTCTGACATCCAATCCTGTTTATACGCATCATTACCTGTCAAAAAATCAATCTCCTCGACCTTATCGGTTTCAATCACATGTTTCATCAGGTAACGGATCAGAATTGATCCTGGTGAATAATGTTTCCAGGCTTCATCGTATACCAGCTTAAAAATACTGGCTTTGCCATTGGCCACAAACCAGAACTGTGCCGCGGCCGGTTTATCATCAATATACAGGATGGCTAACCGTAACCAACCTGGAGACGATAAACGTTCTATCAGGCCACCGATAAAATCTTCATATTGCTCATAAGCCTTCCAACTCGCCCGGTAGACGTCCTGGTAATCTTCCAGTGCCTGATCCAGGTCCCTGTCCGTGTAAAGACGCACTGTGTAACCATGTTCACGTTCCAGTTTGCGCTGTTTACGAGTTATGGTGTTACGCACCCTGGAGGGTCGCGCAGCCATATAGTCTTCAAATGACTGTCCTTGTACTCGATGAATCCAATTATAAAAGCGAAAGCGTCGATGGCATTCATAGCCCATGGCTTCCATTGCCTGTTGTAGCATTTGCATATTGTGGTCATTTTCTGCAACCGGACCCAGCCGCAAGGAGCCAATGGACATCTGATCAAAACCCCGGACCAGGCATTTTAGTATGGCCGGTTGATCATGCTGCACGAGTAAGAGGCTAAACAGCGAAGAATATAAATGTGTGAATCCGTACAGGTGTAAACCGTTTCGCGCAAGCAGCGGCAGGATGGCTAATACCTGCTCCCCTTCAATGACACAGGCCAGTAACAACGACTGGCCTTCATTCAGAACCGTATTGCCCAGGTTCTCGAACCATGGGCGGGAAAAAAAAACACTATCCTTAGCAGACTCGTCAAATAAGTGATTGGCACTCTCGGGTAATTGAGTCCAATCATCGTAACAGACAAACTTCATCAGGGTCTGAAGCCCCTAATTGGGCTTATCGCTAGCACCCTCATCTGAGTTACTGGACATCTCAATCATCTCCGACACTTCTAGCGCACCTTTGATCTCCAGAAATGGGCAGGCTTTTGCGGCCGCAAGCGCTTCCTCCATAGAATTCATCCTGATAATACTCATCCCCGACATCGCTGACATACTGCCTGGTGAAGTGGATCCATCAGGTTGAACGGTATGTGTGTCCTTAAAAGGTATAGCAGGGCTGAGAACCGCATCGCCCAATGAATGCAGCCATTGCTGATATTTTTCAAAATGTTTTTGCCCTTCTTCCGGGTTGGAAGGGTACTCTCCGCCCAGATAAACGAAAATGTATTGTGGCATGCTTGATAGCCCTCATATAAGACGTAACTCATAAAGCGCGCCATTTTATCCGAAAAGACCATCCTAAGCAGGAAAATGTCGCCACCATGGACTTTTTGTCTGTTAGATCATCCCAAAGATGTTTTTAAAGTACTCTCTTGACAATTAAAGCGGTTAATAAACGATAAATACCCGGGAATAGTGCTATTGCGGTATTGATCTTTTGCTGTGGGTTCGCTACAAAGCGCATCTTGTATTGAAAGAGCGCGTAAATGAATATTATTGACCATACAGATGATGAGATTTTAGAAACAGCCAACCCCTGGTGGATGGACCTGATCAAATTCTCAAATAAAGGGCAGTACGGTAAATTCATCAAGAACTTTTCTTACGAACTGCTGCTGGGTTTGAACGAAGTAGAGCTGGGTAAGCAGTTTGCAAAAAGTGAGCTGGCACGAAACCTGTCAGAAGACTGGGATTACATCGGAATCATTCGACGCGGTGAACATGTCACGGTCCTTTACCGGGTTCGCAGCAGTGAGAAAGAAGGCGAATGGTTAGGACGCCTGGTACTCGGTTATGAAAAAGGCGAAATCAAGATTTTTTCTGCATCCATTTTCTAATTCTGGTGAGCGCTATGAGCACAGATACCATTGCAAACGGTAAATATGTTGAACTGGTTTATATTGTCATCGATCAGAAATCCAGGGCCGTACTGACACGTGTGGATCACCCACTGGGTTATGTACACGGAACCATTGAAATACTGGCTCCGGCGGTGATGGCAGAGCTTGAAGGTAAAGCCCAGGGTGAATTGGTCGAAGTACCGATCGACTGTAATCAAATCTATGGGCCACGGGATAAATCCCTGGTGATTGCCGCACGTATTCAAGATGTACCGGAAGAGTACCGCGAAGTGGGCACCTCCATTCTAATGGAGAATGAACAGGGGCAGACTAAAAGTTTTCTGGTGACTGATGTTGATGCCAAAACGGTCACCATCGATGGCAACAATCCGTTGGCCGGACGTGAAGTCATTTTCGAGATAGACATCAAATTGGTCCGTGATGCGACAGAAGAAGAAATCGAATATGGCGGCAAGGTTCCTGAAGATAAGGCCCCAAAAAGTTCTGCCTAGATACCACTAC
>JASJBW010000163.1 GCA_030066315.1 Gammaproteobacteria bacterium
CCTGACTGGTGATATCTCTAATACTGTTTTGATTTTCTTCGTTAGTGGCCAGACCATCGACGAATGCTGTGTTTATCCTGAGAAAGTCAGCTTGAATATGTTTTACCAGTTGAAACGGGTTCAAACCGGTGCCAAATCCATCGAGTGCAATTTGGCAATGGAGTTGTTTCAATCCCTTGAACAGAGTTTTTGCCGATTTTAATTGGTTAACAGCATGGGCTTCATTCATCGTGAAGACCAGTTGTTCGCCCGAAATCTTGGCACTTTGAATTCTCTGCGCAATCCAGCGGGTCAGGCTGGCATCCATAATGGAATCACAGCTCAGTGGAATAAAGATATCCAGTTTACGTCCGGTTTGGGCTTCACTCGCTATGAGTTTCACGGCATTGATAATCGCCCAGCGATCCAGGGTCTTGGCGGTGCCGGTCCGCTCAGCGGCGGGCATGTATTCTTCTTCAGTTAATTCTGTGCCGTCTTCGGTAATAATGGTCTTTTTAATTTCATAACGTTCACCACCCGCTTCACCGATGCTCACAATTGGCTGATACAGCGCATTAATAGAATTGCTCGCTACCGCGGCCTTGATGTGCTTAACAATTAATCCGTCTTCTTCTGCCTGGGTCATTTCACCGGCGACCGGTACATATAACATGGAAGCATTGCCGCCATCATGCTGAATGCGATCCACGGTTTTCTCTGCCCTGGCAATAATCTCATTGGAGTTATCAGGCGAGTTTTCGTCGATATGATAGATTGATAGACTGCAAGTCGCGCTGATTGACTGATTACCCACCTCGGAGATATGTTGCTCGATTTTTTTAAGCATCGCGTCAGTATTTTTTTCAATATCTGATTTCTCTTTGTCGGCACAAAGGATGGTATAGGTATAAGCACCAAATCGGGCAACCAGTTCATTTTGCTGGGCTTCAGCCATAAGAATCTGGGCAATATCATTGATCAGAACATCACAGCCAGAAATACCTACCGAGTCACGTACATTCTGAAAGTTATCAATAGCCAGATACAACATCACCGACTGACCTTCACCATTGATGGCGTTATCAATACAGGTTTGCAATTTCTCCATAAAGTATTGACGATTATATAAACCGGTCACCAGGTCGTGTTGATGCAGGTAGTTAATCTGCTCTTCAAGTTCCGAGGTGTCCGCTTGTGACCGAATTAGAATCTGAGTACAGGGTTCACCATCGTAACTAGCACGCGAAAATTCAAGTAATCCCTCAATCGTCTCTCCGCTGCGATGTACCAGTTTTAATTTGAGTTCGTTCGTTTCGTTTTTATGTTGATTGAAATCGCGCAAAAAGGTTTTGACTTCATTTTGCTGCGCGCCGTCAATCATGTCGATGAGCGGAGTGGCCTCTAACTCATCGATATCCGTGCAACCGAATAATTCCATATAGGGTTCATTCGCATAGATATGCATGCCTTCGTGTACATAGGCTACAGCATCCTTGGAGTTGGATAACAGTGACTGGCAACGTTTTTCGCTCTCGTGTAATTCTTTTTCCAAACTGACCGATTTCCGCCAGCTTTTAAGGCTGTCAGCTTCGCGTTTGATGACGAGCGCCAGATGATCCAGGGCATCCGCTTTGATCAGGTCCTGGGCACCATCTTTCATCGCGGCAATCATTTTCTCATCATCGACTTCCTTGCTTATACCAATAACGGAAAGATGACGACCACATTCTCTGATCAAATGCTGGACCTGTTGCAGGCTGAAGTCAGGCAAATCCATGGAAAACAGTAACAAGTCGAGGGATTTATTGACGATGATATCGCACATCTCTGTGCTGTCCTCGGCGAATTCTGCCAGTACATGGATACCAGAACTGCGCAAAGAACTCGTAATGACCTCGGCCTGGTGTAGACCTTCATCGACAATAAGCAGCCGAATCAGTTTTTCTGAATCTGAATCCATTAATTAATTATGCAACCCGGTGAGTTAAAGCTTTTTATAATGACTTGATAATAGCTCATATTTTTAACAATGTACGGGTGATTTAGACAATTCTCCTGCAATTTCGTCCACCATTCTGGGCAATAAATAACCCGGTAACGCAGCACGTAATTGCTGATAAAGATGGCAACTCTGTTCTTGTGTTAGATCGAAATGTGCCGCTCCCTGTACTTTATCCAGGCGATGTAGGTAGTAGGGGATCACGCCACTTGATATCAGCTTGTAGGACAGGGCTTTTAACGTCTCGACATGGTCATTAACACCCTTCAATAAAACAGACTGGTTAAATAAATGGAACCCCTCTGAGGTCAGCTTTTTAAAGGTTACCTGGTTGCGGGTATCTATTTCCCGTGCATGATTGATATGGGTGACACAGACAATGTTGCCTTTGAATGCGAGTAGTGCAGCGATTAGCCCCTGCGTGATACGCTCCGGTAAAACTGAAAATATACGGCTATGAATACGTATCGTGTGTAAATGAGGGAGTGTATTCAATAGCATGACCAGTTGTGAGAGCTTGTCATCATTTAACATCAGAGGATCGCCACCCGATAAGATGATTTCGCCGACTTTCCTGTGTCGGCGTAAATAACTCATCACTGCTCCATCCTCGTCAAGGTTTATCCGGTTTTCGGTATAAGGAAAATGCCGGCGAAAGCAGTAGCGGCAATGGATTGCGCAGGCTCCCGTCAAGTTCAGTAAAATCCTGCCCGGATATTTATGGATCAGTCCCGGAATCGGCATGGACTCTAAATCGCCTACCGCATCGGTCTGGTATCCCGGTGTTATCAGATTCTCCCGGTGATCAATTAAAACCTGTTTTAAGAGAGGATCTTCTGGATTCCCTTTCTCAATCAGCGATGCGTAATGACGCGTCACCATTAATGGGAAATCATGCTTGATGAGTCGTGCTTGTGGCAGCCTTAGAGGATCCAGTTCGCAAAAATCAAGCAGTTCGTTATAGCTACGAATGGATTGGGCCAGGCTTTGTTTCCAGCCTGTAGTTTGTGATGCAAAGTCGGAATCCGGTATTATTAACATTTTGACAGTGACCAGAGAATAATATGGCGAGTTATAGTACGAATGAATTCCGTGGCGGATTAAAGGTAATGTTGGATGGAGATCCCTGTTCCATCATTGAAAATGAATTTGTAAAACCAGGAAAAGGGCAAGCCTTTAATCGCGTCAAGATTCGTAATCTTAAAACAGGAAGGGTACTGGAGAAAACCTTCAAATCCGGAGAAACTCTGGAAGCGGCCGATGTGATGGATATAGACATGCAGTACCTGTATGACGACGGGGAATTTTATCATTTTATGGTGCCAGATACCTTTGAACAACATGCGGCGGATAAAAATGCAGTCGGTGATGCGCATTTATGGTTAAAAGCTCAGGATACCTGTGAAGTCACGTTGTACAATGGCAGTCCTATTGGCGTCTCACCCCCCAACTTTGTTGAAATGGCCATCACTGAGACCGATCCCGGCTTGAAAGGTGATACCGCGCAGGGTGGGACCAAGCCAGCTACCTTGGAAAGTGGTGCCGTGGTCAAGGTGCCGTTGTTTCTTGAAGTGGGTGAAATCGTTCGTGTGGATACCCGCACGGGCGAATATATTTCCCGTGTAAAAGCCTAGTCAATCATTAACATTCGGTGTCGTTGATTGTGGAACGACTGCGGCAAAGGGCCCGGCTTTATAAAAAAATTCGGGCCTTTTTTGATGAACTGGATTACCTGGAGGTAGATACCCCGTTGCTTGGGGTGAGTACCAATACGGATTATCATATTCAATCCATCGAAGCATCGTTGATGGGTCACCAGCGCTTTCTGCAAACCTCCCCTGAATTTGCCATGAAACGTCTGCTGGTCGAGAACCGTTGTTCCCTGTACCAGATTTGCCATGCCTTTCGAGATGAAGAGCGCGGTCGTTTCCATCATCCGGAGTTTTCCTTGCTGGAATGGTATAACGTCGGTTCTGATTACATGCAGTTAATGCAGCAGGTCGAAACCCTGTTAAATCAAATTCTCGAAAAACCTTCAGAATTTGTGAAGGCATCCTATTTTGACCTATTTGAGGAACACCTGGACCTGCGTATTTCTGAAGGTAATACGGAGCTCTACCGACAACGAGTCAAAGAAAATATCCCGGGAATTGATATCCATACTCTGCAACAAGATGACTGTCTCGATCTGTTGATGAATGCAGTGATTGCCAAGACTTTTAAGGGCTATACTTTCGTTTATGATTACCCGGCCACTCAGGCTTCACTGGCGCGCCTCAAACCCACTGATCCACTAAAAGCCGAGCGTTTTGAATTGTTTTATAACGATCTTGAGTTGGCCAATGGTTTTAGTGAGCTAACCGACGCCACCGAACAACGGCGTCGTTTTGAGCAGGATAATGCCCGACGCCGCAATCATGGTCAGATGATCTATCCTTTGGATGAAGATTTTTTGAACGCGCTGGAAAGCGGATTGCCTGCCTGTGCAGGCGTTGCACTCGGGTTAGACCGCTTACTGATGGTTCAACTTCAATCGGATCAACTCCAATCGGTCTTGTCGCTTGACACATTGGGTCTGCCAACAGCGTTATAGGGTTGGTGTATGACGCTTTTGTCGAATATAAACGATACCTACGACAACCAAGGCCATAATCAGTAATAAAATTCCTGTGAAGGCATGATTTAACCATTCCGGTGCCAGGATCAGGATCAAACCCAGGAAAGTCATCATCATGCCAGAGAGTAATTTTAACAGTGCACCTTCCTGGCTGGATAATTTCCTGCGTCCCAGAGTAATAGTGAATAGGACTACGATGACCAATAATGGGATGATGTAGATGACGTTATACAATGCCAGGTAGAGGTAATATGATGAGGGATCTAGCTGTTGCAGGGTCAGGGTCCGCGTATAAACCATGGGAAACCCGGCCGTACATAATAATTCATAGCCGTTAACAGCGATGGCTAATATCATCGTGCTCAATATCAGTAGGGCTAGGCGATCTGTTGATAACAATGCCCCCATGCGTTTGAACAAGTCAGGCTTGGCTTTCTCGGGAATGCTCAGGCTGACCTGAGGTTTATTGATAAAAAATTCCCGGGTATTTAATACCCCGATTAACAGCGCCAGTGATCCAGCCACAGCCGTGATCAGAGGCATGCTACCCACGAGTAGGAACAGGTTTAACCAGGCCGCCATAAACATGAAGTATATCAGCCCAGAAATGACCACAAAGGTGATTCCTACCAGCAGCATACGAGCGCGAGATTGTGCATGAACCAACAGGCTTAGAAGAAACAGCAAGACAAAAAAGGCACAGGGATTAAAAGCATCGAGCAGCGCTATGACCATCGTAAACACGGGCAAGGAAAGGCGTTGTAAATTCAGCGAGGATAAAAATGCCGGATCCGGCAACGTTAGGGTATGATCTATCACACCATGATCCAGGCATTCATGGGCAGCGGTCACCAAAGTTTGTCCCATGCCTTGTTCATGGTCCCATCCCACCCACATTGAGTTGCACATAAAAAATGCGGGCACTGATTGGGCTTCCTGCCCCAGTTGGCGAGCCATCTGCTGATATTGTTGCAGGTGTTTCCTGTGACTGGTGATTTCCAGAGCGTGCACTTTGATCCAATCAAATTGCCTGGTTAGAGACTCGATAAAAGATCGGGCATCTTGACAGTGGGGGCAATCCAGAGACCAAAAAAAATATAAATGTACTAGGGTTTGTTTCTGCTCATCCTGAGTGCGCCAGGTTAAATTATTACCATCAGTGTTGGTTTCTGCAGCGGAGGGGATGATGAATAGACAAGCAAGGAAAAATAATAAAAAGGGATTAAGTTTTTTCATCTAGTGGGTTAATAAGCCAGGTTTTTATATCCACAAAGCATTCTCCAAATAAAGAATGCCACCCAACTGAAAAGCGCTTCAAGTTAAAATTTAGTGCCACCCTCGCATGATGTCAATCGAGGTGAATCTGTAATTTGACGAAAGTCAGGTACTATTTACTGACCTTACCGTAGACGGCAAAGATGGGATCTGAGTGTTGAGTCTGGCTCACATGGGGATCCTGTAGCGGTCGTGGGATGCCTCGTATGGATTCAGTTTGTAAACATTCAAAGCAACCCGACTTGCGGAAAAAATCCAGTACCAGACCCATACGTTCGAAAGGATGCATTTCTGACCATGGTTGGATTTCCTTGCCCGGAAACCATCGGTTTGAAAATGTAATCACAAAGATGCCCCCCTTTCGAGTCACGCGTCCAACCTCGCGAAATATTTCAATGGGGTGGGTGAGATATTCCACGGATACCGTGCAAAGGACCGCATCATATTGATCATCTCCGAAAGGCAACTCAGGTTGACGGTTTAAATTATGTACCACATGGTCACTTAACTGTGGATTAGCCTGCAATTCCTCGGCATTCATACCCAAACCTGTTGCGCTGTATCCATCAAGGTCTTCAGGTATGTGTGAAACGAAGCTGCTCATCAAGTCAAGAATGTAATCACCCGGCTTGAGCAGGCGAGCATAGATTTTTTTCACCTGTGCAATGGCGGTTGAATCCAGGTGATTGACCAGGCGGGGTGATTGATAGAACGATTCATCATCCAGGTCTTCGCTCTGACGAAACGGATAGGGTGAAAAGAAATCAGTATCCCTGTCTATATAAGGTGCCTGCATACCCGGTCCGTTATGAGTCACCCATTCGGCAATGTCGATGCCTATGTTTTTTTGCCCCGAAACCGATTGCTTATGCTTAATACACCGGGTTTCTAATCGAAGCGGGTAGAGAGACAATGGGTGATTTTTATCTGCCACCATTTTGCCGTGCGCATGAGTGATGAGGCGAAAAGGAGTGAAATTGTTCCGGGCACAATTCAAAGCAGCCGATGCAAGTCCTTGGGGATAAAATCGACCCACAGCCGGCTTAATTTTAAGAGGCCCTTGCCGGGTTTCGAAAAGGGCTTCATCAAAAGTAATGATATTACTGGAGTGTGCGGACGGAACCAGTGTGCCTTTCTCGAATTCAAGGCGGACTGTCTCACCCGCATCAAGCTGTGAAACGGCTTGCTTCATATCCGCTGGAAAGATGGCGCGTACAAGATCAACTGCATCGACATGAAGTCGATCTTTATGAACCGCGAACTGACTGCGCCAAGTTAGGGTTAAGTCATAAGACCCCTGTTTAACTTGGCCCACGAGTTTAACTCGGGAGTATGATAAAAATTAATTGAACGTACCGGTCAACTTTTCAGCGTACTCTTCAGCAAACAGGTTGTGCGAATCCAAGGATTCATTAGAGTCGTTCAAGGGTAGATGCATGTATCTCAACTTGTTAGCTTCAGATTCAAAATAAATTTTCAGATCACTGTCGATAATATACGGGGCATTCTCGATATCATCTACACCCTTTAAACTGATGGGATCTAGGTGGGTCACTCTCATGCCGTCTCCTCCAGGTAGTTATAGTCTTATACTTGTATAAAAATGTACAAGGGAGGGTTAATATACGATATCAGATGGTTTGTTTCTAGCTAAATTGGACAATTATTTAACTGATAATTGTACGTTGTGATTTTTTGTACAAGTTTTGGGTAGAATTGATAGAATGGCCAAGCAATGGCAGGGTCGGTTATTGGAATTGACCTATGGCTTGTCCCATCAACAGGGGTTGGCCGGCTTTTAATCCCTTGGACCAGTGTACTTTTTCTGTGGTCAGCAGAATGACAGTTGAACCCATGTTAAAACGACCCATCTCGCTACCCTTGGTAAAATCCTTGCTGGTATGACTGTAGTCATATTCAGATTTCTTTTTCCCTTTTGGGGGTGTGACTAAACCACTCCAAACGGTTTCAATGGCGGCTACATTAATGGCTCCTACAAGGATCATTGCCATGGGGCCTGAAGGTGTAGAAAAAAGGCATACCAGGCGTTCATTTCGGGCAAATAGTCGAGATATTTGACGTACCGTCCATGGCGCTACACTGAATAATCGGCCTGGAACATGAATCATCTGTTTGAGGCGGCCATTGATCGGCATATGAATGCGATGGTAGTTGTAGGGGGCAAGGTAGATTGTAGTAAAACGCCCGCCTGTAAACATCTTGGCCAGGTTTTTATCGCCACCAATCAAATCCTCAATAGAGTAGAATTGGCCTTTGGCCTGAACCAGATA
>JASJBW010000164.1 GCA_030066315.1 Gammaproteobacteria bacterium
ATATAGAATTCCTTCAAACTGCTGTTCCTCAGGTTGAAATTTATTGATGACTGGAATTAAAGCAACGCTGAGCACTGAAGCCTTACTGTTAGGAGAAAATTTTCTGCCACCAGCGTTTACGATTTGCCGCCGGTGGAAAAGCCCGTTCCAAGTCCACTGGTGGATTAAGGCTCATCACCCAACCGGGTAAAGGCGGATTTTCACTGAAGCCGCAGACGACACCCAGGTTATTGGGATCGTAGATTTTTACCAACGCCGGGTTGGTTACATCATCCACATAAACAATGCCGCAGTAGTCCTGTTCATGCTCACGACGTAACAGTTCGTCCATTGAATCCATAAACTTAAATAATTGAGATTGGGTGGCGACCTGTTCAGGTACGCTATCGCCTACTGCATAGACATACCAGGCCTTGTCATGTTGTTCGCGAATGCGTTGCCACAGTGCAGACAGGTCATCCCATTGCATGACACCTGCCAGATAACCATTGTATTTTTCAAGGAATGGATTCACAGAAAAAAAGTATCTCGTTTTAGTTAACTAATCAGAATGATCATCCATTATAAAGTAGTGACCTATTCATCCCACAACCAGGCCGCTCCTCTGACCCCACTGGCATCACCATAGCGAGGCTTGAGTAACGGGGTGGTCACATAATCCGAAAAGACATAAGACTGCCATCGAGCAGGAACTTCAGTATATAACTCTTCAATATTGGACATCCCTCCTCCCAGCACAATCACATCAGGGTCCAGGATATTGATCACATGCGCAAGCGCACGGGCCATTTGGTCATAATAATGCATCATCTGCTGCTGGCATTGTTGGTCTCCTGCGCGTGAACATTGTATCAGTGCATGACTGTCCATTTTTAAGCTGGTCAGTGCCGCGCAGTTGGCGGCCATACCAGGGCCCGATAAAAAGGTCTCGATACACCCGGATTGTCCACAATAACATTGCCTGACCTTATCAAAGGATTGCAGCCAGGGTAAAGGATTATGCCCCCACTCTCCTGCAATCGCATGCGGCCCGGTGATCAATTGTTTTTTGAAAACCAGGCCCGCGCCCGTACCCGTGCCAATGATCACACCAAACACCATATTATAAGTAGCCGCACTGCCATCCATGGCTTCAGACAAGGCAAAACAGTTGGCATCATTGGCTAGTCGCACTGGACGATCGACCACCTGCTCCAGATCCTGTTGCAGATTTTTACCATTCAGGCACAGTGTATTGGAATTGCGTAATAAACCGGATTCAGGGGATAGGGCCCCGGGTGTGGCTATTCCCACCGGCATAACCTGATCCACATCAGCCTCTGCTTGCCGAGAAAGTGTCTTGATCTGCGCTAAAATGGCCTGGTAATCATCCGACGGTGTACGCACTCGCTGTTCACGAATAACCTGGCCACTTCCATCAAGCACAATTGAAGCTATCTTGGTGCCCCCCAAATCAATACCCAATTTCAGTTCAGTCATTGAATGCCACCTTGGTTAAAACAACATCATGATTCATTAATATTTAAATTTTTTATCTTTCTGATTATTTAATAATTTTCATAAATATTAGCGTCTGAGAATATTCCCCGCAAAGCCTTGGCTGGCGCGACTTTGACTTTCTCACACACTTTATCCACAGCTTTTACCCGGGTTAATCACAACTCAATCCACAATATAATGTACTTGACCTGTACTAAAAACACACTATATTGTGCTTCATGAATTCATTGCCGCTTACGGCGATAGATTTCTAGGAGTTGTACACACGCTGTTTTCAGCACTCCGGTCAAGGCCGAAGCATATAAAAACTCCAAAGTAAAAACCGCAGTTACATAAAACAAGCGGTTAAAAATCAGGAACTGACTTAATCGACCACCAGCCCGTGCATGTATTTCGCCGTCACAGGATACTTTATCGATAAAGCTGAATCCTGATCGCAAAACCACTATCACTTTGACGGAACAGGCAAATATGCAGAACATTGAATCACCTTTGACCGAACAACCCGAAGTCGCTCAATCCGGCCTTGCTCAAAACGCGCTTCAGCAAGCAGAAAACACCGCTTCCAATCACTACAACGTTTTACGCCGTAATGGCAAATTGACCAATTTTGACAAGGAAAAAATTGTTGTCGCCATGACCAAGGCTTTTCTGGCCGTTGAAGGTGGTCAGGCAGCCGCCTCTTCTCGAGTTCATGAAACTGTTGAAAAATTGACCCATCTGGTTGTGGAGACGTTGAAACGACGCCAGCCTAATGGTGGTACTTTCATGATCGAGGATATCCAGGATCAGGTCGAATTAGCCATGATGCGCAATGGCGAGCAAAAAGTCGCCCGAGCCTACGTTCTGTACCGTGAAAAACAGGCTGAAAAACGTGCTGCCGAGCAGGCTCCTGCAGCAGCAACCACTCCGGTACAAGGCGAGTCCGGCATTCATGTCAAGCTCGACAACGGACAGTCAGAACCACTGGATACCCAGCGCCTGATGCAGGTGATCAATGATGCCTGCGAAGGCCTCGAGAATACCGACCCTCAGCGTGTATACGAAGACACCCTGCGTAACCTATTTGATGGCGTTGCCGAATGTGATGTTTGTCCGATGCTGGTCATGAGCGCCCGCGCACTGATTGATATCGAACCTGATTATTCCCACGTGGCGGCACGCCTGTTACTTGACAGTTTACGTACCGAAACCCTGGAGTTTATCAAGGATGGCAACCCCAATGCGACTTATGCGGAAATGGCTGAACGCTATCCGCAATATTTTGCCCATTACATCAAGAAAGCAGCGGATCTCGAACTACTGGACAAGGAATTGCTCAAGTTCGATCTGCAACGGTTAGGCGAGGCACTCAAGCCGGAGCGGGATCATCAATTCACTTATCTCGGTCTCCAAACATTGTATGATCGCTACTTCATACATTTCGATGATACCCGTTTTGAGTTGCCTCAAGCCTTTTTTATGCGCGTAGCCATGGGCCTGGCCATCAATGAGGTGGATCGAGAAGCCCGTGCTATTGAATTTTATGACTTGTTGTCATCGTTTGACTTTATGAGTAGTACGCCCACCTTGTTTAACTCGGGCACTTTACGTCCACAGCTTTCAAGCTGTTATCTCACCACGGTACCCGATGACCTGGATGGCATTTTCAGCGCTATTAAAGATGATGCTTTACTCTCTAAATTCGCGGGGGGCCTGGGTAACGACTGGACTCGCGTACGTGGCCTGGGTTCCCATATCAAGGGGACCAATGGCAAGTCCCAGGGTGTGGTACCGTTCCTTAAGGTAGCTAATGACACTGCCGTGGCTGTCAACCAGGGCGGAAAGCGCAAAGGTGCGATGTGTGCTTACCTGGAAACCTGGCACCTGGATGTAGAAGATTTTCTGGAATTACGCAAAAACACCGGGGATGAACGCCGCCGTACCCATGATATGAATACGGCTAACTGGATTCCTGACCTGTTCATGAAACGAGTTGCTGAAGAAGGTGACTGGACCCTATTTTCTCCGGATGATGTGCCTGATCTACATGATGTTTATGGCACCACGTTTGAAAAGGCTTATATCAAGTACGAGGAAAAAGTCGATCGTGGCGAGATCAAACTGTTTAAACGGGTCAAAGCACAAGATCTGTGGCGCAAGATGCTGGGCATGCTATTTGAAACCGGACATCCCTGGATTACCTTTAAAGATCCCTGCAACCTGAGATCACCGCAACAACATGTCGGCGTGGTTCATAGTTCCAACCTGTGTACCGAGATCACATTGAACACCTCAGACACGGAAATTGCCGTCTGCAACCTGGGTTCCGTCAATCTGCCCCAGCATGTAACCGACAAGGGCCTGGACCTGGAAAAACTCGAACGTACCATCAATACGGCCATGCGTATGCTCGATAATGTTATTGATTATAACTATTATTCAGTGCCGCAAGCCCGTATATCTAACCTACGGCATCGTCCGGTCGGCCTGGGTATCATGGGATTTCAAGATGCCCTTTACAAACAACACATTGCCTATTCTTCAGAACAGGCCATCGAGTTTGCTGATCAGTCCATGGAAGCCGTAAGTTATTATGCGATTCAAGCCTCTACCAACCTGGCAGAAGAACGTGGCACCTATTCCAGTTATCCCTGCTCACTGTGGAGCCAGGGTGTCTTACCGATCGACTCAGTTCAGAATCTGAAAGACTCCCGCGGTGATTACCTGCAACAGGACCAAAGCAGTACCATGAATTGGGAAAGTTTACGCGAACGCGTCATGAATGTAGGTATGCGTAATTCAAATACCATGGCCATTGCCCCGACTGCGACGATTTCTAATATTTGTGGCGTCAGCCAGTCCATTGAGCCGATGTATCAAAACCTGTTTGTTAAATCTAACCTATCCGGTGAATTTACTGTCGTGAATCCCTACCTGGTAAATGACCTTAAAACCAATGGTTTATGGGACGAAGTAATGATTAATGACCTCAAATATTATGACGGCAGTGTTCAGCACATAGACCGCATTCCCGAGGATTTGAAAGCATTATATGCCACCGCCTTTGAAATGGATTCACGTTGGCTGGTGGAAGCCGCCTCACGTCGTCAGAAATGGATCGACCAGGGCCAGTCACTAAACCTATACATGGCAGAACCTTCCGGTAAAAAATTAGACAACCTGTACAAGCTGGCCTGGGTTCGTGGCCTGAAAACTACCTATTATCTGCGCTCTATGGGTGCGACCGGTGTTGAAAAAACATCAACCAGTGAACGTGAAGAATCAACGGAAATCGAAACCGAGATGCCCAAAGCCTGCTCGATTCTCGATCCCGATTGTGAAGCCTGTCAATAAGCCATTACTAATTACAATGAAGAGCACGAGGAAGTAAAAAATGATGAACTTAAATTGGGATGACCCACTCGCGGTAACAACCAAACCAGAACCGGTCATAGAATCACCGGCAGCAGAAACAGTCCAGTCAGAACAAATGATGCAATCGGAACCGCAACTACAAACAGTCCAGTTCGATGCACCGACTCCGACATCCATTATTAACGATACTCTGGCACGGTCACCGCAACCTGCCCAAAAACCAACACTCGAGCCCCCGGTTAAAGCTAAAAAACCAACACCGGAATTACCGGAGTTCAATCCTTCAGCTGCAGAACCGGTCAATGCCGAGGATAAACGTGTAGTGAATGGCATGGCGGATATCAACCAGCTGGCACCATTCAAGTATCCCTGGGCGTGGAATTACTTTCTGAATGCCAACAAGAATCACTGGACGCCTCTGGACGTTAACATGACCCAGGACATCCATGACTATAACCACAAACTGACTCTGGAAGAACGTCACGTTTATGAAAACGTGCTTTCCTACCTGACCACATCAGATATTCTCGCCATGCGCAATATTGGCCTGGCAGTCATGGAGAAAATGTCAGCACCGGAACTACAGATTTACCAAGCACGCCAGGTCTACGAAGAATCCATGCATACCTGGACTTACCAACATTGTATAGAGACCATCGGCCTTGATCAGGGTGAGATCTACAACCGATACCGCGTAGTGCCTGAAATCCATGGCAAGATCAACATCGCGAATCGTCGTTTGAATTCTATTCTGCGTTCAGATATCGACCTGAAAGATCGTGATGAACTGGAAAACTTCGTCATGGCTTATACCTTCTTCGCAGGAGTATTCGAAGGCACCTGGTTTTACAATGGCTTTACCCCAATATTTGCACTGCAACGCCGCGGCCTAATGAAAGGTACAGCTGAACAATTGCAATACATCATGCGCGATGAAGTTATGCATGCCTCGTTCGGTATTCGCGTATGTAAACAGATTATCCAGGAAGAAAAGGTCACTCTGGACCCTAAAGCAATTCAACAGATGTGGGAAGAAGCGGAAGCGGCAGAATCGGCGTACTCAAAATATCTGCTTCCTGATCCGATTCTGGGATACAGCCACGAAGATCATATCGCTCAATTTCGCTTTATTGCGAATCGACGGGCAAAAAGTCTGGGGCACAAGGAACCATTTCCGGGAGCTGAAAATACCCTGCCGTGGCTCGATGAACAGGCTAATTTGAAAAAAGAAAAGAATTTCTTTGAAACCCGTGTTACCGAATATCAAACCGGCGGAGCATTAAGCTGGGACTAGTTGGAACCTCCTCAGCAAGGCGTTCATGGGGTGGAAGTCTATCACCCCATTTTTTTTAAAAGGCTCAGGAAAAAATGATACCAATCAAAGAGAATCATTTAGCGTCAGTTAACGTATCCTTACAAGCCGTGAATTCGATTCTCACGGAACTGGATAATCTCGTCGGGAACTCGACTAAAGATACTTTGAATTCAAAGAGATGGAGTGATATCGGTATTAAACTGCAAGCGCTGAGAACATCTTATCAGGATATGGAATACCTCGTGTCCATTCCGCAGGTCACCACAATTATTGAAAAAGATAGAACAGCATGAGTATTCAACGTATCGGTACCGAACGCAGACGTATGAGTAAAATCGTGATTCATAACGATACCATCTATTTATGCGGACAAGTAGCCAAGGATGCCAGTGAAGATATTACAAGCCAAACCACCACGATGCTGGAAAAGGTTGACGAGTTATTGGGCCAGGCTGGCAGCGATCGCAAACATATTTTATCCGCTACTATTTACATCAAGGACATGCAGGATTTTGCTGCAATGAATTCCGTCTGGGATAACTGGGTAACAGAAGGCTATTCTCCCGCTAGAGCTTGTGTGCAAGCCACCATGGCGCGACCTGAATTATTAGTGGAAATCTCAGTGATAGCCGCAATTAAGTCCTAAATGCGGTCCTATTATCATCTGAGTACTTATGTATGAGGTTTAATCTAATATGAAAACAATGCAACATCAATTAGTCACCATGCTCGAACTGCAAAATGAAATGAACCGCTGGGTTCATCAGGATTGGGCAAACCAGGGCTTTGAATTTTACCGGGCCATTTGGGTTGAAGCCTCAGAGATGTTGGAACATTATGGCTGGAAATGGTGGAAGCATCAGCAACCAGATATGCCCCAGGTCAAACTGGAAGTCATCGATATTGTTCATTTTTCCCTGAGCATTGAATTACAGAAAGAAACAAACCTGTCAGTCATAGCCGAAAAAGTGGCCTCTGCATTTAACGCTCCACGTCACACCAGCGACATAAAAACGGCTATTGAATTACTCGCCATGGAAACAATTCAGGATAAAGACAGCCATTTCGATATTATTGCCGGGCTCATGCAACATCTACAGATGGATTTTGCAGAGCTTTATGAGCGATATGTCGGTAAAAACGTCCTCAATATTTTCCGGCAGGATCATGGTTATAAAACCGGTGAATACATAAAGATGTGGAATGGGCGTGAAGATAATGAGTACCTTGAAGATATCCTTGAAGAATTGAATGTAAACAGTGCCTCTTATCGGGATGATGTTTACTCATCACTGTCGAGCCGTTATTCAGAATTACAATAAAAAATTCTGAACCTGGTTATTTGCTGATGAAATGATAGGTCAGGAAGCGTTTTCTGCGTTTATATCAACATCTCCTTAACGTAGCCTGGCTTCTTGTCTGCAGAGGCTTTAGATTTATCTTTGGTCAGTTCTTCGGAGGTTTCTACTAGAGTATCCAGGAACTCTTGATGAACGGCTTCATCTTGAGCTTCTGCTTCAACTTTTGAGTCAGCAACAGGTTCAGCTTTGATACTTTCGCCGCTGTGTTCATTGTTTTGCTGATTCATAGGGTTCAGATCTATTTTCTGAGTTGATTCGAAGTCAATATCAACGGGTTCCTGTATATCCTTGCCAACTTCTTCTTCGGGGTGGGATCGTGGCGGTTCGATCGGTTGAAATTCGTATTCATCGACGTCGCTATCTTCTTCTTCAGCAAATAGTGACAGGGGGCTGCTGGGTCGATTCACGGCTTTCGCGGGTTCATCTGAGTCCGTTGCCTGACTGGCTGGTCTCAACCGAGGTTTAGAGCGATCCTCAATGACCGGTGCTGACTTTTCGGTCTCTTTGTCGAACGAAGAATCATTAGACTTATTTTTAGCCGGGTCCATTGATTGGATATCAGCATCGGAATTTTTGGCAGTCATGGCATCAGTCGCAGT
>JASJBW010000030.1 GCA_030066315.1 Gammaproteobacteria bacterium
GTTGTTGAAACAGCTCTCAGAGCAACGTTGTGAAGTGGAAAATCAATATGCTCGAGTGGTCGCTACCGGGGGTAATTCTCCGGGCTTGAGCGCTATTCAACAGGTCTTCGAAATGCGCGAATTCTTTGAATGGCGAGGACTGGGTTCCATCGATCACTCCGGTGTCAGAATGCGTGATGAATTTGCTTTATTTGATGCCGAGAAAAAATTTGAGGTTCCGAATCTAAAAATTGCTGACCCCAAATCTTGTCAGTGCGGTGAAGTGCTTAAAGGTGTAATCAGACCCTGGCAATGCAAGGTTTTTGGCACCAGCTGTACGCCCGAGACTCCCATGGGTGCATTGATGGTATCTTCCGAGGGAGCCTGTGCCGCTTATTATAATTTTGGCAACTTACCTGAACTGCTCGAAAAACGTTCGCAGTCAAATACCGCCAAAAACAATAAGGAATCTGCAGCATGAGCACTAAACCTCTGCGGAACAGTAAACTCAATGCCAACACCATCACCCTTTCACATGGTAGTGGTGGCAAAGCCATGCGTGAACTGATTGATGAGATTTTTGTTGCAGGCTTTGACAATGCACAGCTTAATGAACTTGAGGATCAGGCCCGATTCGATTTGCATCAACTGGCCGCCAAGGGTGACCAACTCGCTATGACCACGGATTCATATGTGGTCGATCCGTTATTTTTTGCGGGAGGCGATATCGGTAAACTCGCCGTCTCTGGCACGGTGAATGATCTTGCGGTAAGTGGAGCGATACCCCTGTATCTCACCTGCAGCATGATCATGGAAGAGGGTCTAAAAATAGACGATTTACAACGCATTGTGACTTCGATGAAAAATACCGCCGATATCGCGGGTGTTCAGATCGTAACCGGTGATACCAAAGTGGTGCATAAGGGTGCCGCTGATAAACTATTTATTAATACGGCCGGAATTGGCGTGATTCCAAAACACTTCAACATTCATGCCACACGGGCTCAGCCCGGTGATGTCGTCATTTGTAATGGATTTATCGGAGACCACGGCGCAGCCATCGTGGATGCCCGTGGTGAACTCGCTCTTGAAAACACCATTCAAACCGATTGTGCTCCACTCAATGAATTGATTCAGGCCATGTTGGTGCATTGCCCTGATATCCACTGTATGCGAGATGCCACGCGTGGAGGTATTGCTACGGTACTTAACGAGTTTGCCCAGGCGAGCCAATGTGCCATCCGCATTGATGAATCTCAATTACCCATACGCAATGAAGTCCGTGGTATGTGTGAAATCCTGGGCCTGGATCCGCTGTATCTCGCCAACGAGGGAAAAATTATCAGTATTGTTCCCAGTAATCAGGCGGAGAGTATCCTCAGGATTATGCGCCAATTTGAAACCGGCAAACACAGTGCCATCATAGGTGAAGTGCTAGCAGAACCGGCCTCCCGGGTCATTCTTGCGACGGCATTTGGCGGCGATCGTATTGTCGATATGCTCGTGGGTGAGCAATTGCCGAGGATCTGTTGAAATGACCAGTTTACTATGGCTGGGTTTTTTAATCGGTATGCGGCACGCATTGGAGGCCGATCATTTGGCTGCAGTGGCAAGTATTGCGTCCCAACAAAATTCCATACGTTCGACGCTAAAACATGGTGCTATATGGGGTCTTGGTCATACCACTACACTTTTTTTATTCGGTTCCGTGGTCATCTGGATGGATACGATAATACCGCAACAACTGGCTCAGGCACTGGAATTGGTGGTTGGATTAATGTTAATTGTACTGGGTCTGGATGTACTACGACGGGTATGGCGCGATCGTGTTCACTATCATGTACATCGCCATGATCATCAAGCACATTTCCATGCACACTCCCATGCCGGCGAAAGTAACCACCAGGTGAGCAAACACGCCCATTCACATGACCGAAAGTTTCCGTTCCGTACGCTGATGATCGGTTTCATGCATGGCCTGGCCGGATCGGCAGCCTTGATCTTACTCACGATGGATACGACCCAATCTCTGTGGCTTGGTATGGGATACATGTTCTTATTTGGCGTGGGCTCTATTATAGGTATGGCACTGCTATCACTCATCATTGCCATACCTCTCAGGGCATCGGCCAAGGGCCTGACATGGGTTCATAACGGCCTGCAGGCTGTGATTGGTCTACTGACCTGCCTACTCGGAACGGGTATTGTGGTTTCGATGAGCTAACTGGGTTCGATGACTTAATTCAGGTCAATTTCAACCCGGGTAATACGCTCCCCCTGATGAGACATCTCAGCCCATAATTGATGGTAGTTTTTGCCGACCACAGGATGAATCTGTTCACCCATGATATCGCTCATGGGTTTTAACACGAATGCATACTTTAGAATTTCATCACGTGGCAGTGGGACTGGATCAGAGGCAACGACCTGGTCATCATAAGTCAGTAAATCAAGATCAATCTTGCGCGCAGAAAACTTCGGTTGACTGCGGTCGCGGCCAATGCTGTCTTCGATGCCCTTGAGTTCTTTAACCACCCGCTCAATGGATCGCTCAGTATGCAGGCTCACCACCAGGTTCAGGAAATCAGCGCCCTCGAAACCCACCGCGGCTGTTTCATAAACCGGTGACAGGGTAATATTTCCGTATCGTTCACGTAACTCGCTCACCGCAAGTTGGAGATTCTGTTCGCGGTTGATATTACTACCCAGGCTAATGCTGATAAAAGCCATTTCAGGTTCTAGTCCCTCGTTCTATTCGAACACCCACGGAACGGGAGCCGCTGACAGCTCCGGGTTTATTCAGGGTCAGGCAAACCCAGGGAACTTTAAATTCTTTGATCACAATCTCACAGATATTTTCTGCCAGGGTTTCCACCAGCTGAAATTGGCTGTCCTCAACAAAACTGATGAGTCGCTTGGCTACAGCCTTGTAGTTCAAGGCATCATCGATATGATCAGATTTGGCTGCCTTCTGAATATCCGTTGCCATATCCAGGTCAATACTAATAATCTGCTTAATTTTACGTTCCCAGTCATAGATACCGATGACGGTCTCAATCTGCAGGTCTCTAATAAATACGATGTCCATGCGCTCGAATTGATAATGAGAAATCGGCAATATTATCAGCCTTATCGATGACGAAATCATCTCTCATTTCGAATCATCAAAAGGGTGACTCAACGCTTGAATACTGCTTATCGTTCTGGTATCGTTCGCGCCCTTACGCAATCAGGTTAAACATTCGGAGTAAAAAATGTCCCGGGTATGTCAAGTTACAGGAAAAAAACCTGTTACCGGAAACAACGTCTCGCACGCCCATAACAAGACGCGCCGTCGCTTCTTGCCTAACCTGCATACGCATAAATTCTGGGTTGAATCGGAGAATCGTTGGGTGAAATTGCGTGTCTCTACCAAGGGTATGAGAATCATCGATAAAAACGGCATTGATGCGGTCCTCGCTGACATGCGAAAACGTGGTGAAAAGGTATAGGTGACTTATGAGAGATAAAATCAAATTGGTATCTTCTGCCGGAACGGGTCATTATTACACTACCGACAAAAACAAGAAAAACACCCCGGATAAGCTCGTTATGAAAAAATATGATCCCGTGGTTCGTAAACACGTGGAGTACAAGGAAGCAAAGATTAAGTAATCAGCGCTTTATCAAATCAACAAAAAACCGGCTTAAAGCCGGTTTTTTATTTCAAAGCAGTCTAATACCCCAGCGTTTCTAGCTTTACAGATTTGCAAAGACGTTATAAATCTTCTTCTGTCAACGGCATCTCAACATCATCCATCATATCTTCGTTGAAATCAGGGGTCTCTTCCGCCATCTCAAATTGTTCCAGTAAATTGATGGCAATATCGATGTAATCACTGTCAGTGATGATGCCCACCAGGGCCCCCTCAGACAACACGGGTAAACATCCGTATTTATGACTCTGCAGAAAAATGGCAGCCCGACGCACGGAATCTGATTCATGGATGACACTGACGTCTTTAATCATAATATCTGACAATTGAACATCATCCTGTTGTGGCACATTGGGATTGGTGGCTTCCAATATATCGCGTTGTGTTACCAAGCCCAGCAGATGCTGTTTATCATCAGTAATGGGAATATGACGAATATGTTTTTCAGTCATCAATTGTCTGGCATCTTCCAAGGAATCGTTCGCCCGTAAGGTAAATGGATTGGATGTCATGAATTCGTTTATGCTGATCATTTTTTTTCCGCTTTTCTGATTGTTAATCTTAATTTAGTAAAAAAATCTCAAGAATTATATAATTTGGATCATGTTCAGGAAGAAAAAATTATTTTTTATTTGCAAGCATCAGAAACACTGATCATTAATCCACTCTCTTTCAATGACATCAAAAGCCACGCTTAATCCAGTTTCCAGTTTCTGAATCTTAGCTAGCGGCTACTGCTATCGAAAAGTGGCATATGCACAGTGATTATAATATACACAACCCAGGGTTACGTTATTGTTAGTGTTTAGTTCAACCTCAGGCTTAATAAATTAAGTGCAATCCTGGTGAAATTCGATCAGCGGTATCAGTTCACACTGTTGTTTAAAGCGATCACCCAACCGTCTACTCATGCTCATTTTTATTTTATAAAGATCACTCAATTTTTCAAAACCTATTCGCTCAGATTATTGATGTGAGGTTTTTCAAAGAGTATTTTTGACACCCTAAACGTAAATCCGGAATCATTGACCACACGACGGTGAGCCCAATTATTTATCTTTAATTCCGTTTTCAGACCCAGTAAAATTCCGCCTGATTTTTACCCTTCTAAACTTTCCATGGATGCTCCTATCGATATCAAGCAACCACCACTGATTAGAGTTGAGAAGCTTTCCCGTTTGTACGGTGATACGGTCGCCGTGAACCAGGTCAGTTTTGATTTAAACAAAGGTGAAGTCCTGGGTTTTCTCGGCCCGAATGGCGCCGGTAAATCCACCAGTATGCAGATGATTACTGGCAGCCTGGCGCCAACAGCGGGTCAGATTACCATCAATGGCTTCGACTTAATCGATGATCCCATCAAAGCTAAATCCTGCATCGGCTACCTACCGGAAAATCCGCCGGTTTATCGTGAACTCACCGTGGATGAATACCTGACCTATTGTGCCAGGCTTCATCGTCTTAGCAGAACTGAATTAACCCCGGCCCTGCAAGAAGCCAAGGAACATTGCGGACTGGAAGAAGTAGGACATCGACTGATCGGTAACCTGTCAAAAGGTTTTCAACAACGCGTGGGCATAGCACAGGCCATTATTCATCAACCTCCTGTGGTGATCCTGGATGAACCTACCGTAGGACTCGACCCGATCCAAATCAGGGAAATACGCAGTTTAATCAAATCCCTGGGGCAAAATCGCAGCGTCATTCTATCCACCCATATTCTGCCCGAGGTGCAGGCAACTTGCGATCGGGTTCAAATCATCCGTCGTGGTGAATTAATCTACAACGCCAGTATTGATGAATTGAACCAGCGTGGTAAGGGTAATCATCTTACGGTGGCGTTTACTCAGCCACCCAATCAGCAAACACTGGAAGATGTGGATGGTGTTAAAACGGTTACCAGTATTGACCCTCAACGCTACCAGATTCAGTTTGAAGCGGATGATTTTGCCATGTTCCTGGTTGAAATCTCGGTTCAAAACCAATGGGGATTATTTGAACTGATTCCGGACAATACTTCCCTTGAGGAAATATTTGTGGAGTTAACCACTGCCGAAACGCCTGCTGATGTAGAGGAGAATGCGGCATGATACTGACTATCGCCAGAAAGGAAATTAAAAGCATGTTTCTTTCACCATTGGCCTGGGTGATCCTGGCCGTGATCCAGGCCATCCTGGGATACATGTTCCTGGCACAGATCGAAAATTTTTTCATACTTCAACCCCAGCTCATACAACTGGAAAATACACCTGGAGTGACTGATATTATCGTTGCCCCCATCTTTTCCCTGGCTGCAATCATTCTGTTGATGATCATGCCATTAGTAACGATGCGCATCCTGGCAGAAGAGAAGAAAAATAAAACAATAAACTTGCTCTTTTCTGCGCCTATATCTATTTCACAATTGGTTTTGGGCAAATTTCTTGGCTTGCTATTTTTCATCATCATTCTGACCAGCCTGCTCATGTTAATGCCGCTGTCACTATTGCTGGGCACAGCATTGGATCTTGGAAAGCTTTTTTCCATTTACATTGCCATGCTGTTATTGCTGGGTAGTTTTGCCGCCATAGGAATGTATCTGTCCAGCCTCACCGATAACCAAACTATTGCCGCAGTAAGCACTTTCGGTGCCCTGTTGATGTTGTGGATTATCGATTGGGTTAGTGACAGTTTGGGCCAAGGCCAGGGAGTGGTGAGCTACCTGTCATTACTGAAACATCATCAAACCTTGCTTGAAGGTGTTTTCAAGTCTACGGATATCGCTTATTACCTCCTGATTATGATTCTGTTTATTGGACTGACAATACGTCAACTAGATAGTGACCGCCTCCAGCATTGAGCCATTACTTGTATGCTACTGAATAAAAAAACACGTTTACAACTGAAGATACAATCAGGCCTGTTTATTGTTCTGTTTCTGAGCTTTATTGGTTTATTGGCCTGGCTCTCTACGCAATATACCTTTAGCGTGGACATGACGGAAAATCAACGCAACAGCCTGTCTGAACCTACACTTCGCTTGCTTCAGAGTATCGAAAAACCGGTTAAAATCACCAGCTTTGTGTCACCGGTAAATGAATTGAAAGAGGCCCTCGACGTTCTTTTCCAACGTTACTCTGAGAGCCAGCCGCTGATAGAATATGAAAGTCTAAATCCCGACTTGGTTCCCGACTTACTCCGAGAATTTAATATTCAACGCGATGGAGAAGTCCTGATAGAAGTCGAAGGACGTAGCGAAAATTTATTTCAAATTACAGAATCTACGGTGACCAATGCCATTGCACGTTTACAACGCCAAGGGGATCGTTGGATCGTATTTCTGGAAGGCCATGGCGAACGGGATCCATACGGAGAAGCTAACCACGATATCCAGTTGTTTGCGGCGCGACTCAGTCAAAAAGGTTTTCAGATTGAAACCACCAACCTGATGCAAACGACTGGCATCCCGGACAATACGGATGTCTTGGTCATTGCGGATAATGCCACCGAGTTACTCAAGGGTGAACTCGATTTAATCATCCAATATATTCAATCCGGTGGTAACCTTTTATGGCTGGCAGACATTCATGAACAACCTGCCTTACCGATGCTGGCGGAAAACCTAGAGCTGGAGTTTCTCCCCGGAGTGATCGTTGATCACAGTACCCAATTACTGGGTTTATCCCGGGTGGACTTTGCCCTGGTGGCAGATTACCCCCGCCATGCTATTACCACGGATATCGATGCCCTGTCACTTTTCCCCAGGTCGATGGCGATCCAATTTAATGGCGAAAATTCAGATTGGGAAGCCATACCGCTGATGATTACACAACCCCGAAGCTGGAATGAAACTGGTGAACTCAAAGGTGAAATCAGTATGGGCGACCACCCGGATGAAACAGCCGGCCCATTGAATTTAGGATACAGTTTAACGCGGAGCCTGCAAAAAGAAGATGGGGAACTACAGACCCAGAGAATCGTGGTGACTGGTGATGCGGATTTTCTGTCCAACCAATACCTGGGCAATGGCAGTAATTTGCCGTTAGGCCTGAATATGATCAACTGGTTAAGCCATGATGACAATCTCATTGCCATCTCCCCACGTGGCGCTGTCGATACCCGTTTGCAACTGTCATCTAACAGTCAGCTTTTCATAGCCATTATGTTTTTGCTGGTATTACCGTTAGTATTACTAGGGTCAGGTATCAGGATTTGGCTGGTTCGACGGAAGAGGTAAAAAATTGTTTTCGCGGCGCTGGTTAATTAACTATTTTCTTTTTGTTCTGATCATTATTTTCACCTGGATCGGCATGAATTATCCCCTTGAACAACCGCAGGACCCGGGAAATGCCATTACCAGTCTGCAACCGTCTGAGGTTGACCGGATCAAGATAGAAACTGCCGACGTGATTATCGAGCTGAAAAAAACCAAGGGCAGTTGGCGCATTGTCAGCCCCATTGACTGGTTTGCCAATAACATTGCATCTGAACGTCTAGCCACCATGGCCACCCTGGAAGCCCAATCAAAATTACCGCGATCAGATATTGATCTCTCTACTTTGGGCCTTACCTTTCCAAAAGCCATCCTAACTTTGAATCAACAATCGATCATATTTGGTGATACGAACCGCATTGGAAACCGGCGTTATTTGCTGGTCGAACCCGAAGTCTACCTTGTAGACGATATACATTTTCCGTTTATCAGTCAGGGGCTGAATGGTTTACTAGACAACCGCCTACTACCCTCCAGCGTTGCCTTGCAATCTTTGCAAATTAAAGATTGGCTCATTAGTAAAGAACAGAATCAATGGGTATCCAGTAAGCCTCAACACGAGGCGCCAGAACTAGAACGCTTGATCACTGAATGGCAAACTACCCAGGCTAGCAGTATCAAGGCTTACGACAGTAGTTTGACCCCTTTACATAAAATTACTGCTCGTACTCAGGATCATGTGATTTATGAATATTTTTTATTATCCATACAGCCGGAAATTGTCATCGCCCGGCCCGATCTGAACCTGCAATATCATTTCCCTGAACACCAGTATTACGATTTACTATCCTTGGATAATCCTGATGGCTGACCGCTGCCCCAGAGTGGTGTTGTGGATCCTGTTCTCTATCAGCCTATTTTGGTCAACAATGATTTTAGCCGACCATGTGCCCGGGCATGCCAAATTGGAATGGGGTATTGGAGTCAGTGCCTTGTCCATGCCCGATTACCGCGGTTCATCTGAAAACCAGGACCTGATAGTACCGTTCCCATTTATCAAATATCGGGGAGAGCGTTTACGCGTGGATGAGGGTATTGAAGGAAGGCTATTTAAAACCCCAAACCTTTTATTATCCATCAGTGGTAACGGCTCTCTACCCAGTAGCGAAGATAACCAGGCCCGGCAAGGTATGGAAGAACTGGATGCCTCCTTTGAGTTAGGCCCTTCTCTGGAATACCGTCTGAACCAGAGTGAACTGAGTTCACTCTGGCTCGAAATTCCGTTGAGATTTGCTTACACCATCGATGGTGGCTTGGATTCCATAGGCCGAGTTTTTCATCCTCGCCTGGCATGGCGTCATCCTGCGCCGGGTAAGCAGGACTGGAAATTACGTTTTGCTGCCGGCCCTCTATATGCCGATGACACTCATCATGGTTATTATTACAACGTGAATGCCCAGGATGCGACACCCGATAGACCGGTTTTTACGGCTAAAGGAGGTTACAGTGGATTGCGTGCTGACTTCACTTTCAGTCGTCGGTTTGGCAGGCTCTGGTTTGGGGGATTCATTCGATATGATGATATTTCTGACAGTGACATTACTGACAGTCCATTGGTTGAGGACGAGTACAACTTGACGGCGGGCCTCGGACTGGCCTTTGTCATTTCTGAGCGTTGAGCATCATGCCCGAGTTACCGGAAGTTGAAACAACACGGCGTGGCATAGAACCCCATGTTCTTCATCGTAAAATTGAACAAATAGAAATTCGTCAGCCGAAACTGCGCTGGCCAGTACCCGCCCAGGTCAAGTCACTTGAAGGTGCCACGATACAGTTACTGCAACGCCGGGCAAAATATCTGTTAATGCAAACCGAACGGGGCACACTTATCTGGCATCTGGGCATGTCCGGCAGTATGCGCATCATGCCGATAAACACTACACCAGTAAAACATGAACACATTCAAGTGAGCTTTGATGACTCCAACTCCCTGAGATATCGTGATCCACGTCGATTTGGTGCGTTATTGTTTACCGATGACGATCCCATGCAACATGAACTTCTGCGCCCCTTAGGGCCCGAACCCTTGAGTCCCGATTTCAACGTGGATTATTTACAAGCCATGTGTTTTGGGCGCACAACGCCGATCAAAAACCTAATCATGAACAGTCATGTGGTGGTCGGTATCGGTAACATCTATGCCTGCGAAAGTTTATTCTTAAGTGGCATCAATCCGAAAACCCGTGCTGGAAAAATCAGCCAGAATCGTTTAAGCAAACTCGTAGAGGCCATCAAGCGGATTCTCACCCAGGCGATTCAAATGGGAGGGACGACCTTGCAGGATTTC
>JASJBW010000165.1 GCA_030066315.1 Gammaproteobacteria bacterium
GAATCCTATTGCCCGGCAATAAATCAATGATTTTAAGGCGATCAAGTCGGGCAAGACATTGAATACATTCGGTTTCACTGATGAAGTATCGTGCTGTGATTTCTTCAAATCCCAAGTGATTGCGAACACTGGTTGCCACTAAAAGGAGTTTGCTGTCACTGACCAATTCCTGTTCTTGTTCTTCGGTTAAGTTCATGATGCGTTTTCGTTCAGCTTCATGCAGTTCAAACAAATCACTTAATTCCATTTGTATCAAACCACAGATTGCTTCCAGTCTTTGTAGTGAAAATGACTGGCTGGAGAACAGACGTTTGACATTAGCTTCACTCATTCCCAAGTGCTTGGCGATGTCTGCGTAGGTGACACGGGATTTTCTCAAGGTTTGCTTGAGTGTGTGTATTATAGCTTGAGATTGGGCCATGGCTTCATCCTATAAGGGTATTATAAAAATATACTAATTAGATACTATATCTATACATATCTTATAAAAGTTTATTATCAATAGCTATTTTGCCATGCTAGCTGTGCACTAACAGCAACATGGAGAAGACAATGAAACTTTTAAAAAAGATCAATCAATGGGTCATCTCATCACTGCTTGTGATGGCTCTTATGCCGGCTTCCGTATGGGCAGCCGGATTACTAAAACCCGCTGATGGTTCGCTCCCAAATCTGGAGATCCTCGATCACGAGGTTAATGTAATCATTGAAGACGGTTATGCCATTACGACTGTTGAACAAATCTTCCTTAATCCTCATCAACAAAATCTTGAAGCCATCTATAGCTTCCCGGTTCCTGAAAAGGCTTCGGTCGCAGAGTTCACCGTTTGGATCGACGGTAAACCGGTTACCGGTGAAGTGCTGGAGAAGCAGCAAGCTAAGGAAGTTTATGAGTCTGAGAAAACCGCCGGTCGTGATGCAGGATTAATGGAAAAGGATGAATACAGGACCTTTGATATCAAGGTATCGCCCGTACGCGCTTTGCAGGATACTAAGATTCGGTTTGCCTATATACAACCTGCCCATGTCGATACCGGTATGGGGCGTTATGTTTATCCGTTGGAAGAGGGAGGGGTCGACGAACATAAACTGGCATTCTGGACGGCTAATGAGACTGTAAAAGAGCATTTTAAATTTAATCTAGAATTGAGACCGGCTTATCCAGTCGAGGCCGTGCGCCTGCCAAATCAGCCTGGTGCATCGATTATTCAAAGTGATACGGGAGACTGGCGGGTTGAACTGGCATCCTCGTCTAAAGATCAACTTGAAGGTTTGCATTCCGGTAACCCATCCCCACCACCGGCGTTTACCCTGGATAAGGACCTGGTCGTTTACTGGCGTCATCAAGAAGGGTTGCCTGGCAGTGTTGATCTCTTAACCTATAAACCGGAGGGCGCATCGAGAGGAACATTTATGTTGACCCTGACACCCGGTGATGATTTGCAACCCATCACGGAAGGGAGTGACTGGATATTTGTGCTTGATGTTTCCGGCTCCATGCAGGGCAAGTACGCTACCCTGGCGGACGGTGTTCAGCGTGCGTTGGGTAAAATGCGTCCCAATGATCGATTTCGCTTGGTATTGTTTAACGACAGTGCATGGGAACTGACTTCTGGATATGTGAATGCGACATCTGAACAGATCCAATACTACAGTGATGCGTTGTTGAAGATAGCACCGGATCAGGGAACCAACCTTTACGCGGGACTGGTTAAAGGGTTGTCTCGAATCGATGCGGATCGAACCAGTGGCATTGTACTGGTAACGGATGGTGTAGCTAATGTTGGTGAAACCCGACAGCGTAAATTCATCGAACTGATTACCCAAAAAGATGTGCGCCTGTTCACCTTTATTATGGGGAATAGTACCAACCGCCCTATGCTGGAAGTATTAACTCGAGAATCCCATGGTTTCGCCCTCAACGTATCCAACAGTGATGATATCGTTGGTAAAATTCTAGAGGCCACCAGTAAGGTCACACATGAAAGCCTTCATGGGGTTCAATTGGATATTGATGGCATTCGGACTTCCGATCTATCACCCAAAAAAATGGGTAGCCTATATCGGGGCCAGCAGCTGATTGTTTTTGGCCACTATTGGGGTGATGGTTTAGCGGATATTCGGCTGAAAGGAAAGATTTCAGGTCAGCCCAAACAGTATTCAACTCAAATCAGCTTTCCGGCCGTAGCTATTCTTAATCCAGAGCTTGAACGCTTGTGGGCTTATGCCAAAATCGAAGACATGATGCAGGAAATCCATGATTTTGGGGAGGAGGCAGACCTGAAACAAGCAGTTACGGATTTGTCGATCCAGTATGGATTAGTGACCGATTACACTTCGATGGTTGTTGTACGTGATGAAGTGTTTGATCAATTGGGTATCAAGCGGAACAACCAAAAGCGGCTTGAAAATGAACAGATAGCGCACCAAAAGCGTCAGTTACAACCGGTAACCAGTCATCGAGTGGACAGTGCTCAGCCGATGTTTAAGTCCAATCGTCCCACGCACAGTGGTGGCAGTGGATCTTTTAGTGGTTGGTTGATGCTGCCGCTGCTGGTTTTATTAGTCGGGCAATCAATAAGCAGAAAATTAGCATCACGCAGCAAGTGAGTGACACAATGATCCGGGCCGGATAATCCGGCCTGGAGTTTTTGAACACGTTGATAAATGCATCATTCACAAATGAAGACAGCCCTTTTCAATTACGCTTTGAACCATTCAGTGCTTTCAGCCGAGTTCCCTAAGTCAAGTTAGGTTCGGTTTAAGGTCAATGTTACAATGATAAGTTGAACGATTAAGGCACGACTGGGATCTCGGGTACAGTCACTATAAAGATCATGAATTGATTACCATTAGTGGTTTACTTGTATTCAGGTGACTTTTCTAGATGGCATATCCTGTCATTGATATTCTTAAAAAAATTACAATGGTTCTTATGATGGACAACATACAAAATGGCATTCTCGAATCCAATCCACGGTTTGCGCGCTTCATGATTTTCAGCATCCATTCGTTGGATGACTTAAAAAATTGCCTGCAAGAATTCTTCAAACTGGTTGATGGTGAAAACATAGTGGTGGGTATTGGCCAGTCACTGGTTGAGAGCTTAAACGGCAAGGTCAATGGATTGCGTACCTTTACTCCGATTACCATGCCCGGCCTGGATATTCCGGCAACCCCAGCAGCTTTGTGGTGTTGGCTTCGGGGTGATGACAATGGTGAACTGTTCCACCAGAGCCGCCTGATCGAATCGTTACTGTCACCAGGATTCACCCTGGATAGTTGTATCGAGTCCTTTCAGTTTGACCGTAACCGGGACCTGAGTGGTTACGAGGATGGTACCGAAAACCCTACAGGGGAAGATGCCATTACAGCAGCCATAGTGTCGAACCAGGGACCTGGCTTGGATGGATCAAGTTTCGTTGCGGTTCAGCAATGGGTTCATGACTTTGATACCTTTGAAATGATGGAAACTGAGGAACAAGATGACATTATCGGACGCCATATCGCTGATAACGATGAATTTGACGAGGCACCCGAATCGGCACATGTTAAACGCAGTGCCCAAGAAAGTTTTGAACCTGAGGCCTTCATGCTACGTCATTCAATGCCATGGGCCCAGGGCACAAAAGGCGGTTTAATGTTCGTTGCCTTTGGCCATAGCTTTAATGCCTTTGAAGCGGTAATGAACCGTATGGCCGGAAAAGATGATGGTATTCAGGATGGTTTGTTCCGTTTCACCCGCCCTGTCACTGGCAATTATTTTTGGTGCCCTCCAATGCAGGATGGAGTTTTAGATTTATCAATCCTGGATATGTAGTTGTTTTAATTCTACTCATTTTATAAACAGTGAACCCGCTACGGTATAAGTACCGTCAGCGGCTGAAGGTAACATGACCCCAAACTCCCTCATTGCAAGCATGCGTCCAGTGAGTGCACGCAGGATACTGTCATGGGTAATAAATACGAGAAGTTTATCGCCTTTGTTTTGTTGCATGCGTTGATGAATTTGAGCAACCCTTTGTTTCGCTATCGCTGCATTTGATAATGTCCCTTGCAAAGCGCTCCAGATTTCTACACGTTCAAGCGCAAGCAGACCCGTGTCTCGGGTTCGACATTCAGGACTTGAAAGCACTCTGCTGACAATTCAGTAACAATAAGATCCTCTGCATATCAAAAATTTTAATCAGCTCAACATGTTTTGAGACGATCAAGGGTAATAACTGAACTCAATAATCTTAAAGTTTCTGTTAGAAAATGGGTCATTCGCCTAATAAACCCTCTAATTCAAAATATGGCTAACATTAATTATTATAAAAACAATAGCTTATGGGCATTATTTTATGTAATTTCTATTTACTTTTTACCTAAAACCCTCTATAAGGGTATTGTAAGTATCTAATTTAAAGCAGCGTTTTGATGTCTCATCCTTCAAATTTAAACATTAAAAAAAATATATCGTCATGATTCATCAGTTTTGGGGTATTCAGTTATGTTTAAACAATTAAAATCCAGAGCGCAAAGAAAAAAGCACGAAACTCATGAGCTGGAGCTTAAACGCTCTCTTAAGGAAAAGTTAGCCCTTTATGAGCGACGTCAATTGATTCTTGACAGCGGGGACACTGGCTTTCCTGAATATACTGAAATTACCGTTGAGGGTAATCAGCTTCGTGTTCAGAAAAATAACGTTACTTTTCATGATGTCGAGACCAATACTTTTTTTATCAAACCCGTTTGGCGCATGATTTAGTGAGCATTTAAACAGAATCACGAAGAACGGTTGCACATTAGAGACGATCCTGTTGTTAGAAATTAGGCCCAATTGCGAGTGTTGTGATAAGGACTTGCCGCCTGATTCAATTGAGGCAATGATTTGCACCTATGAATGCACTTTTTGTCGGGAGTGTGTTGAAGAAATCTTGGAAAATGTTTGTCCCAATTGTGGTGGTGGCTTCTCACAGAGGCCCATCCGGCCAAAAGTGGCGAGAAGGCCAGGTTTAAGTATTGAAGATCAACCGGCATCAAACAGAAGAATTCATACCAAATACAGTCTGGAAGCATTGAAAGCGTTTTCATCCAGCCTCAGTCACATCAAGCCTGAAGACAGGTGATATTTTAAATTCAAGGTTTACTCATTTAGGGGTTTTTGAAGGTTGATTCAAATCGGTATTGAGACTTCATTTATAATTGATGTTTTTCTTAGATGGAGATCCTTACCATGAGTTATACCCTTGATCGTACCCTGAAAAATACTCAGCTCGATGAAGTTGAATCCCGCGTTCGTGAAGTGTTAGCACAGCATGGATTCGGAGTGCTCACAGAAATTGATGTGCAGGCAACCATGAAAAATAAATTGGATGTTGAAATGCCGGGCTATCGTATTTTAGGAGCCTGTAATCCCGGGATGGCCAATAAAGCCATAGGCCTGGAACCTCGGGTAGGAGCGATGTTGCCCTGCAATGTGATATTGCGCCAGGTGGATAACAACATTGAAATCAGTGCGATAGATCCTCTGGCTTCAATGCAGGCGATTGATAATGATGAATTGAAATCGGTGGCGCGTCAGGTACGCGATATGCTTGGCGACGTGGTGCAAGGCATTTAATCAATAAGTAAAGCTGCCGCCAGTGTTCCCTTTTGTACAGCGTATTCCCGGTTCAATAGAGTCAATCTTCGGCACCAAAAAGTTTACATTGTTTAACACAGATCCCATTGAGTAGACCTATCGAATAGTGCGATATTGCAACTTATCGTTAGGTTATTTCAGAGTGGTCCTTTGCCATGCAGGCAATAAACAATGTTTTCAAATGGTCGTTATATTTAGCAGCGGTCTCTGTTTTCTTGGTCATCAGTGGCGTTTTTGCCATCTGGTTTACTATAGAAGTGCTCACCTTCCTGGTTCATATTTCGGACTAGGTTAAAGTAGGTCTCAAGTTGTCGATAAGCCAGTGAGTTATTCTTGTAACCGTTGAATACCCTAAAAAGGATCTCAATTTACAGGTCGCTTCGTTGACTTAAACCTCTTGGTTAATTCCTCGAGCAGGCCGGAGAATTTCCGGCCAGTCAGTCGACCCAGATAGGGTCGGGTCAGGCCAGCATTTGCTTACGTTCGTTATAGTAGCCAATTACGTCGTCCATTTGTTGTTTATCAAAAGGCCTTAAGCCACTGAGGACCATGCGTTTGCAGCCCTGGCCAACCTTGTGGCCATTATTTATTAAATCGTAATTGAGCGTTACATTGCCTCTTTTGCCATCTGCCTGTAAATCACTGTTGCTCAGGTTTAATTGAATCTGGTCAATATCCAGCGTTTCAAGTTCAAAGCTCATACTCTCATAGATAATCAATGGCCGATCTGGATTGATCATGACATTGTGTTCTGACATCAAAGGTACCAGGATATGAGGAAAAGCCTGGCTGGAAAACTCGACATAATGGGTGGCGAGGGAGTCAATAAGCGGGGCGTTGTCACTCTTGCTGCCACTACATTCTATGGACAGGTATTTTTTGTCGTTTTCATCCGCTATGAGCATATTCTCATCACTGCATTCCGGAAGTAACAAATTAACGTTGTCACTTACCATGCCGGAAAAATTAAAGATCATTTTCTGACGAATGCCGTAGTGATGAATGATGACGGAAAATAATAAGTCACCGGGTACGCAGAATCGTTTGGAATCAGGATCGTGAATCGGGTTAAAATCCCCCGCCACTTTTTTTGCGAAATCACTGGCCTGTTGGCGCGTAAAAGAGAGCCGGGAATTATCTAATTGAAAATAATTTTCAATATTCATTGTTATGCCGGGATTAAAAAACGCGCAATGATAACATGATTTACGCACTAACATAGCGCATACGCTTTACCGGATGAGTACCGGACGCCATGTTGAAATTTGAAAATGTTGCCTTACGCCGCGGCTCACTACTCCTGTTTGACGATGTGAGCTTGACTATCCATGCTGGCCAGAAGGTGGGTTTAACCGGAGCCAATGGCAGCGGTAAATCTTCCCTTTTGGAGCTCATTTTAGGCAATTTACAAACCGACGAAGGTGAGATTATCCTGTCCCGAGATTGGGTGGTGGCCCACGTGGCCCAGGAGATTGAAGCGCTCTCACAATCTGCAGTAGAGTTTGTGATTGATGGCGATGCCGAGTTACGTGAGTTGCAACTCAAGCTGGAGCAGGCCGAAGCAGAAAGCAACGGTCATGTCATATCGGACTGTCACATGCGCTTGGAAGAAATTGAAGGTTATCAAGCCTATAGCCGAGCCGCCAAACTCCTCACCGGATTGAGTTTTTCTGAAGACGATTTGCAAAGACCCATGTCGGATTTTTCCGGTGGGTGGCGTATGCGGTTGAGCCTTGCGCGTGCGTTAATGTGCCGTTCTGATCTGTTACTTCTGGATGAGCCGACCAATCATCTGGATTTAGATGCCGTGATCTGGTTGGAGCAATGGTTAAAACGGTATACAGGAACCTTGGTGATGATATCCCATGATCGAGATTTTCTGGATAGTGTCGTCAACAGAATCGCTCATGTAGAGCAGCAGCATATTCGCCTTTATAAGGGTAATTATTCGGCCTTTGAAAAATTACGTACAGAACGGCTTGCACAACAGCAAAGTAATTATGAAAAGCAGCAAAAATCCATTCAACACATGCAGGCTTTTATAGATCGTTTCAAGGCCAAGGCGACCAAGGCCAAACAGGCTCAAAGTCGGATCAAAGCCCTGGAAAAAATGGCATTGATTACACCGGCCCATGTGGATTCCCCGTTTTCATTTGAATTTGCTGAGCCTGAAGTCTTACCCGGATTTCTCATGCGTATTGATGGTGTGAGTGCAGGCTATGATCAGGTCACCGTCTTGGAGGATATCAATCTGTCGTTATTACCCGGTGAGCGTATCGGTTTGTTGGGATTGAACGGTGCGGGCAAGTCAACACTGATAAAACTGATTGCTGATGAAATTAAACCGAGGGCAGGAAAAATAGAACGCACCAAGGATCTCAAGGTAGGGTATTTCGCGCAGCATCAATTGGAACAGCTGGATAAATCTGCATCCCCCTTGTTACATTTACAACGTCTCGATGCGCG
>JASJBW010000031.1 GCA_030066315.1 Gammaproteobacteria bacterium
ATTGAACCCAGATCTGACAAGCTATCCAGGTTGATGGCCGCAGGACTCACCCAGCTGTAAAACAATTCACTATAGAGGGTTTTATCGGAACCCGGAAAAGGATTATTCATATAAAAAGCGACCAAACCGATAATACCGAAAACGACCAGGGATTTGATATTACCGCCCCCCACTCGAACCAGTGTTTTATTGCCACAGCCACTGGCCAGTGTCATGCCGATACCAAACAGGAGGCCTCCCAGAATATTTTCCAGCCAGATAATTTGGGTTTCACGGTAAGGTGGAAATGTGGTGTCGAGTGAAATCTGGCCCATACCCTCAAGAATCACGACACCGACAATAGCGATAGAAATCGCCAGCAACCAGGCACGAAAGCGAGCATAGTCTCCCATGTTAACCATGTCGGAAACTGCGCCCATGGTGCAAAAATTGGTTTTATTAACCACTGCACCAAGGATAAAAGCAAGAATGAAAGCCGACCAAAGCAGCAGGGACTGGGCACTGATAAAGGACTCAAAAAGCATGATTACCTCCCGTAATTATTATATTTATTGGCGTTTATCATAACCGAATCGATGCTTGGGGTCACTTCACGGCCTACTCTAGTAATGCGATGACTTCTTCGAATTGCATCTCTTGTGCATGATCCAATGCAGTTTTCTCCGCGCCATCCTGGATTTCAAGGTTGGGCTGATGTTTGAGCAAAATTGTGACGGTATCAACATGACCTCGTTTGGCTGCCCAAATCAAAGCAGTCCAACCATGCGTGTGCTCGGTATGATTGACATCTGCGCCCTGTTGCAGCAGATAATCCACGATGTCGTGAAAATTATTCGACGCCGCCAACATCATGGCGGTATAGCCCCCCTTATCCATCAGATCAATCTCTGCACCCTTTTCAACCAGTTTTTTTACGGCTTCAAGATGTCCATTCAAAGCCGCTTTCATCAGCGGCGTAAACCAACAAGCATCTCGCAGGTTAACCAACTGCTGCCCCATCAGGTAGTGATTCAACTGCTGTAAATCACCCTGCTCTGCTGCACTCAGAATAGAACCGGTCGACGCTCCATTCGGGGCATCACTGCCTTGGCAAGAAAACAACAATAATACGCACGGTAAAAACCGTATTGGGATTTTCATCGGATTAGAATATAGAGATCATACCGACGGACCTGATGGATCCGTCGGCACCAGGAAAAAAGCTACTGACCTTCTTTTTTCATGCGGTTTAAACGTTTACCTGCCAGGCGTGCCGCAGTGGTGGCTGAATAGCGTTTCTGCAGTTGGGTCAAAATCGTCTTGGCCTGATCAAACTGGCGCAATTCATAATAGGTGTATCCCAGTTTCAACATGGCATCGGGTACCTTATTGCTGCGGGGATAATTATTCATGACTGCCTGAAACTCTTTGACGGCCTGATCAAATTGCCGCGTCACATAATTGGATTCACCCAGCCAATATTGTGCATTTCCGGCGTAACTACTTTGAGGAAACTGTGATAAAAAAGATTTGAAAGCAGTATTCGCCATTTTGTAACGTCCTTCCTTCAACATATCAAATGCCTTTTGATACGCGGCTCTCTCCTCACTAACCGGCACGTTGGATTTTTTACTGGATGGAATGGTGGCAGGTTTTGGAGAAGCCGGTGCCGTCATGACAGGAGCAGGTTTCTGAGCCACCTCGGGTGTAACTGCAGGTTCGGTAGACGGCTTATTTTGCACAGTTGCGGCGGCAGGCGGAATAACCGGCGCCATGGGGGGCGCTGTCACCGGTGCCTGGCTCGACGTGATTTCTAACTCACGTAAGCGCCTGTCAATATCCAGGTACAATTCACGTTGCCGCTTTTTGAGACCGGCCAGATCATAGTTTTGCTGTTCCAGTAATCCACGTAACTGACTCACTTCATCGGTCAACTCATCCATGCGTTGAAACAGTTCCAGCATGGCTCGATTGTCCAGTAACCGTTGCAGGCGCTGCATGTCCTGCTGAACCTTGGTCATATTTTGCTGTAATCGATCCAGATCCTCCGTTAACTGCTTGTTGTTCTTGGTGGCAGCATTGGCCGTTAAAGAGATGGCCAGAGCCATACCGAGAAGCACGGTCTGAAAATATTTCATACTATGTTTAATCATGAATGGCTCCATAAGCGCTTGGGACATTAACGGACTTCGTAAACCAGCTCAACCCGACGATTCTGAGACCAGGCAGACTCATCATGGCCTAATGCAGCGGGTTGTTCCTCTCCATAACTAATGGTATCAACCTGGTCGGTTGATGAACCCTGGAATAACAGGATACGACGTACCGACTGTGCACGGCGATCACCCAAAGCGATATTATATTCACGCGATCCCCTCTCATCTGCATGACCTTCCAATCGAACAAAAACGTTACCATTACCCGAAATGAAATTACCATGGGCCTCCAATAAGGCCAGGGATTCATCATTTACCTTGGCGCTGTCATATTCAAAATAAATAACCCGTGAAGCTAATGGGCTGTCTGCCTCTTCCAGCATTTGCTGTGCTGTTAAAGTCTCTTCCTGGAAGGCGCTGGTTTCAGCTTCTGTGCCTGCAATCGGCGTCGGTGAACCGTCACCCATTTGATCAGCCATACTATCCTGATCAGTCTGGTTATCGATGGCTTCGTCCTGGCTGGCACAGCCGGCCAGTAAAAGAGCGCTTAAAGTTATTGCAGTTAAATATCTTGTCATTTCAAGTTCCTCTCAATAAAAATTAATCTCTGAATTGTTAACGGGTTTGTTTGTAAGGTCCCCACACGGGTTCGCGGATGTCGCCACTTTGGTCCGACAGTTTATGCTTGGTCCGACCATCCAGCGAAACCATATACAACACTCCTTTGTTGCCTTGTGTAGAGGCATATAAGACCATACGGCCATTGGGTGAAAACGATGGAGATTCGTCCAGATTATTTTCAGTTAGCATGAGCAAGTTACCGGATTCCCGTTCCAGCTGAGCGATCTGGTAACGACCCTGGTCGCCATAAACCATCACAATATTCTTTCCATCCGGGGAAAGGTCGGCTGCTGAATTATAATTACCTTCAAAGGTAATGCGCTTGGGCTGACCACCGGAAGCCATGACTTCATAGAGCTGGGGTTTTCCACTGCGATCTGAAGTGAAAATAATGGAACGTCCATCAGCAGCCCACACGGGCTCCGTATCTATCGAACGATGCCGGGTGAGTCGTGTCAGTTTCTTGGTCGCCACTGTCATCACATAGATATCGGGACTACGATCCTTGGATAATACCAACGCAATTTTTTTCCCGTCGGGAGACCAACTGGGCGCCCCATTAATACCCTTAAAACCGGAGATCTTACTGCGCTTCGCTGATGCAAGGTGTTGGACAAATATTTCAGGACGATCATTTTCAAAGGACACATAAGCCAGCGACTGGCCATCCGGAGACCAACTGGGTGACATCAGAGGTTCGTCAGATTCGAGGACCGTTTGCGGATTATAACCATCGGTATCCGCGACCTGTAAGACATATTTACGCGCTTTATCGGTTTGCGCACTGATATAAGCAATACGAGTATTGAAAGCACCGCGTACCCCGGTTATTTTTTCATAGATCAGGTCACTGATCTCGTGCGCTGTGGCCCGCAGGTTGCGAAGTCGAACGGGGAAACTGTAACCCAGAATTTGTTTTTGTTTGAGGACATCGAGTAGTTGAAATTGTACATCCAGTAGACCTGCTGATTTGGCATTTATACGACCGACTACAAGATATTCCTGACCGATGCCACGCCATTGTGAATAACTCACATCCTTGCTGTAATGAGGTTGTGACGGATAACGTTCACGACCCATGACTTTAAAAATACCACTGCGATTCAGATTATTGGTAATGATTTCAGCCAGGTCCGTGTTGAGCTTGACGGGAATATTTTGAGTATCAAAGGGCACCACAGCCATTGGAATCGCACCTTCCACTCCCTCTGTGATTTCAATGGTAATGACTGCATGCAGAGATCGCGTTATGAATAATGACATCAACAAGCAAAAGATAACAATTTTCTTTTTCATACTTATTCTTTGGGTTTAAATTTCAAGACGATATTCCGTTCAAACAATTCAGGATCTTCGGGTTGTGGTAATGGATCGGACTTTAATACTGCGGCTTCAACGGATAAACGATACTCTCGCGTACCGGGACAATTACCAAAAGTCACATCAAGAATAACGCCACCTGGACCCTGTATAACCTGAACCTCGCATAACGGTTTATTGCCCGCATTGGCAGGCTGTCTCCAATTACGTGAAATTTTTTCACGGATCAGGCTGTAGTATTTATTTCTTTTATTATCTAAATCACGTTGCCTTTCTTCGGCAGCAATTTGCGCTTTTAGTTCCGCTTCTTTTCGACGTTGTTCGGCCTCGGCTTTTAATCGCGCATCTCGTTCTGCTTTTTTTCGGGCCTCTTCCTGGCGTTTCTTTTCAGCTTCAGCTTTCAGCCGCGCTTCTTCTGCTTTACGTTTCTTTTCTGCCTCTGCTTTACGCTTGGCTTCTTCTTTTTTCTTACGTTCAGCTTCAGCCTTTTTTCGTTTGGCTTCCGCCTCTTGTTTCTTTTTCTTTTCAGCGGCCAGTTTACGTTTTTTCTCTTGCTCTGCCTTCTTTTTCGCTTCTTGCTGTTTACGACGTTGTTCAGCTTCTTTCTTTTTCTTGATCTCAGCAGCACGTTTTTGGGCGGCCTCTTTTAAACGTGCTTGTTCCTGTTTCTTTTTTTCCGCCTCTTGTTGTTTTTTCTTGACCTGCTCACGTTTATCCAGCTGTTTTTTATCAATAACCTCAGCCTGGATCGTTTCATCAACCAATCCTTTTTTACTGACGACCGGTTTAACCGGAGTGCCACTGAACTCAAACAGGGTGAAACCAATGACGACGAGATGAAGAACGACAGAATATATTAGCGCCTTGGGTTGCTGTTTGATCGTTTCGATCACTAACCATCATCCCCCGGTTCCGTGACCAGGCCGACCGAATTGATGTCAGCCTGTTGAAGTAATACCAATGCAGTAACGACATTCTGATAGGGACCATTCTTGTCGCCCCTAAGCATTACGGGGCGGTTCTTTTTTTGACTCAATGCTTTTTTGACTTGATCGACCAATGTCGCACTATCCAATGCAGTATCCGGCGTAGCAGAGGTGTTTAAAAAATAGCGTCCTTCTTTATCGACACTGATGACGACGGGCTCCGGACTGTTCACATCGAGCACCTTGGCCGGAGCATCGGGCAAATCCACATCAACACCCTGTTTTAACAAGGGCGCCGTTACCATGAAGATAATCAGTAGCACCAGCATGACGTCAATGTACGGAACAACATTGATCTCCGCCATGGCTCGCCTTTTTTGATTGGCTCTGGACATAAATCAGCGCTCAGCTTGCGGGCGTTTGAATCTGGCGCTGCAAAATTCCGGTAAATTCTTCCATGAAATTTTCGTAGCGAATCACCAGCTGGTCTATTTCGGTGGCAAAGTTGTTGTAGGCAATAACCGCGGGGATGGCTGCCAGCAAACCCATGGCCGTTGCAATTAATGCTTCTGAAATACCCGGGGCAACCATGGCCAATGTGGCCTGTTGCACTCCAGCCAGGGCACGAAAAGAATCCATGATACCCCAAACGGTTCCAAACAGACCGATGTAAGGACTGACGGAACCAACCGTGGCGAGAAAGGATAGATTGTTTTCCAGCATATCAATTTCACGAGACATAGAAACTTTCATAGATCGATGTGAAGCCGTAATGACATCAACGTTTTCTAGCTCAGCTTTACGTGCCCGGGCAAACTCTCTAAAGCCATTTTCAAATATGGCTTCCATTCCATAACGTTTTTCCTGGCGGGTGGATAATTGACTGAACAGGTCACTGAGATTGATACCCGACCAGAACCGCCCTTCAAATGTAGTCGCCTCCAACCGGTTTTGTTTAAGAAAGCCCCACTTGATATAAATCATGGCCCAGGAAAACACGGAGGCCAACAACAGAATCAGCATAACGATCTGAACCGGTAAACTGGCATTGACCACCAGGTGGAAAAAGGACATTTCATTCATGTTTTTATAAACCTAGATTACACTATGAATCACTCAACTGACTCATTTATAAATAAACGGATCAAGCTTTAGATCGGGGTTAAACATTCGTAAATTTTCTTAGGAATAGCCGTCGGTTTAAATTCATCGGCAGTCACACAGACGACTTTGACTTGTGCGGAATTTAACAGCAGCTCCTGATCATTTCTCTGGGTATAGATGTGTTGATCAAAAACCAGACTTGCTTTTTTTAACTGACCGATACTGGTCCTCACCAGTAAGACCTCATTGAAACGCGCCGCTTGTATAAAATCAACCGTAATATTTCTCACTACAAAAACAATACGCTGTTCGAGGAGATCATCCTGCTCAAATCCCAATGCCCGTAAAAATTCCGTGCGGGCACGTTCATAAAATTTCAGGTAATTGGCATTGTAAACAACACCTCCAGCGTCGGTATCTTCAAAGTAAACCCGGCAGGAAAATTCAGACGCAGCCGTCATATTAAAACAATTCGCCGTTAGAGGATTCCGCTTTCTGCTTAAATCCAAAGTGTGTATAGGCCCTGGAAGTCACCATGCGGCCCCGTGGGGTACGCATCATGAAACCCTGTTGAATCAGGAAGGGTTCTATCACGTCCTCAATGGTTCCGCGCTCTTCACCTATAGCCGCAGACAAGCTCTCAACACCCACGGGGCCTCCATCGAACTTTTCAATCATGGACAAGATTAAACGCCGATCCATGTGGTCCAGGCCGCATTGGTCGACCTTCAGCATGTTTAAAGCATCGACAGCGATGGTTTTGTTAATCAGACCATCCGCTTTAACCTCGGCGTAATCACGAGCCCGCCGCAACAACCGATTGGCAATACGGGGCGTACCCCGTGAACGCGTGGCCACTTCTTGCGCACCGTCATCATCAACCCGGATTTTGAGGAGCCCAGCCGAGCGTTTAACGATATGCGATAAATCTTTTACATTGTAAAACTCAAGCCTTTGCACAATGCCAAAGCGATCGCGCAAGGGTGAGGTTAGTAAACCTGCACGGGTTGTTGCACCTACCAGGGTAAAAGGCGGCAAGTCAAGTTTGATGGAACGTGCCGCAGGACCTTCGCCAATCATGATATCGAGCTGGTAATCCTCCATGGCTGGATACAGGATTTCTTCAACCACTGGACTTAAACGGTGAATTTCATCGATGAAAAGTACATCATTGGGCTCCAGGTTGGTTAACAAAGCCGCCAGGTCGCCGGGTTTTTCCAATACGGGACCTGATGTCTGGCGTAGATTAACGCCCATTTCGTTGGCAATAATATGTGATAAAGTGGTTTTGCCCAGGCCAGGAGGTCCGAATATCAATACGTGATCCAGGGCTTCCTGCCTTTTCCGGGCGGCGGAAATAAAGATTTCCATCTGTTCACTCACCTGAGGCTGTCCCTCGTATTCCGCAAGGCGTTTGGGCCGTAACGCCCTTTCCTGAATCTCTTCGTCGGATTCAACGCTGGCATCAATGAGTCTTTTTTCTTCCATAAAGGACATTACCTAGTGAATGGCATTTTGCAGGGCCAGCTTGATCAAATTTTCAGAAGAAGATGAATCTGCACCTTGTGCGGCTGATTTTATCATTTTACTGGCATCAGCCGGCTTATAACCCAGGGCGATCAGAGCTTCGATCGCTTCATCAACAGCTGAGTGATGTACTGCCGCCGGAGTATTGCCCAGTTCAGCTGAAAGGCTGTCTCCTGATAGCGTTTCCAGCTTATCTTTCATTTCCATGATCAGGCGTTCGGCCGTTTTTTTACCCACACCGGGTAAACGGGTCAAAGTAGTAACATCACTAGATTGGACACACAATACAAAGTCTGGTTCAGAAATGCCTGAAAGAATGGTCAGCGCCATTTTAGGCCCGACCCCACTGATTTTGATTAATTGACGAAACAGGCTTCTTTCCTGATCTGTGTAAAATCCAATCAGGGCATGCTGATCATCTTTGATTAATAAATGCGTCCACAGCGATACCATCTCCCCTTCACTGGGCAGCTGATAAAAGGTAGACATCGAAACATCAACCTCATAACCCACTCCCTGGCAATCAATCAGAATCTGCGGCGCTTTTTTAATCGCTAGCTTACCGTTCAAACGTCCTATCATCGCCGCAAAGATCTCCTGCGAGTGAAAGATTTAACCGGTATGCCTGTTTTATGTTGAATCGCTTGATGTTGCGCATGACAGATTGCGATGGCGAGACCATCTGCTTCATCACTTTGTAAATCTTCTCTAATCGATAACAACCGTTTCACCATGTGTTGCACTTGCTCTTTCTCTGCACCACCTTGCCCAACGACCGTGAGTTTTATTTCTCGGGGCGCATATTCGAATACTTCCAGGCCTGCATAATGTCCCGCACAGATGGCCGCACCACGTGCTTGCCCTAGCTTCAGTGCGCTGTCGGCATTTTTATGCATGAAAACACTTTCTATGCTCATGTGTTCTGGTTGATGTTGCTGAATAAGATCACTCAGTTGACTGAAAATGACTCCTAACCTTTCGGGCAGCTGTTTGCCCTCAACCCGGATATAACCACTGTGTAAATATTCTATTTTGTTGGACAGGTTGCGGATTAAACCGTATCCGGTGATTCGGGACCCGGGATCTATACCCAGAATAATCATACGACCCTTTGATCCCTTGGTTGTTGGTATTCATCCCCGTAACGCATCATTGCAGGACTTCCTCGGGAAAGTCGGCATTAGAAAAAACTTCCTGTACATCATCCAGTTCCTCTAAAGCATCAATCAAACGCATGACCTTCTCAGCATCATCGACATTCAATTCGGAATTATTGGCCGCGCGCATGGTTAATTCTGATTCATCGGGTTCAAGACCCGCTGCAGACATCGCCTCCTTAATCTTGATATATTCTTCGGGAGCCGTCAGTACTTCAATTAAACCATCCTCTTCTGTCACCACATCATCGGCTCCAGCTTCCAATGCGGCCTCCATAATGGCATCTTCATCACTATCGGGCGCATAAGTCAAAACCCCGAGACTGGAAAACATGAAGGCTACCGAACCGTCCTGACCCAGGTTTCCACCTGCCTTGGTGAACGCGTGACGGACTTCGGCCACAGTGCGATTGCGGTTATCGGTGAGGCAATCAACAATAATAGCAATGCCGGCGGGGCCGTATCCTTCATATCGGATTTCTTCATAATCAGATCCATCCAGCTCTCCCGCCCCTCGCTTAATGGCTCTTTCAATAGCATCTTTAGGTACGGACTGAGCTTTGGCCTTATCTACAGCACCACGTAAACTGGGATTAGCATTTAAATCCGATCCCCCTGCCTTGGCCGCCACCATGATCTCACGAATAAGACGGGTAAATAGTTTTCCTCGTTTAGCATCCTGGGCTTTTTTTCGATGTTGGATATTCGCCCATTTACTGTGACCTGCCATTGATGACCCTCAAAAAAATTTGGGGTATTTTAGCATCATTCAATGATCTAACCAGCCTTGCTGAAAGGAAAAAAATACAAATGATTTGGCAGAAACTGCGGCGGCCTTAAAGGCTCTGCCCCAGGCCGAAAAAAGGTAACCGGTTTTAATTACCAACCGGGAGGTAGTTTTTTTTCTATGGTGATATGTTTACCCTGAATGGAAATGTACCCCCCGGTTTTTAATTCCTTGAGGATTCTATGTACCATTTCTCGCGTGGCTCCCACCCGCAATGCAATATCCTGCTGGGTCAATTTCTCAGTAACCAGTTTATTGCCAATTTCTTCTGAGTGCTTGTATAAAACTCGAACCACCCGGTTATAAACATCTTCCAGTGCCAGGCTACTGACTTCTTCAGTGAGATCCTGTATCAGACCAATCAAGCGATCAATAATGCGCATACTAATGGTAGGTTTGGTCAACAGGGTGTCCATGAACACCTGTCTTGAAATCACTGCCATCAGTGAGTTCTCTGTCGTGATAATACTGGCCTGGCGAGGAATACCACCCAGTGGGGCCAGCTCACCAAAGGTATCACATTCCGACAGGGTGTTGATGATGATTTCTTTACCTTTATCATTTTGCAGGAAAACATCCACCTTACCCTCGATGATGACATATAGAGAATCAGTATCATCTCCCTGG
>JASJBW010000156.1 GCA_030066315.1 Gammaproteobacteria bacterium
CATGATCAAGGCATTGACCTGGTGAGTGGGAATCAGAAATGAATTAGATGTCGCTATGGCCACTGTTAATGCATAAACCGCAGGATTTGCATCGACACCAATAGCAATATTGACTGCCAGGGGAACCAGCAAGACCGTTGCACCCACATTGGACATTACCAACGTGAAAAAGGTTGCCAACACTGCCACCGCGGACTGTATGACCCAGCCTGGAGCACCGCCAACCACCATCAATAATTGCTCTGCGATCCATTTAGCCGTTCCGCTGGTTTCTACGGCTAATCCCAGTGGGATTAATGAGGCCAGCAGAAATACCGTCTTCCAGCTGACCGCTTCATAGGCTTCATCAATCTTCAAAACTCCGGAGAGGATCATACCAATAGCGCCGGTTAACAAGGCAATGGAAAGACGTAAATCTGAAAATAGAACCAATCCCAAGGCCAAGGCAAAGAACAGGCCGGCCCATTTAAGTTTTTCAGGACGTAATTTTTCTGCCTGGGGATATTCTGTCGTTACTACGACGAAATTACGATCATTGGAAATCCGCTCCAGTGCCAACCAGGGGGTATGCACTACCAAGGTGTCGCCGGCCTTGAATGGCATGTTTCGAATATCATCACCTTCACGAAAAGTCTCTTCATTACGATGCAGACTGACTAAAGCCATGCCATAGGTTTTACGCATCCAGACGTCACGTGCGGATTTGCCAATTAAATTGGAGCCTGGTGGTATAACGACCTCGGCCATACCGGCAGTATTGCGTGACAACGCATCCATAAATGTTCTCAGCGAGTCCCGCTTGATCAATCCATATTTTTTAACAAAATGCTCCAGGTGACCCGGTGCTGCCACAATTCCCAAAACCATGTTGGATTGAAATTCGGTATCTCGCGCAAGCGTACCTGGTCCTACTTGACCCGACTGACCCGCTAACTTGTTGGCAATAATTCGTACTCGATATCGAGTTTCAACATCATCAAGTTTCTTACCGATCAGTTCACTGTCTTCCGGAACCACGATTTCATATAAGGCATAATCCAGGTTATATATTTCCTTGAAATACTGCATGGGATCGGATGATTTAATTTCGGTTTTTTTCGCGGGTAATACAAATCGCCCCGCGAGTACAAAATAAATGATACCCGTGGCAATCAGGGCCAAACCCACAGGGGTGACTGAAAACAGGCCCCAGGTTTCCATTTGTTGCTCAGCCGGTAAAGCTTTGTTTGATGTCAGGATCAGGTCGTTTAACAGAATAAGCGGACTGGACCCCACCATGGTGACCGTGCCGCCTAAAATCGCGGTGAATCCCATGGGCATGAGCAGACGAGACATGGGTAGACCAGAACGCGATGAAATTCGACTGACCACAGGAAGAAAAAGCGCTGCCGCACCTACATTTTGCATAAATGATGAAATAATGCCGACAGTTCCGGAAATAATAGGAATGATCCGACTCTCGGTTGTGCCACCAATTTTTAAGATGAAGGAGGCCACCTTACTCATCAACCCGGTTTTATCCAAACCGGCCCCTATTATCATTACCGCGATTATGGACATTACCGCATTCGAGGCAAATCCATCAAATAAATGGCTCGTATCCACCAGGCCTTGCTGAATACCCATGAAAGGCGCGAGTAATGAGGTTAACCCCAATAGCACCATGACAAATACTGCAGCGACATCAACGTCCACGACTTCGAATGCAAACAGGTAAATGGTCAGCATTAGAATGGCCGTGACCCAGGCAATTTCCGTCGTGGGCACCAGCAAAGCCAGATAAACAGCAACACCTGCAAATATAAATGCAGCAATAATCTGCTTGACTGAAAAGCCCGCCAGGAAAAAACGATCTTCCTCTTCCATGGAAGAATCCGTCAAGGGAGGTGTTGCATTCATGAGTTAACCTCACACAAAAAAAGTAATAGACCCTGTAGGATGGGCCACAGGGTACGGATATAAATAATGGCTTTACATTCCAGATTAGGAATGTATTGAGGTGACGAGCCGATATTAACGTCACATACAGACCTTGTATATTAGGACTTAAGATAAAAGTATTCAAATGATTTGGAATACTTTAATATTCCGATATGGAATATAAAAATTTACCGGATATGAAAGGTTTAGCCACGCTACGCGCTATCGTAGAGCTGGGTGGAGTGGAACAAGCGGGCAAAAGTCTCAACATTGGTCAACCCGCGGTGACCAAGCGCTTACGTTCACTTGAAGAGTGCTATGGTTTCACGTTAATGCAACGCAAAGGACGCAAATTGGAACTGACACCCGCTGGAGAGCGGGTTTATGCCTATGCACGTTTGTCACTGGATTACCAGGAATCCCTGGCTGAAGATTTGAAAAATCTGAATGCTGGTCTCAATAGCCTCAGCCTGGAAGTCACGCCTTCTATCGGTGAACCCTTATTACCGGAAATATTGTCGAATTTTAATGAACGCTACCCAGAGTTTCGCATTAAAAGTCGAATGGGTTACTCAAGGCGGATACAAACCCGGATTGCGACGGGGTTGTCGGATGTAGCATTATTGGAAAAAGCGCCTGATCATCCAGATATCCTGGTACAGAAATGGCTTGAAGACGAATTGATCCTGGTTTGCGCTCCGATGCATGACTGGAGCAATAAAACAACGATTTCTCTGGAACAATTGAAGCAGATCACCTTTGTATTACGCGAGCCTCAATCCTCGAGCAGAATCCTGCTAGATCAAAAATTAAAAGAGGCTGGTATTGAAAATTTACCTCACAACCTCGAAGTAGGATCCAATGACACGATCATCGAAATGTTAAACCGTGGAAGACACATGAGTTTTTTACCTCGGTTTACTGTTGCCAACGCACTTAATAAAGGTTTTTTGCGCCACATCAGGGTGAATTCGTTAAAAATTAAATCCACCTTGTGGATTGCACGCAACAGTTCGAGTATCAACAATCCCGTAGCCGAAGTTTTTATCCAATTACTCAGAACCCAATCCATTTAGCTACTTAATCATCCCCTTACTGTTGAGGATTACTGCTTTTTTCTGAAGAGAAGATCCCACACTCCATGACCCAGTTTTTGTCCCCGTTGTTCGAACTTGGTCATAGGACGATAGTCGGGCTTTTGCGAGTAACCATGGTCACTGGCCAGGTTTTCAAAGCGTTGATCTCCACTTAAATCATCAAGCATATGCTCAGCATAATCTTGCCAATCCGTGGCCATGTGTAAAACGGCTCCTGGTTTCATGACCTTGATTAAGAGATCTCGAAAATGCAGGTTCACAATGCGGCGCTTATGGTGCTTTTTTTTATGCCATGGGTCGGGGAAAAACAAAAAAACGCGATCTAAACAATTGGGCGGTAACATATATTCCATTACATCAATGGCATCATGCCTGAACAATTTAAGATTATTGATATCCCGGTCATGAATCAATTTTAAACAATGGCCCACTCCAGGCTCATGTACCTCGACGCCCAAATAAGCACACGCTGGATCCTGACTGGCCATGGTGACCAAGGATTCACCGTTACCAAAACCGATCTCCAATTTTACACATGGATATGAAGGGAATAGCTTTGCCAGATCTACAGCTTGGTCAGCATTAAAGTCGATACCATGAATACACCAATAGTGATCCAGTGCATGCTGTTGCCCAGTTGTGATGCGTCCAGTACGTTTAACAAAACTGCGGATCGATCTTTTGAAAACTGTCGGCCCGGCCTCATTGGGCTTTTCTGACATCAGGTAATTAAACCCTCTATGGGTGAGGAAGCGGAAGCATACCGTTTCTTTGGCATTCGACCTGCAAGAAAAGCCTCACGTCCCGCTTGAATACCTTTCTTCATCGCCGAAGCCATCAATACAGGATCTTGTGCTGCGGCTATGGCCGTATTCATGAGTACACCATCACATCCAAGCTCCATGGCGATTGCCGCATCAGATGCTGTACCGACACCCGCATCGACGATAATCGGGACTGTGGCATTCTCAATGATTTCCAGAATGTTATAGGGATTACGGATACCTAGACCAGAACCAATCGGCGCTGCAAGCGGCATCACCGCGACGCAACCCATATCTTCGAGTTGCTTGGCAATGATTGGATCATCATTGGTATACACCATGATGTCAAAACCCTCGGCGACCAGGGTCTCAGTTGCCTTGAGTGTCTCTAGAATATGCGGGAACAAGGTTTTTTGGTCTGCCAGTACTTCAAGTTTGACCAGATTATGTCCATCCAGTAATTCCCGCGCCAACTGACACGTGCGAACCGCATCCTTTGCATTAAAACAACCCGCCGTATTCGGCAGAATCGTATATTTTTCCGGGGGCACTACATCCAACAGATTGGGCTCATTAGCATTCTGTCCAATATTGGTGCGACGAATAGCGACCGTGATAATTTCCGCTTCACTGGCTTCAGTCGCGAGCCGGGTTTCTTCAAGGTCCTTGTATTTTCCAGAACCCACCAGTAAACGTGACTGATAGGTTTTACCCGCAATGACTAATTCATCTTTATTTGACATCACTAACCACCCCCGATGGCATGAATAATTTCTATCTTGTCGCCTTCCGAAACTCGGGTTTCTGCATGCTGGCTTTTCGGTACTATGGTCTCATTCACTTCAACTGCAACGCGTTTACCCGCCAGGCCAGACTGTTGCAGTAACGCGGAAATAGTCATGTCGTTATCAAACTGATGGCTTTCGCCATTAATCAACACCTGCATTATTGAACTCCTATAAAGCGGTGTGCGATTTTACACCAAAAGCATTATCATGTGATTGTTGAATTCCATCTTTTCCCTGTTGTCTCTAAATGAACTCTGTAATCATCGTGGGTGGCGGCATCATCGGCCTGCTATCGGCATACGAATTGGATAAGTCAGGTGTAAAAGTCACGCTGATTGATCGTCAACAATTTGGGCAGGAATCATCCTGGGCCGGAGGCGGCATCATTTCACCGCTTTATCCCTGGCGCTACCCCGACGCAGTGACGCGCCTTGCCAAACTCAGCCAGGAGTTGTATCCCGCATTGATCCAACACATGCAACAAGCCACTGGACTGGATGCAGAATACCTCCCCAGTGGCATGCTCGTATTGGGCGATTACCCAAATGAAAATCCACAAGCTTGGGCAGCAAAATATGATATCCAGATGCAAACCGTCGATGCGGTTGAGATACAACAACTGGAGCCTCAAATTAATGACCAATACCAACAGGGTTTCTGGTTTCCGCTGGTTCACCAGGTGCGCAATCCCCGCCTGGTAGCACTAGCTAAAGCCTTCGTCCAAAACACTAACATAACACTGATCGAAAACCAGGCAGTCACTGACATCATTAGTGAAGCCGGCAAGGTCACTGAAATACGGACCCACGAATCAAGCTATCAGGCCGATGCTTATGTCGTATCTTGCGGGGCGTGGACATCATCCCTCTTGAAACAGACTGGCATCGACACTGGGATCAAACCCATCAAGGGTCAGATGCTGCTACTCAAAGGACCACCAGGACTGGTGAAACATATTACCTTGTCCGAAGATCGCTATATCATTCCGCGCAAAGATGGGCGGATATTAATAGGCAGTACTAACGAGGATTGTGGATTCGAAAAAGATACCGATCCAGGGGTCAAAAAAGAGCTACTCGATTACGCGATTCGCACCATCCCTGCACTGAACACCTTGGAAATTGAACATCATTGGGCTGGTTTAAGACCCGGCTCTACAAAGGGAATTCCTTGTATCGGTGAACACCCTCAACTCGGGAACCTTTTCATCAACAGCGGGCACTATCGTAATGGCTTGGTTATGGCCCCTGCTTCCGCTCGCTTATTGAGTGAAATCATGTTAAAAAAGCCTCGCTCTCTCGCGGAAAAGGACTATGCTCTATGTGATGGTAATCACAATAAAAACTAAGCCGATACCGTTTATCCCTACAAAAAAGAACTCTATCTACAGACGGATGCATTTCCTATTCATATCACTAGGATTCATAGTATGAAATTGAATCAACAACATGGCCTTACATTAATTGAACTCATGTTCACCGTTACCATTGCTGGAATTGTGATGGCAATTGCTGTGCCTAACCTAAATCAATTCATAAAGAATGAACGTTTGACCTCTTACACGAATACTTTACTGACCGATTTAATGCTGGCTCGAGCCGAATCGGTCAAACGCAATCAATCATCAATACTATGTGCCAGTAATAATGAAACCAGTTGTACTGGCGGAGCACTGGAAGATGGATGGATTGTCGGTTCGGATGCAAATAACGATGGCGACTTAGAAGCCGCTGAACTGATAAAAGTCCAAACCGCCATCGAGGGCGACATTGAATTTACCAGCACCATCGCCAATAACACTGTAATTTTTGACAGTCGTGGATTTAATCCTGATACCGATGGAACATTTACTATTCAAGATGACCGTGGAGCGGCCCATCAGAAAACCCTGTCAATTAACAAAACGGGGAGGGTAAGTCGATGAATAACTCCACAGTAACGGTATTGAAACATTCACCAAAACAGCAATCAGGTATGGGCATGATTGAATCCCTGATTGCTCTTGTCGTCATCTCCGTAGGTCTGCTTGGAATTGCCGCTCTGCAAATTACCAGCATGCAACAAACCGCCAGCTCACATTGGCACAGTCAGGCTGTATGGTATAGCTACGAAATTTCCGATCGTATATCGGCCAATGGTGCGGCTAACTTCAACCTTTATGATGGTATCGATACGGACAACGACTACAGCATGGATTGCCAAGGTGGTCCTTGCACTGCCGCACAAATGGTAACCGCTGATGCACAAGACTGGGGCGAAATGATCGATACACTACCTGGTGGCAGAGGTGTCATTACTGCCACTGGCACTAATCTGCAAATATCCGTGATGTGGGAAGATAATTCAGCTGAAAGTAACTGTACCAATGGTGAACCTGCCACTGCATCTCAATCCTGCTATACGGTGACGATAACGCCATGAATATTTCTACGCAAAAACAATCCGGACTTACGCTAGTTGAAATTCTGGTGGCACTTGTTATCAGTTTGTTCCTCATGGGTGGAATCGTCCAAGTGTACCTCGGTAACAAGGCAACCTATCGATTTTCCGATGCCTCTTCCAGAATTCAGGAAAATGGTCGGTTTGCATTAGACCAAATCACGACTGATGTTCGTATGGCTGGTTTTTTTGGCTGTATGGATATGACACAAAATGCTGACCTGGTGCAAAATCATCTCAACACGGCCTCGGCCAACTGGAACGCTGGACGGCATGATTTCATCAATCAGCCCCCTATTCAGGTTACGGCCAATGCGGGCCTGAATGCCTCCGATGATTTAACCGTGCGTGGAAGCAAACCGGGCCAAGCCAATGTTTCAGCCACCCTGCCCATGCCTGGCAATGGTGCGCTACAAGTCACCGGGAACACCGTTTTTAATAACAACGATATTATCCTGATCACCAACTGCTGGACCTCGGATATCTTTGAAGCGAATACCGCGACTTTAGCCGCGGGTGTGACCACTTTAACTCACACGACAGCCGACCCGGCGGATACCCCTGGCAATATGAACCTGGGTGCTTGTGCCAGTGGGCATTGCTTAAACACGGATCTCGCGAATAACCTTGATAATGCCTATACCGCCAATAATTCCTCGGTTTATTCGCTCCAAAATGTAACCTACTCGATCCAGGCTGCAGAGAGTGGTAACGGCGAACCCGCGTTATGGCGCTCTGAAAATAATGATAACCAGGAATTAATCGAAGGCGTTGAACAAATGATCATTCTCTACGGAGTAGATAATGATGGCGATGGAGCGCCTAACCAATATCTCGACAGCGGTGCCGCTGTGAATCTTAACCAAGTGACGGCGATCCGTATATTTCTGGTCGTCCGTTCTGATCGTGATTTCGTCCTGGATGAAAACCAGACTTACACCTTAAATGGGGCGGATATCAATGCGCCAGACCAGCGTCTACGCCAGGTCTTTACTGTCACTGTCGATTTACGAAACAGGTAATAACATGTTGAATAAAGGCATAACATCTCAGTCCGGTGCAGCATTAGTCGTAAGCCTAATCATATTGGTCGCCATGACCATGTTGGGTATCACCTCGATGAAAGGATCCGTAACCGAATTGGCCATGGCCGGTAATTTACGGGAATCGGCTTTAACCTTTCAAGCGGCAGAAGCCGGTTTGAGTACAGCAGAAGCCATCCTTGCAGCCGGTAATGATCCGGT
>JASJBW010000157.1 GCA_030066315.1 Gammaproteobacteria bacterium
GTGAGTCGCGCCAGCCTGGCATTAAAGTTCTTTTTTGTATTTGCGACCTTATCAGGCATTATCGTATTGTTATCGGCATTAAAAACTTCAACTCATACCCGTGAAATCGAGATTGCATTGTTACAGGCCCTGGGAGCGAATAATGCCCAAAAATTGGGCTCACAGGTTCTAGAGTTCATCATCATGGGCGTATTGGTGGGCATGTTTGCCGCATTGTTCGCCACGTTGGTCAGTTGGTTAGTGGGCAGCTGGTTTTTTGACCTACCTTTTATCTTTGCTCCCGGCATGTGGATATCGAGCATATTGATTTCCATCGGTGTTATCACTACAGTGGGCAGTCTGTTTTTATATCGATCTTTTTTTACCAGCCCGATGCGGTTGTTACGCAGTTAATTGACTCTCCAAGAGCCGGTATTACTGCGAGACTAACCACTCGGGATCAGAGTAATCTCCCTTGATTACAGTAAACTATATTCATGGATTCACCAGTAGCACAGAGCATAGATTATTACCGGGAACGGTTGTCATCTCACTTGCCGTGGGATGAGCAACTAGAACAGGCTTTGCAGCTGGCATGGCACGCAAAAAAACCGGAAAAGTGTCGTCCTCGCGCTTTGGATGCTGTTATAAAGCTGGTTGAATTTCAAGTCGACAAGAACACCATACTGGCTACCCTGGTCAGTGATATGGGACTTAAGGACAGTCTTCCTGACGAAGAGATTAAATCGGGCTTTGGGGAGGAAGTCTTGAACCTGGCACGTGGTATTGTGACCCTGAACAGCATGCAGGATTGTAACGAACACAGCTTTCGTACCCCGCAACAAGCTGAAAAATTACGGCGGTTGTTGATGGCAATCATCAAGGATGTTCGAGTAATGCTGATAAAGTTGTGCTATCGCTCCAGCCGCCTTCAACTTTTGAAGCATTGCAGTTATGAAGAGCGTCGATGCGTGGCCAAGGAAACTCTGGATATTTATGCACCACTGGCCAATCGACTGGGAATCGGTAAGTTAAAGTGGGAAATGGAAGACCTCTCATTTCGTGCTCTGGAACCTTTAACATTTAAGCGTATTGCAAATTTACTAGAAGAAAGACGTGAAGAGCGTGAGCAGTTTATTGAAGCATTTACCCAGGAGCTGGGTGATCTGATACATCAATCTGAAATTGAAGGGAAGGTCAGTGGACGCGTCAAACACATTGTCAGTATTTGGCGCAAGATGCAGCGCAAGAAATTGGAGTTCCATCAGTTATTCGATGTACGTGCCGTCAGGGTTTTGGTCAACTCTGTGGCGGACTGTTATGCAGTACTGGGCATCGTGCATACCAACTGGCACTCGATTCCGGATGAATTCGATGACTATATTGCCAATCCCAAGGACAATGGTTACCAATCGCTACATACGGCCGTGATGGCTGAGGGTGGAAAGGTTGTAGAAGTACAAATAAGAACATTCGAAATGCATGAAAAATCGGAGTTTGGTGTGGCTTCTCACTGGCGCTACAAGGAAGGCGTATCATTGGATCAACGCATGGAAAAAAGCATTGCCGTGATGCGTGACCTGCTATCCGGTTCCGAAGAAAGCGCCACAGATGCCTTATCCGGTTTTTCAACAGAACTTTCTACCGACCGGGTTTATGTATTTACACCTCAGGGTCAGGTCGTCGATTTACCTGCTGGGGCCACCCCTCTGGATTTTGCTTATTCCATTCATTCTGCAGTGGGCCATCGTTGCCGGGGTGCCAAGGTCAATGGTCGTATTGTTAACCTGACATACAAGTTATCAACCGGAGAAAGGGTAGAAATTCTAACTGCAAAAGAGGGTGCCCCCAGCCGTGACTGGATGAATAAAAACCTGGGATTTTTGAAATCTGCCAGTAATCGGGCCAAAGTCAGGAACTGGTATAACCAGTTGGATTTTGAACAGAATGTACTGGATGGTAAAAATCTATACGAACGTGAATTAGTAAAATTCAATTACCATGATGTTAACCTGGCAGAATTAATAGGGCATTTTAAACGCAAGGATGACGATCAGTTTTTTGCCGATATTGGGCGCGGCCTGATAACGGGTGCTCAGATTATCGGGCATTTACAATATTTGTTGGATGAAAAGGCAGAAGATCCGTTTAAAAAAGTTAAAAAATCGGGTAAAAGTCAAAAACGCAACAAGGATGATATTGTGATACAAGGTGTGGGTAACTTGCTGACCCAGTTTGCGAAGTGTTGCAAACCCTTGCCCGGTGATAGCGTGATTGGTTTTATCACCAAGGGATCCGGTGTAACGATTCACAAGCAGGATTGCAAAAATATTCTATCCCTGCCCGAAGAGCAGAAAACTCGTTTGGTTGAGGTGGAATGGGGTAGCGGAAGTGGATCTCTGTTCCAGGCTGAAATTACCATCACTGCCTATGATCGTAATGGATTGCTGCGTGACATCAGTTCGGTTTTGGCCAATGAAAAGATCAATTTACTGGGTATTAATTCTAATTCCAATGTAGATGAGCAAATGGTTTATTCAAAGTTGAATGTTGAAGTGGATAGCGTTGATCAGTTGGTCCTGGTTATAGATAGACTAGCCCAGGTCCCCAATGTATTGACTGTCAATAGAACGCATTAACTGTTTTGTAGTTAATTTAAAAAATATAAAACTGTTATGATGTTAGACAGTTTGGTTTTCTAAGAGAATACATTGTAAAGATGTCACAGATCGATCGACGTTTTTCCATCGCACCGATGATGGACTGTACTGATCGGCATGATCGTTATTTCCTGCGCTTGTTTTCACCTCATATGCTGTTGTATAGCGAAATGCTGACCGCACAGGCTATTCTGCACGGTGATCGAGAATTTCTGCTGGGATACGATCCTGCAGAACACCCGTTGGCTGTTCAGTTGGGGGGATCAGAAGCAAACAAGCTTGCTGAGTGCGCGCGTATTTGTGAAGATTTTGGTTATGATGAAATTAACCTGAATGTCGGTTGTCCCAGTGATCGCGTTCAGTCGGGTGCCTTCGGAGCCTGTTTGATGGCACAACCGCAGGTAGTGGCCACCTGCGTTGAAGCCATGCGTAAAGCTACCTCATTACCCGTGACCGTTAAGCATCGTACCGGCATTGATCATCAGGATTCTTATGATGAATTGGTACAATTTGCCCGCCTACAAATCGATGCGGGCGCTGATGCTTTGATCGTGCATGCTCGAAAAGCCTGGCTGCAGGGGTTGAATCCAAAGCAAAACAGGGAAATTCCACCTTTACAATATGATTGGGTCTATCGACTGAAACAAGCATTCCCAGATACTCAAATTATCATTAATGGTGGCATTAAAACCCTGGACGAGTGCCAACAGCACCTCAGACAGGTGGATGGCGTGATGCTCGGGCGTGAGCCCTATGCTAATCCCTACATGCTGATGGATGTTGAACGCATCATTTATCAACAAGCCTTCTATCCATTATCTCGCCACGAGATTCTACAGCGTTTTTATCCCTACCTTGAGAAAAAACTGGCTAGTGGTATGCCGTTATCCAAGGTGGTACGCCATATCATGGGATTATTCCATGGTCAGCCCGGAGGCAAGCAATGGCGACGCTATTTGAGTGAACATGCTTTTAAAACGGGTGCCGGCATTGAAGTGATCCAACAGGCCGCTAAACAGGTGCTCTGATAGTATTTAAAAAACTTGGTAAGTTGATTTTATGAACAACTCTGGGTTCATGTAATCAGGTCAACAAGTCGGCAATTCGCATTTGTTGCTTGCTCAACGGACCGTAAGGTTCATTCCTGGTTTTGTCATGCACATGCATGCGGTAATGCACAAACTGTTGTTGATCCTCGAAATGCAGGAAAGGATTGCCCTCTATTTGCGCGCCCAGCGTCGTGGTTTCAGCCACTGAGTAATTATGGCCCGGATGAATGATCATGTTAGTGTCCAGATTGGTTTTCATGTTTTTCAAGGTGTTAAACATCTGTTCCGGATCACCGCCATGAAGATCACAGCGCCCACAACCATAGACAAAGAGTGTATCGCCGGTAATAAGGTCATTACCAATCTGGTAACAGGCAGACCCAGGAGTATGGCCTGGAGTATGTAACAAACTGATCTCGGTCGAACCGATTAGAATCCGGTCTCCACCATGATGCAACGCTGGTTTTTCTAACTCATGATCCCAGAATTCATATTCAGGTTTTAACAGGTGCACCTGAGCTGGGGTGTGGTTAAGAATACCTTCAATGCCGTTGATGTGGTCATGATGGCTGTGAGTCAGCAGGATATCGGTAATCTGCAGTTCCAGCTGGTTGGCTTTGTTTAAAATTGACGGCACATCCCAGGCAGGATCAATCACTGCCGCCCGCTTGGTTTGAGTGTCTTCTAACAAGTAAATAAAATTCTCCATGGGCCCTAATTCAAGCGCGTGAATTTTTGTTGGTGGTTGTGACATCTTATCCCCTAGATTAGTGTTTCTTGATATTATACCCCCCTTTTGGGACGCGTTAGTGCGGAGTTTGCATGGAAAAAACAGTTGATGTGGCAATTATCGGCGTAGGTACCTCTGGGTTAAATGCGGTGTCACAAGTCAAAAAGGCTGGAAAGTCTTTTGTTTTAATTAATGGAGGTCATTGGGGTACGACCTGTGCTCGTGTGGGATGTATGCCCTCAAAGGCATTTATCCAGGTCGCGGAGGATTATCATCGTCGTGAAATCTTTGATCGCCATGGTATAGAGGGAGAAGAGCACCTGACACTCGACCAAATTGAAGGCATGGAGCACGTGCGTGACATGCGCGATATTTTTGTGGATCGTGTGCTGGGATCCAGCACTGACAACATGCCTGATGAAGTCAAGATTGAGGGTTATGCCCAATTTATCGAATCAGGTGCTGTTAAGGTCAATGATACGATAGTAAGGGCCAAGAGTTTTGTGATTGCCACTGGGACACGACCCATTATGCCTGAGGCCTGGAAAGGATTTGGCGATAAGGTAATGACCACTGACGAATTTTTTGAACAGGAATCCTTCCCCGACTCCATGGCAGTGATAGGACTGGGGGTTATTGGTCTTGAACTGGGTCAGGCGCTGTCACGAAAAGGTGTGAAGGTCACCGGTATCGAAGGTAGCCAAAGTATTGCTGCACTATCAGATGATGTTGCTAACGAAATTGCGCTTGAGTTAATGCGTAAGGAGTTTGATATTTGGCTTGGTAATCAGGCCACTTTGAGTGAATCAGGAGATAAAATTCAGGTGACTGCCGGCGAACAAACCGTTGAAGTTGACAAGGTCTTGGTTGCTATTGGACGAAAACCCAACCTGGATAATCTGGGGCTTGAAAAATTAGACATACCCCTGGATGACAACGGCTTACCGCTGTTCAATCCAAACTCCATGCAGTTGGGCGACTTACCCATTTACATGGCAGGTGATGTCAACGGCAGCAAACAAATTCTGCACGAAGCGGGTGATGAAGGTAAAATTGCAGGATTCAACGCTGCTCATGGGTCTGCGGTAACTTTCAAGCGCAAGGCTCCGTTGAGTATCACCTTCTGTGATCCCAATATCGCGATGATCGGTGCAGACTGGTCAATGTTACAAGATAATGAAAACATAGTGGTCGGTGAGATGCGTCTGGGCCCAGTGGGTCGCGCTCTGATTATGGGTAAAAACAAGGGCATCATGCGTATTTATGTGGATAAAACGAATGCCAAGTTATTGGGCGCAACTCTGGTATCGGTAAAAGGTGAGCATGTGGCTCATTTATTGGCCTGGTCCATTCAGCAGGGATTGACAGTATTTGATATCGTGCGTTTACCCTTTTATCACCCGGTGATAGAGGAGGCACTGCAAGCCTGTTTTTATGATGTATTGAAGAAACTGGAGATACAGTCACCGGACAAAATTTTAGAGTTAGAGGAAATGAGTGATGAGTGAAGATAAGCAGGAAGATGAAAAGGCGATGGAAAAACGTATCATGGTGATGATGCGCCAGGTATTATCCGCAGTTGCGCGGGAAACGGTCCCCCCCCCGGGGATGAAACACACTTTGTCAGATAACACCATCCAGGGCATTCGTGAGTGCCTGGCATTGATCAGTGCGCGTGAGCAAGAATTAAACATCGATCTGGGGGAAACCAATCAGGAGAGGCCGCGCTATGTGGATGAACCACAAACCTCCAAGGTTGTTTCACTGGATTCGATTATTAAAAATTAATTGCATCTAACATCCAAGACTAATGGTTCTAAGAGACATTTATCAATGAGTAAAGCAGCAGTAAAAAAAGTCGTTCTGGCCTATTCCGGTGGGCTGGATACTTCGGTCATTTTAAAATGGCTGGAAGATGAGTATCAATGTGAAGTGGTTACTTTTACCGCTGATATAGGACAGGGTGAAGAAGTCGAACCAGCCAGAGAAAAAGCACGCCAATATGGTATCAAAGAGATCTATATTGAAGATTTACGTGAAGAGTTTGTGCGTGATTTCGTATTCCCGATGTTTCGGGCCAATACCATTTACGAAGGTGAATATTTACTGGGTACCTCGATAGCCAGACCGTTAATTGCCAAGCGGTTGGTGGAGATTGCCCAAGAAACCGGTGCCGACGCTATTTCGCATGGGGCTACGGGTAAAGGTAATGACCAGGTTCGATTTGAGCTTGGGGCTTATGCGTTGAATCCGGATATCAAGGTCATTGCTCCTTGGCGTGAGTGGGATTTAAATTCCCGGGCCAGCCTGATGGAATACGCCGAGAAAGCGGGTATTGAGATTGAGCAAAAAAGGGGGACAAAATCACCTTATTCAATGGATGCTAACCTGCTGCACATCTCTTATGAGGGTGACATCCTTGAAGACCCCTGGAACGAGGCGGAAGAAGCTATGTGGCGTTGGAGCGTATCACCGGAAGCAGCCCCGGATGAGCCAACTTACATCGTACTCTCCTTTGAAAAAGGTGATGTCGTCGCCATAGATAATGAAAAAATGACACCCGCAACTGTGCTCGAAACTTTGAATAAAGTGGGTGGTGCAAATGGCATAGGACGTGCAGATATTGTTGAAAACCGTTATGTGGGCATGAAATCGCGGGGCTGCTATGAAACCCCTGGCGGCACCATTTTATTAAAGGCTCATCGAGCCATGGAATCCCTCACCTTGGATCGGGAAGCCCTGCATTTGAAAGATGAAATGATGCCGCGTTATGCCAAACTTATATACAATGGTTACTGGTGGAGTCCTGAACGTAAAATGATGCAGCAGCTGATCGATGCTTCACAGGAGACAGTCAATGGAGATGTGCGTCTAAAATTATATAAAGGTAATGTCATGGTCGTTGGTCGGCGTTCCACAACAGATAGCCTTTTTGATGAATCTATCGCTACTTTTGAAGATGATGCAGGAGCCTATGATCAGAAAGATGCCGAGGGATTCATCAAGTTAAATGCATTGCGTTTACGTATAGCTGGCAAGAAAAAATGAGGCAGAGTAAAGGCGTTTTTAATGTTATTTTAGCCTTCATGTTAATGGGATTGTTGCATGCTTGTGATACCGAAAAGATGCAACAAACCCGTAACAGTATTCAGCAAAATCATTTTTTACAATCACTAGAGTTGGTTGAAAGTGCTGGCAGCTTGTTACAGAATCCTCAGCTTACCCAGGAAGATATTCAAAAAGCCATGAGTCAAATGGATGAGGGTTTGAAGCAGGCGTTTCAAGTTGAGCAGGCCTTCCTGCAAAAACTGGATGCACGTCTACCCAAGTTATACCGGGATATATTTATCAAAGGCGTTGAGCGTTATCGACTCGGTGTAGAAGCCTCAGATCGGGATTCACAAATACAAGGTCTGGATCTACTGAGTCAATGGGGTCAGTTCTGGATTGCTGAAAAGCCTAACATTCAGCAGAAGCTTTATCATATCAATGGATGAAGTCCGTCTGGTTGTTTGTGTCAATGAACGACTGGGGCCGGACAAAAAATCCTGTGGCGGCAGTGGTAGCCGTGAACTCATAAAAATGCTGCTGCATAGATTCGAACAAGCCAAATTAGCCATTCCTGTAGTCGAACAGGTGTGTTTGGGGCGATGTGAAGAGGGTATCACTATGCGTATAGCGCCAGGCGGGCCTTTTTTTACTCAAGTAACAGCGTTGGATCTTGATACTATTGAAAAAAAATTAATAGATTTTTACCAAGAATTTAACGTTGAGTGTAGCCGTTAAACTATTTTATTAAACTGATTGCACCGGA
>JASJBW010000158.1 GCA_030066315.1 Gammaproteobacteria bacterium
GTTGCCAATGTTGAAAAGATGATGCCTATGGATTTCATTTCAGATGATGGCTTTGGTATCACTGACCAGTGCAAAGAGTATCTGTATCCGCTCATCAAAGGTGAGGCTTACCCTGATTATGATGACAATGGCATGCCCATTTACGTTACCATGAAAAGTGAGTTAGTCGGCAAGAAACTTCCCGAGTTCGAACTGTAAATCTAGGTAGTATTAAATCAAAAGGGGCGCACGCGCCCCTTTTTTAAATAGATATTTACATTTTATAGACACCCAGCTCATCTGCCGGTATCTTAGCCGAATAGTTGCATCTAGGAGGCTGGTCACTCACCGGTCTGATTCCATTATTTAAGGCAAGAAAGAGATGAATTTAGACAGAGTCAGTTCAAGTAAAAATATACCTAACGAAATCAATGTTATCATTGAAATCCCGGCCAATTCCGATCCGGTTAAATACGAACTGGACAAGGATACTGGTGCCATGTTCGTGGACCGCTTCATGTCCACTGCCATGCATTATCCCTGCAACTATGGCTATGTGCCCCACACGCTATCCAAAGATGGCGATCCCGTGGATGTTCTGGTTTTAACCCCCTACCCTTTAATCTCCGGATCAGTGATTTCCTGCCGTCCTGTCGGTGTATTGAAGATGACCGATGAATCCGGGGATGATGCCAAGGTGCTTGCTGTGCCCATAGACAAGTTGTGCAAAACCTACCGGTCTGTTCAGACTTTTCGAGACCTGTCTGGCGAGGTCCTCAACCGCATCTCCCATTTTTTTGAGCATTACAAGGATCTCGATGAAGGCAAGTGGGTTCGTGTGGACGGTTGGTATGGTGTTGATGAAGCCAAACAAGAAATCATGGACAGTGTACAAATGTACAAGGATGCCCCTGAAAAACCTAATTTCTAATAGACCTTACAAACGACGTGACGTCCCTTAACATTCAAAGGGAGATCAGATCCTTAGGGTATTTTAATGCGCTGTACTGCTAACCGTTTCAGCAGCAGCGCATGAACAATCCCGTAAAAACATTTATTTTTAGTAGCCATAGTCTGGCTACTAACCCGTATTAATCGTCTTTGCGACGTTTTAACAGGGCTGCTTTTTCGTCGGTACTGACGGCTGTTAATGGTTTTAATTTGTCGAAGTCAAGATGACATACCTGATTCCGGCCCTGCTCCTTGGCCTGATAAAGATATTGATCGACCGTATCCACAAAGCCATCCTCGGTATACTCATTCGCTTGTTGATATACCCCGGCACCAAAACTCGCGGTTAAATTGAAGACCTGATCTTCAAATTCAATTTGGGTATGAGCAATACTCAGCCTTAAACGCTCTGCCACTTTAACTGCGATGGGTAAAGCGGTTTGCGGTAACAATATCGTGAACTCCTCACCACCATAACGGCAAATGATGTCGGATTGACGTAATTCCAGCCTGAACAGCGATGCGATGGTTTTCAACGTCTGATTACCCGCTTCATGCCCCCAGCGATCATTAATGGATTTGAAATGATCCAAGTCGACCAGTATTAAGCTCAGAGGTTTACCTGAGCGGATACTGCGTTGAATTTCATTACCCAGAATTTCCTTGAAATAACGGTAGTTGAATAACCCGGTCAATGGGTCCTTCGTGACCAAATGTTTTAATTCCTCGTTTTTTGCCCTGAGTTGAGCCAGTTCATGCAACCAATGGCAATCCTCGTAGGAGGCGGGACAAATCTCTAGACCTGGTGCGTTTTTATTCATTGAAAAATAGTATATCAGCACCCGCACCTGATCCTGCAATGCTTTATACTATCTTTTTTACCCGCGCTGTTAGATAGGTATCTTGCATTGTTTGAATCCACTGAACACTTTCAACAATACTTTATCGAATCACTTGAGGAACTATTGACAGTCGACGAACTGGGCGCCTTTATTCTGGTACTGGCAAATGCGTACACCAGACAAGATATATTAAGTCACCTTGGCTCAACGTTAAAAATAAGATTTGACGGCCTGACCCGACAAATACAAAAGTTATCCGAAGCAGAGCTCCAACGGTTACCTACTGATGATGTCAGCGTATTTCTACAACTCCAAGATTTGGGTTACGAACAACTTGAAGCAACCAAGCATCGATATATCGGCCCCTGGCAACTGCAGTACAACCCACTCAGAAGTTTCCGTCCACCCAGAAAAAGTCAGCTTAAGATCGAACACATTAACCAACCGTTTGATGATCAAAGCTTTCATTTCAACAAGTCTTTCCTCACCAAGGAAATTCTCTGGCAAGGTGAAGTGAATGGGGTGAACACCCGGTTGCTATTTAACAAGTTTCCTTTTGCTGATTATCACGGCATTCTACTGCTGGATGCTGAACTCAATAAACCTCAATATCTAAACCAGGAAGATTGCCAACAATTACAGCAGATTCAAGAAGGGTTAGGAGAACTCAAAGGACTGGGGTTGGCCTACAATTCCCTGGGCGCTTATGCTTCTGTCAATCATCAACACTGGCAATGGTTTATTAATAAGAAGGCCTATCCCGTCGAACTGGCTGCATGGAGGCATAACGGTGGTAAAACAGCTTATCCTGTTGAAATTGAGGTCTTTGAACAGCTCACTGGTGCCTGGCCACGGATCGAGTCTTTACAAAACAAAAACCAGGCATTTAACCTGCTCGTCAGACCGGACAAAACGTATCTGGCGCCTCGCAAAAACCAGGGGATGTTTGATAGTGTTGAATGGGCCCATGGACTCGCCTGGTCTGAGGTCATGGGTAACTTTACCGCCTTTTTAAAGGAAACTTACAACATGTTAGAGGAAACACATATCGATCAGGCTTTGACCCGTATCAAGGTGTAACCCAAAAGCCGTTTAAATGGCCTTTATAGATCCCGGGCCAATCGAATGCCCACATTGTACTGCCCTTTGTTACTGGGAAATTTCTCACGGTTTTCCACGCGCATCGATGAAGCCGGGCTTCGGTAAGCCCCACCACGAGCCACTCGAACACTGCAATCCCCGCCTTCCCAAACCGATCCATCAGTGGGCGCACCAATATAGTTTCGATGATAGCAATCATGCACCCACTCATACAAATTACCTGCCGTGTCATTGAGACCAAACTGATTGGATTTATAGGAGCCGACTTTTGCCGGTTTGCTGGTATTCAGTTCTGTACCGCAATCAAAACAATGGGCGTTGCCCTCACCCTTGCGTGATCCCCACCAATACATGGTTCGTTCTCCACCACGGGCGGCGTACTCCCATTCTGCTTCAGAAGGCAGGCGATATTTCTTGCCGGTTTGTTTACTGAGCCATTGGGCATAGGCCTGCGCATCATCCCAGGAAACATTACTAACCGGATGTGTTTTACGATCCCATCCGGAACTCTTGGGTAAACGTCGCCCGGTGGCACGCGCAAATACATCATATTCAGCATAAGTCACTTCGTTCACCGACATCATGAAAGAAGGCACTGTCACTTCATGCCGTGGTGTTTCATCTGCGGAGATGATACCGGAGGTGTTACCCATCCTGAAGGTTCCACCGGGTAGTTGAATCATCATAGGTCCACGCCCCCCAATCCGGAGTCGATCGGTAAAGGGATCCGGGGTATCTACAAATGTAGCTGGCTTCTTGGTCTCAATGGGCTTGGGTTCAGTTTTTGGGATGGCTTCCACCGCTTTAGACTCGACAGTTTCTTCACTGGCGGGAGGCGTTGGAGTTCCTGTTTCATCGGGTTTTATTTGCTCTTGAACCTGTTCCTTGACCTTATCTTTGACCTCGGCAACTTCTGAGACCACATCCTCAAAAATCCCTTGCTGCCAAACATAATAGCCACCACCGATGATAATTCCAAACAACAGTAGCCAGACGATCCAACCCTTACTCGCTTTTTCTTCCTCTTCGTAAGTATAAACTGAGGGTTCGGGTTCAAAATTTATGGATTTGGAAATGGGCTCACTGGTCGTGGGCGCAGCTTCAGGAGGAAGCGTTTTTTCCTTAATATCCACGACGATAATCGTGGTATTGTCCTGGTTGATTTTATTGGCTTCTTCAACAGCCTTGAGCAGTGCATAAACACACTCACGGGCCGTAGCTGACCAGGAGGAATATTGAATAATGGCACCCGCGCCTAAAGTATCCAACCCATCACTGGCAATAATGAGACGATCACCGGCCCTTACCTTGATTGGGTTATCCGGGCAGTCAATACTACTGATCTCTTCCCCGGTCATGGCACTCATTAACATATTCCGTGACATGCCTGGTTGTTCCTCGATCTCCATACCCTGCTCTTTCATCATATCGATGTAAGCGCCATAGCTATGGTCAGCATTTTGTTTGATCAGCTCTCGATCACGGATCATGTAGAGATGGCTGTCACCTACACTTGCCCAGTAAAGCTTGTTATCCTCCAGGTAAGCAGAAACCATGGTACAACCCATACCTCGAAGTGCCGGCGTTTCCTTGATTGAATCACTGATTTGCTGGTTCGCCCGGTTTAAGGCATCCGTCAGAGACTGGGGGATATCTTTACTGGGAAAATCACTTTGGAATGACTTGTTGAATGTCGCCACCACCATATTGCTGGCGACATTACCCGCAGCATGCCCACCCATGCCATCCGCCATAATCATTAAGGAGCAGGAATCACCGTCATCGGTTTCACCCAGCTGCGATACCATGTAAGCATCTTCCTGGTAATCGCGCGCACCATCAATCTGGTCGCTGGCTATGTCAAATTCAACATTCATAGGGTTATAGTTCTTTTAGTTAAACTTACTATAGTTACTACTTAAAGTGATTTCTAGATTATTAGCGAAATCATCCAAAAAACAGGCAAATATTGTCAAATTGAGAAGTCTGTTCAGTATTTAGATAGCCTGCCCGGCAAATGGACACTAATGACCGTCAAACGGCACATAGCCCGATTCAATTAATAACTGCAAAGGATAAAACAAAGGACGGGGCAGATCATACCAGTCAGCCCAGAACCAGTCACCGCAATCCTGGTTGAGATTTAACTCTACTGTATTCGGATTCAGGCAGTTCATTTCAAAGTAAAGGCTGATGGTATGTAAGCCTGATTCGAATATGTTACTAGTATAGGTTACAAACCGGGCTTTATCACTTTCCAGACCTGGAAATTCCAGGAGTTTTCTCGAAACGGCCGTCACCGGGGCTTCACCAGCTCGCAACCAACCACCGGGTAATTGCCAACTGCCCTCCATGGGGGCGGTCAACCGCCGACCTAACAAAATTTTGTGATTATTGACCACAATAGCAGCCACACCCACTGCGGGTTGACGTATTGATTTATCCATTCAAACCCCAATCATTATGACATCACCAGCGTATTAGATAATGAAGGCCAGATCTGATTATTCGCGTTTTGCGGAATTCTTGCCATGATGGAACTCTATGATATATTCCGAGTCCAGATATAAAAATAACAACTCTATTGCCCCTATGCTAGATACCTGGCCATTATTAAAAGATTCCGAATTTCCTGCCATTACTCGGCAACCGCTTGAAATCCTACAGGTGAATCTGGGTTACCTATGTAACCAGACTTGCCAGCATTGTCATGTGAATGCGGGGCCCAATCGCAAAGAGTTGATGGACCAGGATACCATTGAGGACATTCTTAAGGTGCTCTCCTTGCCGAATGTTCATACCCTCGACCTGACGGGCGGTGCACCCGAAATGAATCCCATGTTCAAGGATCTGCTCAAAGCAGCCCACAGCATGAACAAACGCATCATCGATCGATGCAATCTGACCATACTCACAGAACCCGGGTACGAAGATTTGGTTGATTTCCTGGTAGAACATAAAGTGAGTATCGTAGCTTCACTGCCGTGCTACCTTGAAGAAAATGTTGATGGTCAACGTGGCAAAGGGGTCTATCAAAAAAGCATCGATGGTATGCGTTTGCTGAATGAAGCCGGCTACGGCGAACCTGAATCCGGCCTGGAACTCAATCTGGTGTATAACCCGACAGGACCCTACTTACCTCCAGGTCAGCAGCAACTTGAAACTGATTACAAAAAGTACCTGAGTGATAATTTTAATCTGAATTTCAATCAATTATTTACCATTACCAATATGCCCATAGCCCGGTTTGGCAGCAGCTTGATATCTCAGGGCAAATTCGAGGACTATATGAATCTGCTTAAAGACTCGATGAACTTGGCAAACCTAAATGGTGTCATGTGCACTAATCAGTTAAGTATCGACTGGCAGGGCTATGTTTATGATTGCGATTTCAACCAGATGCTTAAACTGAACCTTAAACATCCTGATAGAGAGGACTCGTTACATATCCGTGATTTATTAAGTGTGGATATGAATTTGCTGGACATCATTGTTGCGGACCATTGTTTTGGCTGCACTGCGGGCCAGGGCAGTAGCTGTGGTGGTGCACTGGATTGAATGACTGAAGCACCTAAGCAATTCAGTATTATCATACCATTCTATAACGAAGCCTCTTCACTTATCCCTTCTCTGCAACTCCTTTGTAATAGTTTTCCTGAATCTGAATCCGCAGGTATTGAAATTATTCTGTGTAACGGAGGTAGTAATGACAACAGTGTCGCCCTGATACAACAATTCCCTATTACAATCATTCATTCCAAGAGAGGGCGTGCATTACAAATGAATGCCGGTGCACAGAAAGCCAGTGGTGAATGGCTGATTTTTTTACATGCAGATACTCATCTACCACCCAACTGGTCAGCGTTAATCGCTAAGCAAAAGCAAAACTGGGGGCGATTTGATGTTCATTTAAGCGGACGTCCTTGGATTTTCAGAATTATTGAGTTCATGATGAACTTTCGTTCCTGTACCACCGGTATTGCGACGGGTGATCAGGCTATGTTTTTCAGACGATCATTCTTTTTTAAATTGGGAGGTTTTCCATCCATTCCATTAATGGAAGATATTGCCATAAGCAAACTTGCCCGCAAGCATTCTTCACCGGCCTGCATTCATCAATACGTTAACACTTCCAGTCGACGCTGGGAACAGCATGGCGTGTTTCGGACTATTTTTCTCATGTGGTTTTTACGTCTGGCCTATTGGATGGGCGTACACCCATCCAGGTTACACCAGTGGTATTACCCAAACCACAGTTCAAAAAATTGATCTCATCCACTGTCGTTCAATTATTTGCCAAGGCACCTGAAATCGGGCGTGTAAAAACACGATTAATGGCAGAAATAGGTGCGGAAAAAGCGCTCGCGGTTTATTTGTATTGTCTGGAACACAACCTGTCACTGTTGCAGCAATCTGGCATGCCTTACGAAATCTGGCTTGATCAACAAAGTGATCATGAATTGTTGAAACTCGCAAAACCCAAGTGGCAAAAAGGGAACAATCTGGGTGAAAAAATGCATTATGCAATGAACAAGGCATTGAGCGACACCAATCCTATGATTAATCAAGTTATATTAATAGGTTCTGATTGCCTCGATATCACTCCGGCACTGTTACAAAGCGTTGCTCAACAACTAGAGCAACATCCTTTAGTACTTATTCCTGCATTGGATGGTGGTTATGTATTGATAGCCGCGCGGCAATCGATTGATACACAAATATTCCAACAGGTAGACTGGGGTACCGACAAGGTGTTAGACCAAACCCTGAAAAATTGCCGGTCCATTGGTCTAACACCGTATCTATTTAATCCATTAAGAGATATTGATCATGTTAAAGACATGCAACATTATGCAGTTTTTAAACAATTTTTATAATTGAATCGACACACATGTCTCTGCTGTACCCCCTGTTTAGACCCTTTATTTTCCTTCTGGATGCCGAGACAGCTCATGATACAAGCCTGGAACTACTCAATCAGTTTCACTATTTAATTCCCGATCAACAAGTTCAGAATCCTGTATCGGTTATGGGCATAGACTTTCCCAATCCAGTTGGTCTCGCGGCGGGCCTCGATAAAAATGCAGATTATCTCTCGGGATTAGGCAAGCTCGGATTTGGTTTTATAGAAGTTGGGACTGTGACCCCCCGGGCACAATCTGGAAATCCCAAACCCCGTTTATTTCGTGTCAAACAATATCGCAGCATCATCAACCGCATGGGGTTCAATAACCTTGGTGTAGATCATTTGCTTCACAATGTTGAACAGATCCGGCAGCGTAATTATGTATTGGGCATCAATATTGGTAAAAATCTGACTACCCCTGTTGAACAGGCTTTG
>JASJBW010000159.1 GCA_030066315.1 Gammaproteobacteria bacterium
CATCGGTACCGATGGTCCTGGTGGAGGTAAATTTGACACACCCATGTCCTTGGCTGAATCAATCAGCAAATTTTGGCCCAATAAAGAAACGGATCAGCACCCCTTCGTAGTCTGTACTGGTGGAGAACCTGCTTTACAACTCGACGAGGCCCTGGTGTCTGCATTACATCAACTGGATTTTGAAATAGCCGTAGAAACCAATGGTACGCTACCATTACCTGCTAATATTGACTGGGTATGTGTCAGCCCCAAAGCAAATTCAAAAATAATTATTTTAAAAGGTAACGAACTCAAACTGGTTTATCCGCAAGAAAACAATACACCTGAGAAATTCTCATCGTTACATTTTGATCATTTTTTTTTGCAACCCATGGATGATGAACGTTTATCCTACAATACACAGGCCTGTATCAATTATTGCCTGCAGCATCCACAATGGAAACTAAGTCTACAAACGCACAAGATTATCGGGATACCCTAATTCAATGCCACAAACTCAGGACACGATTAACACTTTATTGACAGACTCCTCGATACATCCTGAATGGCGACCCATTTTATCTCACTGTCTTCGCAAGCTTGACCCCTTTTATTTAGAGACACTCATCATTGACACTAACTGGCTACCTGGAAAAGATAAATTGTTGGCCGCTTTTCGACGGGACCTTCAAGGTTGTCATTTTGTACTTTTCGGCGAATCACCTTATCCCAGACCTGAATCTGCCAATGGTATTGCTTTTCAAGACGCGGCTGTAAATCAGCTATGGTCAACTACTGGCTTATCCAAGCAAGTGAATCGCGCCACTTCTTTGCGTAATATTATTAAAACGGCTTTGTTAGCCGAGGGCTGGTTACAAACAGATGCAGATGGCAGAATTACTCAACAAATGATTGCCCGACTGGACAAATCGGCTTTTATTCAAACCATAACGGAACTCTTTGAGCATTTACATCAAAGTGGATTCCTGATGTTTAATGTCACCCCAGTACTGCATGCAGATCGCTCTCCTAAAATCGAGGCCGATTACTGGAAGCCTTTCGTAAATTGTCTATTGTCTGAAATCAAACAAATCAAGAATAAGTTACCCAGCCTGATATTATGGGGGAAAATCGCCAGCCAGATTGACACCCTTGCAGCTGCTGACGATTATCCAAAAATAATCAGTGAACATCCCTACAACCTCTCCTTTATCAAAAACCCGGTCATGCTCGATTTATTTTCCCAAATAAAAATCCTGCATGCCCAGCACTAGCCATTATCACCAATAGTATTGATTCCGACATTGCTGTGCTATTGCCCCTAACTACCCGTGTTCATTTAACAGTCTGATAGACGTCGCCAAGATCATCTTTTAGAATACGCCTCATTTCTGCGCTCGTAGCTCAGTTGGATAGAGTGTTGGCCTCCGAAGCCAAAGGTCGTGGGTTCGACTCCCGCCGAGCGCGCCATTTTTTTATACGCTTTTCCCATTATTTTTACACACCTATTTTTATCTTTTTTGTGTCAACCCCTAGCTCAATTTATGTGCTGCCGTTTAATCTATTCATCTGACCTGTTCCTCCCCTTCTGAAATTGTGGTAAAAAAGATTCCAATAATTACATAACCGGGAATCTAATTTGGAATCTGAATTTTTTCAGACGATCATCGATTTTTTTCAGTTCAAACTGCTCATTGCTGAAAATGTACTGACCATTTTTTACATTTTATGCAGCTTACTCATCCCTTTGGCAGCCTGGTATTTTTTATTCTGGATCATCCGTCGTTATGCTTTGGTCATCAAGTTTTATAAAGACACTCAATACTCCCTCTTTTATTCGCTTATCATGTGGGTGGTCCGCAAGATCAAATTCTTTAAAAACAAGATTGATGAAAAAATCACCTGGCAATCATTGACCATCTCACAAAAGCTAAAATTTCTCGGTCTCTATATCGCAATGGTAGGCCTTGCAGAAATTTTCTTACGCCTCATTTTTGAATATTTAATCGCTTTCTTACAGATGCATGAATGGCTAAAACCACCCACTCTTTAGATCTGACCAATAATTCAACATAACCCCTTTCAAAAAACCTCTTTTAGCCTGATCCAAGCAAAATGCATCGCTTCCCTAGCAGATAAACTGACATTTCACTTTTAGGATGGCGCCCATTTTCAACTCATGATCACGCATAACCCATCTCATCTTTTTTCACGGTTTTTTGCATTTTTGAAAATATCCAGTTTTCACAGCTTTTTATGGATTTCCGTCTACACTATTTATAGATATATCTATATTGAATTTTGCTGTTGTGAGAAGTATCAATTTCTGCATCTTTCTGGGCTTCAGTGTTTTGACGAACACCACGGCATGGGCCCAACCGGAAGATGCCTATCATAATCAATCGCCCATAAAGTCTGGAACATCAACAGATAATTTTGATGTTTTTTTAATGTTCATGATTGCCTTTATGATGCTGGTCATCGTGGCCATGATGTTCTTTAAGCTCAAGCAAACGTCACAAAAATTAGAAAATTCACTCATAGACCTTGAATTTCAGAAATTTGCCATCGACCAACACTCCATTGTTTCGATTACTGATATTGAAGGCCGTATCATCTATGCCAATGATAGATTCTGTCAGGTCAGCCAATACAGTCGTGAAGAATTACTGGGTCAAAATCATCGTATTATAAATTCAGGCATTCATGATCAGGCCTTTTTCCAAAATTTATGGAAAACCATTGCACGCGGCCAAAAATGGCATGGCGTCATTGCCAATCGTGCCAAGGATGGCAGCATTTACTGGGTAGACTCCACCATTCTTCCACGTTTAGACAGCCAGGGTGACCCCTACCAATATATTGGTATACGTACGGATATTACTGCGCAAAAAGAAGCCGAGAATCACGCCAGTCTGCTCGCACGTTTCCCGGCAGAAAACCCGGAACCGGTTATGCGTCTGGATGCTCAAGGCACCCTGCTCTACGCAAATCCTTCAAGTACACCAATCTGTGATCACTGGCAGGTACAACCAGGAGACCATGTCCCGGATTCCTGGATGTTAGTCTGTAATCGAGTACTCGCTGAACAACTTCATGAAACCTATGAACTCACCATTGATCACAGGCATTATTCTCTTTTGTTTACGCCTATTAACAGTGAAAACTATGTCAATCTTTACGCACGAGATATCACCCAGATAAAGCAGGCGGAGGAAGATCTGAATTACCAGGCCACTCATGATCCTCTAACCCAGCTATTAAACAGATTTGCCTTTGAATCCCATTTGCAAACCAGCGTTGAATTAGCTCAGAACAAAAATATCAATAGCATCCTGCTCTATGTAGACCTCGATCAGTTCAAAATAGTCAATGATACTTGCGGTCATGTGGCGGGTGACGAGTTACTGCGCCAAATCAGTAATACCTTCGATGACAATATGCGGGATAGCGATGTACTGGCGCGACTGGGAGGTGACGAATTCGGCATCATCCTGCACAATTGTGATGTTAAGCATGGTGAACAATTCGCACAAAAAATTCTACAGATAATTAATGATTTTCGTTTTTTATGGGACGATAAATCATTTGAGATTGGAGCCAGTATAGGCTTAGTTGCCATTCAAACTGATTGTGACAGTGTCGTCAGCCTGATGGGCAAGGCAGACATCGCCTGTTACGCAGCCAAAGATAGTGGGCGTAATCGTCTCCAGATTTATCAGCAAGATAAAGCGATAGAACAGCGACAGGATGAAATGCATTGGGTAACGATGATTCCGAAAGCACTGGCTGAAAATCGATTTCTACTCTATGCACAATTAATTAAACCCCTCAATAAGTCAGGCAATAACCCGGCCCATTATGAACTATTGATGCGCCTACAAAACGAAAATGGCGACATCATTCCTCCTGGCGCCTTTATACCCGCCGCTGAACGCTATGGCTTGATGCATTCCCTGGACATGTGGGTGATCAGTAGTGCTTTCGCGCAAATACAAAAATTCAACCGGCTCAACGTAAGCCAGCCTATTCATATTTCAATCAACTTGTCAGGCCACAGCCTTGGTAATGAACATTTCTTGGATTATATCCCCGATATGCTGAAACAGCATGATATTGATGCCAGTACGATAACTTTCGAAATTACAGAAACTTGCGCTATTTCCAACCTGTCTGCAGCCATTAAATTTATTTCCCAGCTTAAAACGCAGGGTTGCAAATTTGCCTTGGATGACTTTGGCAGTGGCTTGTCTTCATTTGCATATCTCAAGAACTTACCCGTAGATTATTTGAAAATAGATGGTGCATTTGTTAAGGATATTCTCGAGGATCCGATTGACGCGGCGATGGTTCAATCCATTAACCAAATTGGTCATGTAATGAATATCAAAACCATTGCCGAATTTGTAGAAAACGAGCAAATTGAAAAACATCTAGCGCGCATTAATATTGATTACGCACAAGGTTACGGTATCGAAAAACCGAGGCCACTGACAGAGATCCTTTACCCCGCAAATGAGTCCGATAAAATAAGCAATCCTAGTCTGACTAGCGGGCCAGCTTGACTCCATATTCCAGGCAAAAAAAACCCTCTATGGGGATAGAGGGTCAATGCACCAACTGAGGGGATCAGTCCTGTACCTCGATATCCGGTAAAGATATCAGGTTTGAAACTGTTAACGCCAAAATGGTTTGGCAACTTCACTTCTCTGTTGCTCTGCAGAAATACCCAAATCTTTGAGTTGTTCTGCATCCAGCTGTGCTAACTGTTTGCGCTGGTGATATCGATCAATCCAGCTTTGAGTCAATTCCAGGCTCATATGCAATTTATGAATCAGTGACTTTCTAACCAATTGTTGTCTTAAAATTAATGCGCTCATTTCCGTCTCCTATGTGTGTGGGCCAAGCAAAGGTAATTTCGATGGTGAAATAATAGTAGCCAATCTGTCATAGTTACAGTTACAATTAATAATTAATACTACCAGTACAGTTAAGGAATTGTCATGACAATTACACAGGGTGAAACTGAACGCTTCAAATACGACCAGGTTTCTGGATATATCATGGACTTAATTGATAAAGGCACCTTAAAACCCGGTGATCGAGTACCCTCTTTGCGGAAACTAAGCAAAACCCTCAAGGTAAGCATTTCTACCATCAACCAGGCCTACTTATCCCTGGAAGACAAGGGAGTAATCAGTGCCCGACCTCAGTCCGGTTTTTACATCAATGCCGAACTAAACCAGTCCATTGCGACCCCCAAACCAATCATTACCGCTAACTGTCAACCGAGAAAGGTTCGATTCGGTCAATTGTTTGAAGAAATATTTACCATCTCCAACAATCCCAGAATTGCCCCTTTCGCTGCAGCCAAACCCTCCATGGAACTTATGCCGGATAAAGCCTTGATGCGCGAAACCAAAAGCATACTCAGTCGCAACCCTGCCAATTGCATGGACTATTGCTTCCCTCCCGGGCATGAGAACCTGCGCCAACAAATTGCGTTGCGTTATTCAGACCTGGGGGTATCGGTATCAAGTGAAGATATCATTATCACCTCAGGCGCCACGGAAGCCCTGTCCTTGAGCCTGCAAACGGTTGCCAAGCGCGGGGATGTCATCGCCGTGGAATCACCCACGTATTTCTCTGTTTTACGCTTGATTGAAAAAATGGGGATGCTTGCCCTGGAAATCGATAGTGACCCCATCACGGGTATCAATTTAGACTCATTGGAGTTTGCCCTCGACACCATGGACATCACCGCCATGTTGATTGTGCCCAACTTTAACAACCCTTCAGGCTCACTGATGCCCGAAACCCATAAAAAGCAATTGGTAGAATTACTCAGCACCCGCCAGATTCCGATCATTGAAGACGATGTTTACGGCGACCTTTATTTTGGTGAAGAACGTCCTCGCATACTTAAAACGTACGATACCGAGGGCCGGGTATTATCCTGCTCATCCTTCTCCAAAACACTGGCACCCGGGTTTCGTATGGGCTGGGTGGCTGCCGACGCGCGTTATCACGACCGATTACTGGAATGGAAGCAGGCAACTTCGTCAGCCTCTCCTTCATTACAACAATTAGCCACTGCAGAATTCTTACGCAGTGGTCAATATGACCGCCATCTTTCTCGTTTACGTAAAGCGTTTAAGGCCCAGATTGAAAAAGCACGTTTTATGGTTGCAAGACTTTTTCCGGAAGGTACTCGCATTTCCGATCCACAAGGGGGGTTTGTACTTTGGATTGAACTCCCTAGAAGCTATGATTGTTTCGCTGTTTATAACCAGGCGCTAGAACATCACATCGGCATTACACCGGGCATGTTGTTTTCTGCCACTCGGAAATTCAAGAATTACATTCGGCTAAATTGTGGTTATCCCTGGACGGAAGAAACTGAATTGGCTTTGGAACAGTTGGCCACAATCATTCACGAAATGAATCCTTGATATCAGTGCTTTAAGACAGCACAACATCGCTTGAACTTGTGACCACTACCACAGGGGCAGGACTCGTTTCGTCCCGGTTTCCAGGGTTTGAAACGAATCGGCATCTGGGTACCAGTAGTATAAAACCACCGCCCGTTTTCATACACAAACCGGCTTCGTTCATGCAGGCCGTCGATCTGCCCCTTTGCCAGGAATAACGCCTCGAACTCGACTTCAGCTTCTTGCCCACGAGTCAATGCATCAATGATATCCAACTTGACCCAGTGAATGGAGTCATCCAGATTGAATTCAGCGGGGCGGTAGGACGGATACCAGGTTTCTCTCAGGTATTCTGCCTGCTTGACCACGTAGGCGCTATATCTAGAACGCATGAGTTGCTGGGCAGTTTGCGGTGACTCCTGGCCACTGATAAATCGACCGCAGCAGTCCTCGTATCTGAGACCGGATTGACAAGGGCATTGCATGTTTCAATGCCTTGAAAACTTAAGATCGATTGAAAACATTGATTGATGCCCTGTAAAACCAGCGATCATGCGAAAGTCAAATTACTCACCGGCCTCCAGGGCCTCAAGTTTATTTTCGGCTTTCTGTCGTCGTTTCACTTCCTCTGCCAAGGGCTGAATTGCATATTTATGAAATACTAACCAAAGTAGTATGATCAGTAACATCGTTGCTCCCACCGAAACCAGAAATAGCTGCAGCAGCAGCTCATCCAGCTTCCTTTCCAGCTCGACGGTATCCGTACTGATTTTTAATATATAGGTGCCATCATGCATGGTTAATTTTTTGGTACTGACCAGCATTTCAGCCTGAGCAGAAACCGCTCGACGATAATGTGTTAATGCATACCCACGGGTATCGTCAAGACTGATTGATATGACCTTGTTATGCTCGCGCCCCCAGCGCTTAATAAACCAGTCAATAAAAGCATAATTTTGCGTTAACAATCCTTCTTGAGATAAATCTGCCAACAAGTTTAACTCTATGGTTTGTAGCGCTTCAAAATCATGGTACAGACTTTGCTTTTGCTGCTGATAGATAAAAAAATTACCTGCTGCCAAAAGTGCACAATAGAATAGCGCAATCAAAAACATGGAAATACCGAGTAGTGGACGCTGCATATTAATTGACTCGCGGAGTAATGAGCTCACGTAGAGCCTGATATTCTTGGGTGTAAGCTGGAATAATGGCTGTGGTCCCTTTTTTTATGTTCGACAGGATCTTTTCCGCTTTTTCATGTTCATGCAATGACTGCATCAACTGACTGAGTTGTATAAATTGAGCTTCAGATAAATTGGAATTAGCCACAAATAAATGCGTGGGAATGTCTGGCGTCCATTGCAGTACCTTCAAACCCCTGGGCTCAAACTCCTGGAAGACCTCACTTTTTACGCCACCCGCATCATACTTATCCAGTAAAACCGCCAAGGCCACATTATGGTGATTCTTCAAATTAGAATAACTGGACAAATCCTCTAATTTGACCCCGGCATCCTCTAACATCTTTTGCGGTACCAGGTTGCTTAATGTTGAGTTCGGATCCCCAAATGCAAAACGCTTGCCCGTTAAATCGGATAATGACTTCAACTCACTGCCCTGTCGAATAACAATGGCACCTCTAAAAGTGTCCTTACCCGAAAAGCTCAATCGTCCTAAAGGCCGAAAAGATTCATTATCTTGGGTCAACTTAATAAATGAAGCCGGACCAAAATAAGCAAAATCGATTTCGCCGCGCTCAAAGGCCTGTATATGATCAGCATAACTGGTACCCACCCTTAT
>JASJBW010000160.1 GCA_030066315.1 Gammaproteobacteria bacterium
CCCAGGACCTAATGGTTTTATGATTCTTAAAAAATCATTATTCTTCTCTCGGATTGAACTTAAATAAACGCTTTGATACGCAAAAATAATTTATATCTTTTAGTTAATCCTCTAATCTCGGCATTTAACTCTTCATGTCAAAAAGCGCATCACCTATAATGCCCAGTTTTCAATTCTGGACTGGAATATGGCCAATTCTGCACCACCCGTTCGTCGAGCCTTATTAAGCGTCTCCGATAAAACAGGCATCATCGACTTTGCCAGCGCTCTAAATGATATGGGCGTTGAATTATTATCTACCGGAGGTACTGCCAAACTGATTGCACAAGAAAATATCCCAGTAACAGAAATTGCTGATTTCACAGGTTTTCCAGAAATGATGGATGGCAGGGTAAAAACACTACACCCGAAAGTGCATGGGGGACTGCTGGGGCGTTTGGGTATAGATGACGATGTCATGGCTAACAATGACATTGAACCGATCGACATGGTTGTGATTAACCTTTACCCTTTTCAAAAGACGGTCGCAAAACCTGATTGCACTCTCGATGATGCCATCGAAAATATCGATATAGGTGGTCCAGCCATGTTGCGTTCAGCAGCTAAAAACAATACCCGGGTTACCGTGGTTATAGACCCACTTGATTATTCAGTCGTGTTAAAAGAAATGCAGGCACATCAGCAGGCTGTCACTGATGAGACCCGATTCTCCCTGGCCATTAAAGCCTTTGAACATACGGCAAGTTATGATGGTGCTATTGCCAATTACTTTGGTCGGATGGTTCAGCCCGAAGGAAAAAGGCAGTTTCCGCGTACCATTACCATGCAATATCATCATACTCAAGGAATGCGCTACGGAGAAAACCCACATCAAAATGCGGCATTTTATGTAGAAACCAACCTGGTTGAACCTTGTATCTCTACAGCGGTTCAATTATCGGGCAAAGAATTATCTTACAATAATATTGCCGATACAGATGCCGCGTTGGAATGTGTCAAACAGTTTGAAGAACCGAGCTGTGTGATTGTAAAACATGCCAACCCTTGCGGTGTTGCCAGTACTGACAATATTATTACTGCCTATGACCGCGCCTTCGCTACAGATCCAGAATCAGCCTTTGGCGGCATCATCGCCTTTAACCGTCAATTAGATGAACACACCGCACAAGCCATCATTGAACGCCAGTTTGTCGAGGTCATTATTGCCCCATCGGTTTCTGAAAATGCGGCCGAAATTGTGGCCACCAAACCCAATGTCAGGCTGCTCTCTACTGGCCAATGGAAGCAAGCCCCATATCGCCTGGATAGTAAACGCGTTAACGGTGGATTACTTATACAGGATACTGACCAGACACTTTATGATTCCCTCGAAGTAGTTACCGAGAGACAACCCAATGAAGAACAAATGACTGATTTAATATTCAGCTGGAAAGTCGCTAAATTTGTAAAATCCAATGCCATCGTCTACGCCAAGGATTTGATGACCATCGGGGTGGGCGCAGGACAAATGTCTCGTATAAACAGCGCTCGCATTGCTGCCATCAAAGCGGAACATGCCAATCTCGAAGTGGCTGGTTCAGTGATGGCCTCTGATGCGTTCTTCCCTTTTCGGGATGGAATCGATGCTGCTCATGAGGCAGGTATCAGCGCAGTAATTCAACCTGGTGGATCGATGCGTGATGAAGAAGTTATCGAAGCAGCGAATAATCACGGCATGGCCATGGTATTTACCAAAATGCGCCATTTCAGACATTAAACCGGGGAGCCATGATGAAAGTTTTAATCATTGGTGGTGGCGGTCGTGAACATGCACTGGCCTGGAAATCAGCACAATCAAAATTGGTTGAGCAAGTCTTTGTCGCTCCCGGCAATGCCGGCACTGCTGACGAGGGCAAGTTGAAAAATGTTGATATAGCCGCGGAAGATATTCAAGGCTTGTGTGACTTCGCCCGCCAGGAAAATATTGATCTCACTATCGTTGGTCCTGAGGCTCCCTTGGTCTCTGGAGTAGTCGACCTGTTCCAGAAGCATGGATTAAAAATTTTTGGCCCAAGTCAACAAGCTGCGCAACTGGAAGGGTCGAAAACTTTTACCAAAGATTTTTTAGCTCGACACAATATACCGACAGCAGCCTATCAGAGTTTTACCGAAATAGAACCTGCCCTGAAATATATTGATGAAATGGGAACCCCTATTGTAGTCAAGGCTGACGGCCTGGCAGCAGGAAAAGGGGTCATACTTGCAGAAACCATTGAGCAGGCCCATACCGCTGTGAAAGATATGCTTGCCGGAAACGCTTTTGGTGACGCTGGTCATCGCGTTGTTGTAGAAGAGTTTCTCCATGGAGAAGAAGCGAGCTATATCTGCATGGTGGATGGAAAAAATATCTTGCCCATGGCGACTTCACAGGATCATAAGGCACGGGATAATGGTGATAGAGGCCCAAATACTGGAGGCATGGGTGCCTATTCACCCGCGCCAATCGTAACACCAGCCGTTGCTGAACGCGTCATGCAAGAAGTCATTCGTCCGACTGTCGATGGCATGGCAGCAGAGGGGTATCCTTACACCGGATTTCTGTATGCGGGCCTGATGATCGATGCGGAAGGGACACCCAAGGTCCTTGAATATAACTGCCGTTTTGGTGATCCTGAGACCCAACCCATCATGATGCGTTTAGATTCTGACCTTGTCGAACATTGTCTTGCCGCATTGGAGCAAAAACTCGATCAACAGACCGCCCTTTGGAACGAGCAAATATCCTTGGGTGTAGTCCTGGCAGCCAACGGTTATCCTGACCAGTACGCCAAGGGTGAGGTGATTCAAGACATACCCAAGGAAAGTGCGACTGCTAAGGTTTTTCATGCGGGTACCAAACGGAACGAGAACAATGAATTGACCAGTAATGGCGGTAGAGTTTTATGCGCGGTGGCACTGGGGAAGAATGTTTCAGAAGCCCAGCAGAAAGCGTATGAACTGGTCAATCAGATCAATTGGCCAGGTGCCTATTACCGCACGGATATTGGTTTCAAGGCCATCCAGGGACAAGATTAAAGCACTCAAAGGCCCTGTTTGAATTTAAAAATTATCAACGATTTTGGTCATTGAATTTATTTATTAGCAAGCTAAAACTTTGATTAAAAAAAAAGGCTAAGTGATTGTTTTACCGTCGATAAAAAGCCCGAATAAATTTACTTAAAAAATTTATTTATACCATATCTTGTAGCATTAAGATCATTCAAATACTATATCTTGTGCCTGTTGTAAAAATACTTATACTGCCCTTATCACCAAACAACAGGCAATAACAATTATGAAATGTCCCCACTGCAATTCCCTGATGCAGGTTTACCAGGTACAAACCAATGAGATCAGCCAAGTTGCTTTTTACCGTTGCACCGTCTGTATTGGAGAGCATGTTTCTTCCAGCCTTCTGACCGCTCATCAGTTCGACACAATGAATCGGGAGCCCTATACGATTTCAGGAAATCGGTCACAGTTTGCGGAGCAATCCCTGTAATAAAGTCATAGCCTGGCAATGAGGAGTTAGGCTTATGCGACATCAAACGTTAAGGGACCAGCGTAAAACTGCTGATTCTAAATATCGGAGTCTGGAGTGGCTGCTTTACCTTCCTGGGGCAATGATTATTGCTTATGGTCTGTGGTTATCCATTACTTTGAACTGATGTTTAATCGACATTTTATGTTTAAATATTTGAAAACGTGAGCGTTACTTTAAGACCACCAAGTTTTGACTGACTAAATTCAAGCCCAACTTCATAAACCTTAACGATCTCGCTGACCACTGCAAGACCAATACCTTGCCCCTCTCGGCTTTGATCCAGACGCATTCCCCTTTGTAAAATCTTATCAATTTGGTCCTGGGGTAATCCTTGACCATCATCCTCGATGATTAACTGGACGGAGTGGGTATCTTTTAAGCTGATTATCCGGACATGTGATCGGCCATATTTACACGCATTATCAATAAGATTACCCAACAGTTCCATCGAATCACTTTCATCCATTCGCATCATAATATCTTCATCGATCATTAACTCGATACGCATCGACTTTTCCTGGTAAACCTTGTTCAAAGCCTGCACGGTCTTTCTTATGATGCCCGAAAGATTAATCGGTTTTGATATTAAATCTCCACCGACCATGGCTGCTTTCTGCAACTGGTAAGAAACGATTTGGTTCATGCGATCATTCTGTTCTTTCAGGGTGATTTGTTCCTCAGTGCCCCATTTATTCTTCTCAGTCAAACCATTCAGCACCGCCAACGGGGTCTTTAAGCTATGAGCAAGATCATCCAATGCATGCCGATAACGCTCCATTTGATGTTGCTCTCGCTGCAACAACAAATTCAGATTCTGTGTCAGCGGTTTGATTTCCGAGGGATAATTGGAATTAAAGCGCTGTTTATGCCCATCTTCGATTAAGCGGACTTCCTCTCCGATGAGCCTGAGTGGTCTCAAACTCCATAACATGATCAACCAAATCAAGACCATCAATAACCCAATTGTGATCAACAACCACAACCACAGTGTTTGCCGAAAACGTTTGAACTGATCAAAATAGTTCGAGGCATCTTTCCACAGAACGATTTTATAAAGACTCAACCGGTCATGAACATTGGGCCAGCGAATCGAAAATGCCATTTGAAACCACGAATGCCCATCAAATAAAACCTGGCTAAAACGTAATTCTTCATCTGCCAGGTTTTTGGGTTCAGGATAATTTTCAGCGGTTGATAAAGAACGCCAAATCTCGTTCTGATTTTTATCAAAGATTTGTGCATACAGGCCTGAATCGCTATCGAATAATGCATTTTCAAACAACCTGGTATCAGAAACCGTAATACTGAGGCCAGTAGCATCCCGGTCAACCGCTGCAAGTACGCTGTACATGAGGGCGAGTAATTTATCCTCTTCAGCTTTCAACATCCGTTTTTCGATCGCACGTTCCAAAGCCACGGCAGTCAGAACCATAAAGCCAACCAAGACCAGCAGGCTTGTCATCAACAGACGAGACTTGATGGACTTCATGTGGAGTCAGTCTGTAAAGGGCAATAATGAGAACTACAAAAAAAGGTCAATGTTGAGTCACTTTGGCAGGGGTCAGGGTAAAACGGTATCCCCGTCCTCTTAACGTTTCAATAGGCTGCAGGTTCTCTTCTGGATCCAGTTTCTGCCTCAAACGACGAATGAATACTTCAATAACATTACTATCCCGATCATCTTCATCATCATATAAATGCTCAGTCAGTACTGACTTAGAGACCACTTCACCGGCATGAAACATCAGATACTCGATCACCTTGTATTCATAGGCTGTCAAATCCACTTCATCTCCATTGAGTGTGACGCGTTGGGTTGAAGGATCCAGGACAACCGGGCCACATTGAAGGCTGGAATCCGACCACCCCGCCGCACGCCTGATCAACACCCGGATGCGCGCCATCATTTCTTCCTGATGAAAGGGTTTAACCAGGTAATCATCCGCACCGGCATCGAGTCCTTCGACCTTGTCTTGCCATTTACCCCGTGCAGTCAGAATCAGCACGGGTAATTGGTTGCCAGCTGCTCGTACTTTTTTGATGACTTCAAGCCCAGACATCTGAGGTAACCCAAGATCAACAATAGCGACATCGCTAGGATATTCCTGGATCAGGTAAAGTCCATCGATACCATTATCTGCAGAATCAACAGCAAATCCTTCCTGTTTAAGTCGGGTTACAATCTGTTCATTGATGGTCTGATCATCTTCTATAACGATTGCTCTCATAAGTTTAAACCTTTAGTTTAAATTCAATAAGGATATGATTGGATATCATGCCAGTATGGCTTATATCCCCGGTTACGAGAAGTGAACCGATTAAAAAACCGGGTCTACACTGACTTTCAGTTTGATGCGCTTACCTGGATCATAGGGCATATCCACCTTGTATTTTTTACCATTATAGCGATAAGTTACTTTATAAACGTCCAGTATCTCTTCATAGCTGACCTGGTTCTCAACCTCGCAAAAACTTTCATAACTGGTATAGGTGTGTTGGCTTGCATGTCCATCCCTAACAGCGTCGTGACCCAGTTGTGCACCAATCAGTGTGCCCACGGCCGTTGACAGTTTTTGCCCCCTGCCTTTACCAAACTGGTGACCAATGATACCTCCAATCAAACCGCCCGCCAGCGTCGCACCTGCAGAATGAGAACCATGCCTGACCGTCTTGCTCCGAGTTACCGGTTCTTGCCAGCATTCCTTGACCGGTGTTGTCGTTTTCACTTCTCGATATACGGGGGTCACTTTTAGCACCTTGCCATATTCAATATGTGTATCACTCTCTGAAAAGTATTGGCCCTGGCTACTGTCATGATGCGCCAAGGCGGCTGGACTCATGGATGCCAATGTCATCATGAGTAAGAAATTTTTAGGTTTAAATTTTTGTGGAAGCTGTTTCATTTTTTGGCTCCTTTAATTGATTACAGCTTCACTATAAAAGGTACTAACTGAACAAAGACTGAACTAACCTGGATCTTGTCAGAAATGTGAAAAATTTCTTGATACTGGCTGATGGGTATAGCAATAGGACAGACGATCAATCCCGGCGCAACTTATCGCTGAGAGCGATAGGCGTAGGATATTTCATGACAACATAAGTCGACGAGACAATAAAACTAAGCAGGGTAGCAAACTGAATCAGAAAGCCTACTGATTCACTGATAATCAGCATTTCAGTAGCCAATACGGCTACTAATAGGGAAAACTCACTCATCTGTCCCAGGCGAATGGCGACTTCAGTAGAACGTGCTGCGGATTCCTTGGAAAAACGCAATAGAAACCGATACAACATGGGTTTAATCAATAATGCAATGAGGCTGAGGCCCAAAGCAGGTAGCCAGATTTGATGTAATACCGTGAGGTCAAAGTTGGCGCCCAGGGCGACGAAAAAAATAATCAGGAAAAAGTCCCGCAGGGGCTTCAGGCTTTCCGCTATGTATAGCGCAATAGGGCTACGCGCAATGGATACCCCGGCAATAAAGGCACCAATTTCATAGGATAAGCCCAAGAACTCGGCGGTTTCGGCCACGCCCAGACACCAGCCAATTGCCAACAGAAAGATATATTCCTGGATGCGATCATAAGAACGGATCAAACGAATCAGAAGAAATTTTTCTATTAGGTACGTGCCTATGACCAGCAAGGGTAACGCGATCAGGGGTTTTGCCAGTTGCATCCAGGTAATATCCTGTTGCGCACTGCTATCCAATACGAGGAGTAATACAATAGCGATGATGTCTTGCAGCAATAAGACACTGATAATAATTTCTCCGGTATGCTGATGATGCAATACCGTGGTAGGAATCAGCTTGAGACCAATAATAGTGCTGGAAAACATCAGGCTGGAACCGATCAGCAAGGCCTCGACTTGGGTGAAACCAAACAGTTGCGCATACATATAACCCGCTAATAGCAACAGAAGCGAACTGGCTCCTGTTACCAAGGTGGTTTCACCTGCCAAGCGTACCAGTTCCATCGGGTTTAAATTTAAGCCCAGAAGAAATAGCAAAAAGATAATGCCGACATTGGCAATATTCTGGATTAATTCAGGATCATGGATCAGCTGAAAACCGGAGGGTCCAATCAAGATACCCACCGCAATGTAAGCAATAATCAGTGATTGTCGGATACTCATGGCCAGAGTAGCCATTACAGCAGCACCGAAAAAAATTAAGAACAGCGTAAAAACTATCGATTCATTTTCCATGTTTGCAATGATGACACGAGATCGAAATGAATGGAGCTTTATTTACATCAGCCCTCGATGAATACCGTTAGCGAAAGGCTGTGCTAATGTAATATCTGATTGGAAGTAGACTCTTCAATGAGTTCCCGTGCATGCTCGCGTAACTCTGTTTTACCATGGCGAGCGATAGCATTAAGTGCTGCCAACGAGGCCGGCGAATTCAGTAATGACAAATAATATAACGCATCGACGGCGATGCGCTCATCGGCATGTTCTGCCATTTCGATAAAGGTTGATTCATAGGAATCCAGTAATGGACCCTCAGACAATGATTCAATAATGGCCGTTAATCCTATACGAACCACGAGTTCAGTTTGGGCATCACGTAACAATGCCATCATGGCCTCTCGAGCCTCGGGTTGATTGCGAATAGCCTGTTCGAC
>JASJBW010000032.1 GCA_030066315.1 Gammaproteobacteria bacterium
CCGATCTTCATCGCCATCGGTATTCATAATTTGCAGACTAAAAGCAACATTTAATCCATTATCATATTCAGCCCCGTAAGAAACCCACGCATCTTTGGTTCCAAACTCTGCAATTCTGCCACCCAAATTGAAACCATCATAGTCAGAGGCATCTTTAGTAATAAGATTAATTACCCCGGCAAACGCATCGGCACCATAAATTGCCGAGCCTGGCCCACGAATAACTTCGATCCTGGATATTGCATGGACAGGCATTGAAGATTGAGGACCACGATCACCGAAATACAATTGCGTCATTGGAATACCATTCAACAACATCAATACTTGTGGATTTCTGTCCGTATGAATACCTCTAATTGAATAAATCGGAGTTAAACGAGTAGATGAATCTGATACATGAAGACCGGGTACTGTTTCAAGTACTTCATCTATAGTTCTTGCGCCTGATTCTTGAATCTGTTTAGCGGTAATGACTGTCGCAACTGCGGGTGCTTTTGTAATGGGCTTTGAGCGCCCCGTAGCAATGGAAATAAATGCTGCATCTCCATAGCTTAAATCGAGTTCTTCAAGCTCTTCATCAATTTGTGCAACCGCTGTCTGATAGCTCAACAATAAGATGGGAAGCATTGTTGGTTTCAATAAAAAATGCATAAAGCTTTAACCTCTTACTTTTTCAGTGAAATTGATCTAGCTCTCAGACCAATCGGTGGTATTTCATTCTTATCAATTAATACATCTAGAAGTGTAGGAGATTTTTTATGAATAATTTCATCAATATCCAGTTCCAACAGGTCCTGAGGGCTTCTGATAGTAAAAGCATCAACCCCCATGGCACGAGCCATGCGCGAAAAACTGATTTGAGGGAGATCCGTACTGGTTTGTTCGGCTCCGGTTAATTGCTGACCATGCTTGACCATACCGAGTGAACTATCATTCAGAATCACAAAAATAACCGGTAAATTATGTTGTAACGCAACGGTTATCTCCTGCCCTGACATTAACATGGCACCATCACCTGTAATGCACACTACCGGGTCATCTGGGCACGCAAACGCTGTACCCACCGAGGCCCCAATGGCCCAACCCATCGAAGAAAATTCCAGGCAGGTTCGGAACACCCCTGACCATACATTTTGCTGTGATAAGCGGACATTTCGTACACGGGATGATTTATAGGGGTGTAAATAGTGAATTGACCAGGCCATGGCATTACCCACATCTGCCAGGTAATGTGTATTGTAAGGAAACAGCCTGGGGAGAATTTTCATCAAGCGTTGAGGCTTAATCGGCACTGAATCGTCGTTATAGGCCAGATTATCAACGAGTTTATAAAAACGAGTGGGACGTCCAGACTGGCCTACCATTTGTGCTTCTATCCTGGGATTAATCGCACTCAATTCAGTGAAGGAATTTTCCCCTAAATAATCCAGAATACGGTTAAAGATACTGGAGATATTGCCTAAAACATGCAGTCTTGCCATGGGCGTTCGGTTAAAAAAGCCAGAATCCGAGGATACATGGATCAGCTTTTCACTGAGCAGGGTATTATCCCAGCCGTTTGAGTCCCATTCACCGAACCTGGCCCCGATTGCCACGATATAACGCACGGACTCTTCGTGAGTGACTTTGTAAGCAGTTTCATGCCCTGCGAAGCCGATAACACCCCTATTTTGCGGATGATAAGGGCTAATAAGGCCCTTGCCATGCGGAGTTGTGGCGACCTGAATGTTAAGTAGCGTGGCGACTTCCAAGATCTCATTAATTGAACTCGCACAACCATCTCCGACTACGAAAACGATCTTATATCCTGACGTAAGAATATCGCATAACTTATCAACTGAACCCTGGTCAATTAACGTCGAAGGTTTGTTGATCATCGATAAATCGAAAGAAGGCTTACCTACTGGTGCGGGTGAACGAAAGACATCCATGGGAATAGACAGATGCACGGGGCCTTTAGGGGAGATAAATGCTTTACGCAAGGCACTGGTCAATACCTGCTCAAATTGATCAACATGGGTAATCATGCTGTTAAAGTTAGTAATATCGTTGAACAGGCTTAAGGTATCTACACCGGTTTCACTACTGCTGGATTCCTGAAAGGCTCCCTTTCCAAAAGTATTCAACGCAGTTTGTGCGGTTATGAATAATGCCGGAATTTGATTGGCATACAGACTGGCACAGCCGGTAATCAAATTAGTAGTTCCGGGACCAGTCGTAGCACAACATACGCCCAGTACTCCGGAATTTGTGTAGTAACCATCAGCCATAAAACCTGCACCGGTTTCATGCCTGGCGACTATCGATTGAATACCACCTGCTTTTTCACTTCTTGCGATCGCATTATAAAGCGGTTCTATCGCACCACCGGGAATACCAAAAACATATTTAACTTTGAGCTGCTTTAAATAGTCGAGTAATAAATCGCCGATCTCGTAGATATTTTCAGAATCTGAGACGATATGTTCAGCGGCTGAATCCCGGTTAAACAGGTCCATAACGTACTCCTCGTATTAATGGTTTATATTTATTCTCCCTGTCCGTTTTGCCAGGTAGGCCCTCACCCTTGGTATTTTCTTTCTATAGTATGGACCATACTATATCCGCCCTTGCTAATAAAATCAATTACTTATAGAAGGTACTTTAGAAAGGATATTAGGCTTAGAATACCCGAGGAAAGGAAAAAAAAGACGTAAAAAATGATCTACCGAACTGTAATTTATTTACTTTGACAGGTTAATAATCCTATCCATTCAAGAACGAGCCCAGACCTGGCCGATAAGCACTATCCATTTAGAGGCTTGATTGAAGGTTGTACCGATTATTCTATTCAGCCATGGCATAAAGAAAGCGAGCCAACTGACTGAACACTAATCTCTTCCAATGACGGAAATAGGCCCGTTTGATGAATGTCATTGACCTGCACTTACTGCAAAGTTATTAAATCAAGAATGTGGATCACTCGGGAAAGTCATTTTTATAACTTCGAGTCTCATTGTATTATGGATACCGCAAATCACTTCTATTTTCGGATTAACATCAAACAAATAACTACCTTATGAGCAAAACCGCCTCAGAAAAAACCGAATTTATCGCTTTAAATATCGCGGTCATGACCGTTTCGGATTCACGAACGGATGATAATGACACGTCAGGTAATCTGTTGGTGAGTAAACTCACTGAGTTCGGACACCATCTATTTGAGAAACAAATAGTGGCTGATAACGTTTATAAGATACGAGAAGTCATATCGCGCTGGATCGCCAATCCTGATGTACACGCTTGCATTCTTACCGGGGGCACAGGACTCACCGGTAGAGACATCACTCCAGAAGCAGTAATGCCCCTTTTTGATAAGTCCATTGACGGTTTTGGTGAGTTATTCCGTAGCTTAAGTTATGACTTCATTAAAACATCAACGATCCAATCTCGCGCGGTTGCAGGCCTCGCCAATGGAACTCCGATTTTTTGCCTACCTGGCTCACCCGGTGCCTGCAAGGATGGCTGGGAAGGTATCATCAAACATCAACTCGATGTGCGCCATACTCCCTGTAACCTGGTCGAACTGATGCCTAGATTTCTGGAAAAATGACAACACCCATTAACTCTTGTGATTCCCCAAAGATAGCGTTAGTGCCCTACCGGGAGGCATTGGAAAAACTGTTGTCTCATGCTCATCCGGTGAATGAATCTCAGATTTTGCCACTCAATCTGTGTCTGAATAGAATTATGGCTGAGGATCTCATCTCTAATATTGATGTTCCACCTGCTGACAATAGCGCTATGGATGGGTACGCCATTATGACGAGTGATATTAATTCTGGCTCAATGACCACGCTTAATGTCACTCAGCGTATCAGCGCCGGTTCATGCGGGGAGGCACTTGAAAAAGAGTGTGCGGCCAGAATTTTCACGGGAGCACCTGTACCTGTTAACGCCGATGCCATCATCATGCAAGAACAGGTCGATACTAACGGTGGCCGAATTTCTTTTTCCACACCGGTAATTAAAGGTCAAAATATCCGCCAGGCCGGTGAAGATATCAAACAAGGAGAAGTGATCATCAAGAAGGGTACCCAATTAAGGGCCCAAGAACTGGGATTGGCCGCCTCCGTGGGAGAACCAGATTTAACTATCAGGAGACCTATCAGGGTTGGCATATTTTTTACCGGTGATGAGCTAATAGAACCCGGCCAACCCCTTGCACCCGGTAAGATTTATGATTCCAATCGTTATACCTTAAATGGCCTACTGCTAAGTTTGGGTTGTGAAATAGTCGACCTGGGTATTGTGGGAGATACACTTGAAAAAACGATTCAAGCTATTGAAAACGCAACGCAAAAAACGGATCTCGTGATCACCAGTGGTGGTGTTTCTGTCGGAGAAGAAGACCATGTGCGCATTGCCCTGGAAAAAATGGGCGAACTGCATATGTGGCGTTTAAAAATAAAACCCGGCAAACCCTTAGCATTTGGTCATGTTAATAACACGGCCTTTATAGGATTACCTGGCAACCCTGTTTCAGCTTTTGCCACTTTTTGCCTGTTTGTGAGCCCTTTTATCAAGAAATTACAGGGGCGCTCGAAGCTCATGCCTGAATCAATGATTGTAACTGCAGGATTTACCTGGCCAAAACCCGACACCCGGCGTGAATTCATCAGGGCACGATTAGAAAAGGACGAAAACAATCAATCTAGAGCTAACATTTATCACCACCAGGGTTCAGGTGTCTTAATGTCCACCAGTTGGGCGGATGGATTTATCGAAGTACCAGAATCTACAACCATACAACCAGGTGACCCGGTCACTTACTTTTCATTCAGTGAAATACTCAATTAAAAATGAAGATAAACTTGCTGTACTTTGCCAGCCTTAAAGAAACCCTGAATTGTGATCAAGAAATTCTGGAATTGGATAAAGATATCGATACCATTCAGGATCTGAAAACTTTTTTGGTTCAAAGAGGGGGAGTCTGGAAGTCTTCTTTTTTAGCTAATAATGCCCTGCTCGCATCTGTCAATCATCAAATGGCCAATGAGCAAACAAGCATTCATGACCAGGATGAAGTCGCTTTTTTTCCCCCAGTTACCGGTGGCTGAATGCTTATCTCTGTTCAACAACAGGATTTCGAGGTCAATAAAATTATTGATCAACTCACCCAGGGGCGCAGTGATATTGGTGCCATAGTCACATTCACCGGATTAGTGCGTGATCTTTCAAAAGAAAAAGATTTGGTCGCCATGGACTTGGAGCACTACCCCGGCATGACTGAAAAGTCTCTAAAATCCCTGGCTGAATCTGCCCTTAAGAAATGGCAAATTAAAGACCTCGCAATTATTCATCGTGTAGGTCGTTTGCATCCAACAGAAAATATCGTAATGGTTGTGACCATATCGGCTCATCGGAAACAGGCTTTTGATGCCTGCGAATACTTAATGGATTATCTTAAAACGCAAGCACCCTTCTGGAAAAAAGAAATCACTCGTGATGGAGAACACTGGGTCGCAGCGAAACAAAGTGATCTGAAGGCTACCTCCCGATGGGAAAAATAAAATTTAAGGTTTACTTACCCAGATAGTCTTTCAGTTCATCCGAGGTGTTTAGATTGATGAAAAAATCCTGTTGGCGTGAAAAATCAGCCAAAGCAATACGGTGGCGCTTTAACCATTCGCTTGCTTTTCGTTTTCCTTTGAGCATATATTCCTCCAGGTCTTGCTGCAAACCTTTAGGTATCAAGGCATAGACGGGTTGCATCTGCTGTCCATCCGAGGCAACGACTAAATCAGTTTTCGATTCATTAAATGTATCCAACATCTTTTGATGATAGTTAGAAGCCACGATTGGTGCATCACACGGTAGCGTTAACAGATAGTCGGTCTTTACCACCTTGATGGCTGCTAATATACCGGCCAATGGACCCTGAAAATCCTCTTGATCATCTTTAATCACAGGATAACCAAGACTTTCATATTGTTCTAAATGCCGATTGGCACTGATTACAATTTTCTCAGTCTGTAAGCGGGCTTTTTCAACAACATGATTGATGAGCTTTTTTTCACCGATCTCAATAAGACCCTTGTCCTGGCCGTACATGCGCTGACCGGCACCCCCTGCCAATATCACCAAACTGATGTCTTCGAGAGAAAGCTTATTCATGGGTTGTCAATTTTGATTCATCGGTCATGGACTGCATCTCCTCTATCACCCAGTCTTTGAAAGCCTGCATTCCATAGGACATGGGCCTGTCCTTTTGATGAACCAGGTAGTAGGACTTATGGGTATCTAACTGTATATCAAAAGGCATCTGCAGTTTCCCTTGGGTTAATTCACCGGATGAGAGTGTACTGTCAGCCAGGGCAACACCTAGGCCTTCAGCAGCTGCAGCCGTTGCAAGTTGACCGCTGGACATTTTTAAACCGCGTCTGAATCCCTTGTATTTTACCTTGGCCAATTTTAACCACTCAGGCCACTCATAGGTTCGTTTCGACACATGAATGAGAGTGTGTTTTTTCAAATCACTGGGCGTCTTTAACGGTTTATTCCCTTTCAACAATCTGGGGCTGCACATTGGGACCAGGTAGACGCGGCTTAAAAAATATACCTCGATGTCATGCCAGTCTCCATGACCATAATAAATGGCCATATCCGCATTTGAATTATTAAAATCAATCATTCCCACGGATGCACTGATTTGTAATTCAACATCCGGGTATTGCGCCTGAAAACGATGCATACGCGGCATTAACCAGCGCACCAGGAAATTGGGAGCAACACTTAATACCACGATATCTGTTTCAACTGCGGAAACAACACGCCGGGTAGCCACTTCAAGCTCATTCAACACCTGCTTTACTGAGGTGAAATATTTCTCACCTGTTGGCGTCAAGCGAACTTTCCTTTTTTGACGCGAAAAAAGCTCAACACCTAAATATTTTTCCAGTGACTTAATTTGATGACTAACAGCTGAAGCGGTTAAAAATAGTTCATCTGCAGCATCTGCAAAACTGGTATTGCGGGCTGCGGCCTCGAAAACTTTTAACGCATTAAGTGGCGGCAAATGTCTGATAACAACACCCTTTGTTGAATTTATTTCATCATTTTGTTGAAAAATGATCGTTTGTGCAAGTCTAATTTGACGACTAAAATTCAAAGCATGAAAACATTTAAATGGAGATAACCATGAGTTACGAACTTAAACCCGAAGAAAACGAAGTCCGGCTGGATACCAATGGCATGATCGACCTGGAATACTATTACAGCAAAGCTGATGAAATGCAGGCTCACTATGTAGCGGCAATTTATAGCGATATTAAAAGCTTCATAAAAGCTTTTTACGAAAGGTTTATCTGCCAGGATTGCCATCCTTCACATTAAACCGATAAAAAAGAAGCCTGTATAGAAACGGCAGGTGGATAAAGGACCAAAATACAAAAACCGCTCTAGATGAGTGGTTTTTGTATCAGAAGCTTTTTGCCATTTACACCACAATACCAAATATTTTATTCGTCAAAAACAATATCGCGACAATGATTACAAACCCCAATATTTTTTCCATTCTTTGCGGGGAAAATCGATATGAACCCATGAATGAACCGATCACGCCTCCAAGTAACACGGCCAATATCATGGGCAAATACTGTGTGATATCAATGCTGTTATATTGAATGCGGGAAAGCAGTCCTGCTAATGAGTTTAGCCATATAAAGATCGCACCACTGGCCGCAGCCTGTTTTTCAGTGCCTAGCCCCAAAATAATTACGAGTGGTACCAAATAGACCCCACCGCCGATACCAACGATTCCTGCCACTAACCCGAGCACTGAACCCGCGAACAAAGATATAATTAACTTTTGTTTAGACTCAAGCTTTAATTTGAGACTGGTATTACTCCACAAATAGATTCTGGCCGCTACAAATATGAGCGATAACAGTAATATCCAATAAAAAATATTAGGAGAGATATTGAGTGAGCCACCCAGATAAGCCATAGGCATTGATGAAAGAATAAACGGAGCAATGATTCTTATTCGTGCGTGTCCGTTACGGATGAAGTTTATGCTTCCAGCAGTCGTAACAAATAAATTGAGCACCAGCGAAACCATAGGAATGGCTAAGACATTCATACCTGCAATCGCCATCAAAGCAGTATAGGCTGAGCCCCCACCCAGCCCAACGGATGAATAAACCAGCGCAATAATAAAAAAAATAAGGGGCAACCAATACGAGGTTAAGGATAGGATTTCATGCATCTTTTATGTTTAAGATAATACGGTTAAAGCTTCTTGCCCAAGGATCATAAGATCTTAAAATAACAGGCAAAAATATGCGAAATCGGACCTGTTAGCATTTTTTTAAACATGTTTTAATACTTGACTAAACTATCAATCTAAACTGAAAATTTTTTAACGGAGAGAATACCATGTCAGTTGAACGTGCGCTTTTTGCCTTGGGTGGTACGATGGTGATCATTACCAGTTTATTGGCACTCTTTCATCATCCTTACTGGACTTGGGTCACCCTTTTCTTGGGTTTTAATTGTTTACAGAGTTCATTTACCAATTTTTGCCCACCTCGATGGGCCATGGAAAGATTTGGGATGAAATCTGAAGCAGCTCTGGCTTTGCAGAAAGATTAAATGAGACAGCCTGATTCGTTAACGAATCAGGCTGAAATGGAATATGGGCGAGCTATATATAAAGGTTGACAGTGGATGTACGGGCATTATCGAGGAATGTGGCCGCTCCAGCCCATTCTGAAATTTCGTCAATAAACTCCCCTTTTTTCATACCAAACAGATCAACTGTCATTTGACAGGCAATCATGTTCACCTCGGATTCTATACAAATTTCCCTTAACTCTTCGACAGAAGCGACACCATGAGAACTGATCGTCTGTTTCATTAAATTAGTAGCCAAGGATTCAAACCCGGGGATACCAGCCTGAACAAGATTCGGGATATTCCAATTCACTGACTGAAACCAATCAGGCCCGAATGGCATTTTCATGGGCATGGCAGGATTACCCAGGGCACTGATTTTCAAATCCAGATCTTTGAGTAATAGCTTAAGTCCGTAAAAGGTAAAAAACAGTGTAACTTTCCAACCCAAAGCAGCAGCGGTGGATGCGATGATAAAAGTCGGATAAGCCCAGTCCAGGGTACCCTTGGTCACCATAATGGAAAGCTCGGGCTCTTTATTCTGCTCATAATCTGCCACGCTTTGAGCAAATCGCTGGTCAAACCATTGATCTAGGATGTCGCGGTTTTTTTCTAGAAATTCATTCCCCGTAAATAGGTCGTTTGTATCTGACATCTCTTAAACCTCCTTATTAATAGGATTTTATAAGCCAATCAGTTCTGCATGGACTCCCTCGTTGATAACGCGCTGAAGGATAGCACTTGAAGAAGTCACGTCAGGATTATATTCAATCATTGCCAAATGTGGTGTCTTGGAATCGTTGTGAACGCTCACGACACCCTCTAAAGAACGAAGGCTATCTTCAATAGATTGGCGCTTGTCAATATTCAGATTTTCATCGATATGAAGGGTAACGTCTGTAAGTTTGATATCCATTTTTAGCTCCTCTTGTTTTTTATTGAAAAATTGGAATTTCAGTAATGAAATGGAAAATCTATTTCTATATGTACTCCATGATTAAAATCACATAAACCAACACTTGATCTCATAGTGTTAGATTACTTGCAAATTTATATGAGGTCTAGAGCAGGCGCCCCATCGACTTGACCTTAATCATAAATTAATGAGATTAAACTTAGATTTTGGCAGATAAGAAGATACAAAAACGGATCGCCTAATCATAATAAAAAAATCGACAACACCGGGCTTCTCCAAACTTACAGGCCCTGGTAATAAGAATCAGATATCAGGGTAATATCGATAAAAACTAATAGATCACCCAAAAACCAAGATATGAACAAAATTTTAGGCCCTTATTGGCACTGATTTTAATTCTCTTGATTATCGTAGTAGCGTTCTACTAGATTCTTTGCTTGTTGGTTTATGGAAACTGAAATCATCAAAATACATATCATATTGGGTAAAAACCGTTGATTGCATTTGAAAATAGAAAAAGCCTTAACTTTCAAATTGTTAAGGCTTAAATTTGGCGGAGAGAGAGGGATTCGAACCCTCGATACGCTATTAACGTATACACACTTTCCAG
>JASJBW010000161.1 GCA_030066315.1 Gammaproteobacteria bacterium
TGACCTGCCAGCCATTGGAATCCACAACCATGTTATTGCTATAGGGGATTGATGCACCTGCTAAATAAGTGGTACCGTTCACGACGACGTCTGAATTGGACGTAAACGTGGTCGCGGGTGTATCAAACGTGAAGGTAACCGTATTCAGTAGATTCGCATTGGTTGCATCCGTGACAATACCCTGACTGATTTCGATGTCACCCATATTATTGAGTGGACTTCCAGTACGAATAGGGGCCGCAGCGGCAATTTCATTGGGGTCACCAATTTCCAGATTCAGTGAACGGGCACCTTGACTGGTTGGCTTGATGGTAAATTGGTCACCATTTACAGGAGTGCTGGCACCATCGATAACCACAGTTAAACCTTCAAATACCAGTGTGGTATCAGCGGGTGAAGCATCAGCCACGACTGCGCTGGTTGAACCACTACTGGACACCAACTGCCAGTTACCCGCGTTATAATTCAGCGTATAATCATCAATCGTTAACTGGGAAACATCGGTCACCGTGGTCGTAATCGTAGAGGTGCCACCATTGGACGCAAACGGAATGGTTCTGGGCTGGCTGAAGCTAAAGAAGTCTCCACCCATCGATCCATTTAAATCCATGCCTTCACGGTGTTGCGCATTAAAAGTATCTGCCAGTCCCATGGCGATGCGTCCTACGGAGTTGATCGTTGGATTGAGTACTCCATTGCGGTAATCAAGCAATCCGCCAAGTTGTCCACCATTAAGCTGGTCACTGACATCATTGACCGTAGAAAAGCCGTTATACACAATAATATTTTGAGTGGGATCGGCCTGGTCTGGCTGCAGGCTCAAACTAAAGGCTGTGGCCCCATTCAACATGGTTTGACCATTGCCGATTAAAACGGTCATATTGTAATCCTGGTCATTGATGACCTGAATATTGACCTTGGTTGATAATTCATTCAGCAATGCATCGCGCTGATCGAGTAAATCATTGGATTGCTGCGTCACGAGACCCGAGGCCAGTACTTCTTCCAGGCTCAGGTTGATATCCGCGATGGAAGCTACAATCGTGTTGATTTCATCGATCGTATTTTCGATATCCGTCTCGGTATTTCGGCTTAATTGAGATAGCCGTGTATCAAACGTGGAAAACCGATTGACCAGTGATTCTGCGGTACTCAGTAGTTGGTTGCGGGCACTACCTGAGGCGGGATCATCCGATACATCCTGCACGGCACTAAAGAATTGCTGCAAAATGGGAGAGATACCCCCCTGAGGATCTGCCAGAATATTATCGATCTGTGCAGAAAGATCCGCAAATTTCTCCAGGCGCGCATACGAAGAATTACTCTCACGTAAACTCGTCGTAATGAATTGATCATAACTTCTTTCGATGGCACTGACCTGTACACCATTACCCACGAAGAAACCGCCCAGGTAACTCGGATTACGCGTATTTAAATCAACATTCTGGCGACTGTAACCCTCGGTATTCACATTGGCGATGTTGTGACTGGTGGTACTTAACGCCCGTTGAAAGCTGAGTAATCCACTGACTGCTGTTCCTAGAATATCTCCCATATCTCGCTCCTATCCCACCATGCGATTGCTGATTTCCAAGGATGCCAATGCATCGTTGAAGGTTTGCCCTTTCATTATGCCCAGAATTTTGTCTGCATAATGAGGATCCGTTGCATAACCCGCCTGATGTAATTCCCGGATGTATTGGGCATCGTTACCGGCATTGTCCAGTGCCCGCTGATAACGTGAATGGCCTTTCACAAAATCCACATAATCATCCAGCGCTTCACCCACGGAATCATAAGCTCGGAATCGAGCCGCTTCCTGTTGCATGGCACCACCACGAAATTCCAGGGTGTTATGCACCACGCTCTGTCCTGCCCATCCTCGACTGGCCTTAATACCAAAGAGGTTGAAAGCGACACTGCCATCAGCCTTCCTCATGGTATGCCGACCCCATCCGGTCTCAAGAGCTGACTGTGCTACCAGGACCTGTGCAGACACACCGAGACGTTCCGCCGCTCGTTCCGCATGAGGCCAAAGATCGCTGACAAAAGAGCTGGCTTGATCCCAACCATAAAAAGGTTCAACGGTTTGTGATTGCAGAGACTGGACTGATCCTTGAGCAGGCACTTCCGGTGCAACCTCAGTTTCATTTAACTCATAGGCCGCGACTGCGGGATTGGTCGCCTGATAACTCATGACGGGTAGCGGCAAAGATGATGTCGCTTTTACCGATAACCGGTAAACAGGCAAATCCTTGCCTCCTTTTTCGGCAGTGGATTGCCCCTCGGGCAGAAACCGGTTGAGCTGCTTTTCCAGTAAATCAGCGATTCCTATGCCACCCTGCTGGGAGAGCATCATCGAGATCTGCTTATCATACATATCGGTATAAAAGTCCATGTTACTGCTATGCATGGATTCATCCATTTTGGCTGCAGAGCGCATGTTCTTTAGCATCATCTGGATAAACAAGCCTTCGAATTGTTGTGCCGCAGACCTGCTGGCAGCACGCGAATCCTGTCGGGCGGCCAGTTTCATTTCGGAAAACTGGGCCATGTTCATGTACAGATCGGGCGGTGTCGATTGCAACATCTGGTCTAACCTGCTTCGCTTTTGGTTTAAATTACAATTAACTCTGCAGAAAGTGCGCCAACTTGCTTCAATGATTCTAAAATAGCGACCAAATCACCTGGTGAAGCGCCTACCTGGTTGACAGCCCGAACGATCTGATCCAGGGTTACGCCCGTATTAAACAGGAACATCCGATTATCATCCTGGGTTACCTCGATATCGCTTTGTACCGTTTGCACGGTTTCACCTTCAGAAAAAGCATTAGGTTGACTGACCTGGTTGGTATTGGTAATGGTAACCGTCATATTGCCATGTGATACCGCAGCCGAGTACACCTTGACGTGATTACCAATGACGACCGTACCCGTGCGTGAATTGACAATGACCTTGGCTGCGGCCTCACCCGGTTCAAACTCTAGATTTTCCACAAAAGCCATGAAACCGACGCGTTGCGAGACATCCTTGGGTGCATTGATTTTCACGGTGACGCTATCCTGCGCAAAGGCATTATCCGGTCCCAGTACATGGTTAATGGTATCGGACAAACGTTTAGCCGTAGTGAAGTCTGGACGTTTCAAATTCAAGGTAATGAAATCTCCGACTGCAAAGGGATTAGTGATTTCTCGTTCTATCGTGGCACCATTAGGTACCCGACCCACACTCGGAACATTAATGGTTACACGAGAGCCATCCTGGCCCTCTACACCTAAACCACCCACAATGAGATTACCCTGGGCCATGGCATAAATCTGGCCATCAGCACCTTTTAATGGCGTCATCAATAGGCTACCTCCTCTCAGGCTCTTGGCATTACCCAGTGATGAAACCGTGATATCGATGGTCTGACCCACCTTGGCAAAGGGAGGCAAATCGGCATGAATACTGACCGCTGCTATGTTTTTCACCTGGGGATTCACATCTCCTGGTAAAGTAATGCCATATTGCAACAACATGCTCTTCAAGCTCTGAACGGTGAAGGGGGTTTGGGCCGTTTGATCACCGGTTCCATCGAGACCCACTACGAGACCGTATCCGACCAATTGGTTGCTGCGAACGCCTTGGATCTCGGTAATATCCTTGATGCGCTCGGCAACACTAGGCGCCGAAAACAACACCATCACTAAAATTGATATGATTTTTAGGTTCTTCATGATCCACTCCTAAAAGGGGAAGGTTGGGCTATCAAAGAAACGACTTAACCAGCCTTTGCTGTTCGCTTCTGCAATCACGCCACCACCACCATAAAAGATGCGTGCATTGGCCAGCTTGCCTGACAGTACCTCGTTATTGGCACTGACATCCTGGGGACGGACAATACCGGCAATACGGATGAACTCGGAACCCTGGTTGAGACCTATGATCTTTTCACCCCGTACCACCAGATTGCCATTGGGCAGGATATCGCTGACCATGACCGATATTTCACCTTGCAGACTGTTACTCTGTGCACTGTCACCACTGCCGGCAAACTCGCGTTCCGACTCCAGTTCATTTTGTAAAAAGGAATCACCCTTATAGGTCGGTGTCACCCCCAGTAATGTTCCCGCGCCAATACTGACATCATCATCTTTCTTGGTATTGGTGGCAGCCGACTTGGAGGCGTTGGTAGACTCCGACAGCTTGACGCTCAGCAGATCGCCAATTCGAAAAGCTTTGCTGTCCTCGAACAATCGCACCGATCGTCCCGCCTGGAAGATGGAACCATTGTTGACCGGTTGAAAACGAGGTGCCTTAAGATCCACGGGGGCGAACATCGGATCTGGTTGGACCTCGATACGGGTGGAGGCACAGGCTTGCAACATTAACAAGGCTACTGCTACAACAGACAAACGCATTAAACGAGTAGTCATGACATCACCTAGACGTTGTTATTCAGATATTGCAACATGCCATCGGCGGTTGAGATCAGACGTGAATTCATTTCATAGGCACGCTGGGTTTCAATCATACCCACCATTTCCTCAACGATATTGACATTCGATCCCTCCAGCGAACCCTGATTCAAACGACCTAATCCCGTCAGTCCAGGAGTACCTGCCTGGGCAGCTCCACTGGCTGCCGATTCCAGGAACAGGTTTTCGCCGATCGGTTGAAGCCCCGTTGGGTTGATGAAATTCACTAATTGGATATTACCGACCGCTGTCGGTGTGGATTGTCCCTGGGTGGTAATGGACACCACGCCATCCTGGCCGATTGTAATGGATTGCACATCAGAACTGATGGTAATGCCAGGCTGCAAAGTATAACCGGAGGCGGTCACTAATTGCCCCTGGTCAGAAATCTTGAAACTGCCATCACGGGTATAGGCTTCATTACCATCTGGTAACAGAATCGGGAAATAACCTTTACCGTCGATGGCAACATCCAGTGAATTTTCAGTGGTCTGGATAGAGCCTTGGGTATGTATTTTTTCCGTGGCAACGACACGGGTACCCGTACCCAGCATAAGGCCTGATGGCAAGCGGGTTTCCTGGGATGTTTGACCACCCACCTGACGTACATTTTGATACAGTAAATCTTCGAAAACTGCACGTGATTGTTTAAAGCCATTAGTACTGACATTGGCCAGATTATTGGATATGACCGCTAAACGAGTCTGTTGGGCGTCAAGACCGGTTTTAGCTACCCAGAGTGCCTGGTTCATAGTTTTTCTCCTGTGTTTTGGGGCATTCACAGGGGTATATGCAGGGACCGTGCCAGCCTAGCGCCGATGAGTAACCATCGAGAATGATGGTTACCGTTGTTTTATCAGCCGATAGGCAAGTCTATGGATATTGGGGATCGCCTGACTAGGGTCGAACGTCTTCAGGATTTTCTTTTTCAGGTATCAATAAGTCTGCACGTGAAATCCCGAGTGCCAGGGCACTGGCGCTGGCCACGTATATAGATGAATAGGTACCTACAATAACACCGATAATCAAGGCCAGGGAGAAAGAGGCAATGACTTCACCACCAAAGATAAAGAGTGAAATCAATACCAATAACGTCGTGAGAGAGGTAATCAGGGTTCTGGAAATCGTTTGATTAATGGATATGTTGATGATTTCAATAGGCGTTTTCTTGCGCACCTTACGAAAATTTTCCCGGATACGATCAAATACCACAATGGTATCATTGAGGGAATAACCGATAACCGCCAATACCGCCGCCAGTACACTTAAATCGAAATCCAGTTGAAGCACGGAGAATACCCCGAGGGTGATGACCACATCATGAATCAGCGCAGCCACCGCACCCAGAGAAAAACGGTATTCAAAACGGAGTGATACATAAATCAAAATAGCGATCAGCGCATAGAGTACCGCAAGGCCACCATCTTCGCGTAATTCCTCACCGACCTGTGGCCCCACAAAATCGACTCGACGTACATCAACCTCTGCCTCATTCTGTTCATTTAACAGGCCAATAACCTGGCTACTCAATTCTGCTTTATCCTGACCTTCACGGGGAGCCAATCGAATCAGTACTTCGCGGGCACTGCCGAAATGCTGCACGATAGCATCTTTATAACCGCCTTCTTCGAGCGCGAGGCGAATAGGTTCAAGATCGACTGATTTTTCATAACCCACTTCGATGACACTGCCACCCGTGAAGTCGATACCAACATTGAGTTTATTAATCGCGAGACTGGCTATGGAGATGAGAATCAGTACCAGCGATATTCCCATCGCGATTTTGCGGATTCCCATGAAGTTGATATCTTTAAAAACGAGCATTTCTATAACCTATTAAATAGCCAGCTTTTTGACGTGCTTGCGGCCATAAATCAAATTGATAATCGCCCGGGTACCCATGATGGCAGTAAACATGGAAGTTATAATTCCAATCGAAAGGGTCACTGCAAAGCCCTGAATTGGGCCCGTACCGAAACTGAATAAAATGATAGCGGCGATCAGTGTGGTAATGTTGGCATCGGCAATGGTGCTTAAAGCCTTCTGATAACCTGAAAAAATGGAAGCCTGCGGAGAATTACCCAAACGAATTTCTTCACGTATTCGTTCAAAGATCAAGACATTGGCATCCACGGCCATACCCACCGTTAACACGATACCGGCTATACCCGGCAAGGTCAGTGTTGCTTGCAACAGCGATAACACGGCTACCATCAACACCAGGTTCAAGGTCAATGCGAGGTTGGCAACCAAGCCGAACACCTTGTAATAGACGGCCATGAAGATTAATACGGCTACAAATCCGATCATTACAGACTTGAACCCTTTGTCGATGTTTTCCTGACCAAGACTGGGGCCCACGGTCCGTTCCTCAACAATTATCATGGGCGCACGCAACGCACCCGCACGTAATAACAAGGCCAGATCCCTGGCTTCTCGCGTACTGTCAAGGCCGGTTATATGAAAACGTTTACTCAACTGGTCACGAATCGTGGCCACATTAATGACACGTTGCTCGGTCTTCTTGATACGTTTGATCTCACCTTCGATCTCACGTTGTTCATATTTATCTTCAATGAACACTACCGCCATGGGCTTGCCAATGTTATCTCGCGTGATCTTACTCATGCGATCGGCACCCTTGCTGTTAAGGGTAATGGTGACGTCAGGGGAACCTGACTGGCTGTCAAATCCAGAAGCAGCACCAATAATCTGATCACCCGTGACGATCACTCGTCGTTTAAGTAAAACCGGGGATCCATCTGTTTCCTTGTACAATTTGGCACCCACAGGAATCTTGCCCGAGGTTTCGGCCGCATTCCAGTCAGTCAAGGTACCTTGAACGAGCCTGAATTCAAGGGTAGCAGTAGCACCCAGGATTTCCTTGGCACGAACCGTATCCTGAACACCCGGCAATTGAACGACCACCCGGTCTTCACCCTGCCGTTGAATCACCGGTTCTGCTACACCCAATTCATTCACCCGGTTTTTGAGCGTGGATATATTCTGAGTTAAAGCTGCGGTTTTTTCTGCTTGAAGAGCCGTTTCACTGAACGCCATATTGACAAAAAAGCTGCGTTCATCAGCGGATGTGTTGAATTCAAAATCACGAAACTCTTCCTCAAGTTTAAGCAAACCTTGTTCCTGCTCTTCCTCACTGGAAAAACGAACCGCCAAACCATCTGATTTAACCTGAACGGTACGATATCGCACCTTTTCTTCACGTAAGTAACTGCGAATTTCTGATGAAACACGGTTCAATGACTTGTTGATGGCTGCATCCATATCCACTTCCATCAGGAAATGCACACCTCCACGTAAATCAAGCCCCAGATACATCGGCAAGGCATTCATGGTATTTAACCAATCCGGAGTTGCCGGTGCGAGATTCAGTGCGACACTGTAACGGCTATCCTCTTCCTGCAAGGCTTCTTTGAGATCGGCTGCAGCTTTTAACTGTTCTTCTTCGCTGGCAAAACGTACCAGGATATAACCGGTTCCTAACTCCAATGATTGATAATCGATCGCCAGGTTTTGTAAAACCGTTTGCACCCGATTGAGTTCTTCCTCATTAATCAGGTTAACACGATGAGAAATCTGGACCGCCGGGTCTTCTCCATAAAGATTAGGTGCTGCGTAAATCAGCCCGGTAACGACAACCGTGATCAGTAATACATATTTCCAAAGAGGATATTGATTAAGCATGGG
>JASJBW010000155.1 GCA_030066315.1 Gammaproteobacteria bacterium
CTGCGCCCAAATGTAACATTCTCGTAACTGATTGCAAGAGTTTAATAAAACTGCCCGATAAAGATGCATAGTGAAGCTTTTTTATGGGGCGTTATATATAAATGAGTTCTAACGATAAAACTATCTGCTCAATCGAATAAGAATATAAAGCCACTTAGGCGACTGTTTTAATCAAAAATTGATTCAGGTATAATACCTGACTAAATTACTTGGTTATTTGAACAATAATGAATTACTTTATCTACAAGATTACCCAGATGCCGGGCAACATGGTCAAGCAGCTGGAAAAAATTGACCGTTTCGAATCTTATAAAGAAGCGAAAAAAAAGGTTAAACAATTACGCAACGATCAGCCCAGCGAAGCACTCAGTCTTTACAAGATTATTTTTGCCGAATCTGAACTGGCGGCTGAAGAACAATTACAGGAAAAAAGGGAAGCCCCCATCATCCAGGAATGGGAAAAATAAAACTCACTGCTTTCACCAGTGAGACCAAGTTATGGATGAAAATGAATATCGCAGCGCTTATCAGGGAATCAATACCCTAAAGTGCGTTTTTGAAAAATCCATATTGACCCAGAATTGCGGCTGTCTTTATCACGAAAAATTTAACCTGGCAGAACGCGAAGGTATTCGTTGCACTTCCGCAGATCGGCAAAACCATTGCAACCAGTTCCTTAATGCCTGCCGAAAGCAGGCTCAATTTGCGTTACATTTGACAGAAATTGTCGGCAACCTGTTACCACACAGCAAGGAAGTTCAAGTACAAAAAGGGGCATTACTGGGTTTGGCACCGCATTTACCCAACTTACCCGATACTCCCATTGAGGATATAGCGGCACTTATAGAACAGGCCGTCGAGTTATCTGAAGGAGATATTCTGAACTACCCTTTCGAAGAATTAATTCCTTCCATTTCTCATCACCCTCCCCGACCCCGGCGCAGTCGTCGTCACAGACGAAACGATTAAGCTCTAATTTTTTTATAATCACCCGCTTAACTTGCAACTCTGCGGGGCTTTGCTTAGTCTTGCGCTTCCTTATAAACAGCCTGTAATTCTTATGCCTCAGAAAAAAGCCGCTCCCGCTAAAAAAACAACCGTTAAAAAACAATCCAAACCGAACATCCGGGAATTTTCATCCCCCGTGGTGGATGGTATTGAACGTGCGCCCAGCCGTGCGATGTTGCGCGCCGTTGGATTCGAGGATGCAGATTTTAAGAAACCGCAGATCGGTATTGCCAGTACCTGGAGCATGGTGACCCCTTGTAACATGCATATTAACAAACTGGCCGATGAAGCCGCGGCTGGCGCTGATGCCGCCAAGGGTAAAGCCGTGATATTTAATACCATCACAATTTCCGATGGCATTTCGATGGGTACTGAAGGCATGAAATATTCCCTGGTATCTCGTGAAGTCATTGCAGATTCGATAGAGACGGTTGCAGCCTGTGAAGGATTTGATGCCCTGGTTGCCATTGGCGGTTGTGATAAAAACATGCCGGGCTGCATGATTGGCTTAGCCCGTTTAAACCGGCCTTCGGTTTTCGTTTATGGCGGTACCATCATGCCCGGCTGCCATAAGGAAAGTAAAACCGATGTGGTATCAGTATTCGAGGCAGTAGGCGCGCATGCCCAGAAGAAGATCAGTAAAAAAGAATTGATCGAAATTGAAAAAACCGCGATACCGGGCGCTGGTTCCTGTGGGGGTATGTATACGGCCAACACTATGGCATCAGCGATTGAAGCTATGGGCATGAGCCTGCCAGGCAGCTCTGCTCAGGCAGCCATATCAGCAGACAAATCCAAGGATTGCCAGGATGCGGGAAAAGCTGCGATCAACTTGTTGAAAAAGAATATCCGTCCCAAGGACATTATGACCAAGAAGGCTTTTGAAAATGCGATCACCATGATCATTGCTTTGGGCGGCTCCACGAATGCGGTATTACACATGTTAGCCATGGCCTCTTCCATTGGTGTGAACCTAAAACTGGATGATTTTACCCGTATAGGAAAAAAGGTACCGGTGCTGGCTGATCTACGTCCCAGCGGTAAAGCCATGATGTCGGAACTGATTGAAATTGGTGGCATTCAGCCATTGATGAAAATGCTGCTGGATGCCGGTATGCTTCATGGTGATTGCATCACTGTGACCGGAAAAACATTGGCACAAAACCTCGCCAAGGTTAAGCCTTATCCCAAGAGCCAGGACATTGTCCATGCGCTGAGCAATCCTATTAAAAAGGACAGCCACCTGGTCATTTTGAAGGGCAACCTGGCACCGGAAGGCTCAGTTGCCAAAATCTCTGGTAAAGAAGGTTTAAAGTTTACCGGAAAAGCACGTGTCTTTACTTCAGAAGAACAAGCCTTGAAGAAAATTCTGGATGGCACTGTAAAAAAAGGAGACGTTATTGTAGTCCGTTATGAAGGACCTAAAGGCGGCCCTGGCATGCGCGAGATGCTCAGCCCTACTTCGGCGATTATGGGTAAAGGCCTGGGCAAGGATGTTGCTTTTCTCACCGATGGCCGTTTTTCAGGAGGCTCCCATGGTTTCGTTGTGGGACATGTCACACCTGAAGCGGCGGTAGGCGGCCCCATTGGTTTATTGAAAAATGGTGATGAAATCACCATCGATGCAGAAAAACGTGAAATCAATGTCAAAATCTCCAGCACAGAAATGGAAAAAAGACGTAAAGCATGGAAAGCGCCTAGACCCAAATATAAACGCGGACTGCTAGCAAAATATGCCAGAACGGTCAGCTCAGCCTCTCTCGGTGCCGTCACTGATCTACCGGATTGATTGCTCTTGCTCAGAAAATGCACCCACTGAGATGCAAGTCTCAGTGGAATACTACCTACCCTACTTGAATCCATCTGGTAGTTTTCTGTATGCCTGAAGCAACCCCCAATCTTATTTCCATGATGAGTCAACTGATCGAAACGCCTTCAATCAGTTGCGTACAAGCCGAAATGGACATGAGTAATGAAGCCGTTATCGATTTACTTGCCAACTGGTTGGAAAGTGCCGGTTTTGCCATCAAGAAGCAGAAGGTTTCATCCGGCAAATACAACCTGATTGCTTCTAAGGGCACCGGATCAGATGGGCTCATTTTATCCGGCCACACTGATACGGTACCCATGGATGAAGCCTTATGGCAGTCTGACCCGTTTAAATTAGTGGAAAGGGATAACCGTCTGCATGGTCTGGGTAGCTGTGATATGAAGAGTTTTCTGGCCATGGCTATACAAGCCAGCCTGCAGTTCACGCCCGATCAATATAAAAAACCATTGACGATCATTGCCACCGCGGATGAAGAAACCACTATGGCGGGTGCGCGTTTATTAGCTGACAATGGTCAGCCACTAGGGAAATATTGTGTGATCGGTGAGCCCACCAACCTGATACCGGTCCGTGAGCACAAGGGCATCATCATGGAATCCATCCTCTTTAGTGGATCTTCCGGGCATTCCAGCGATCCTTCACTGGGTAACAGTGCATTGGAAGCCATGCATGATTTTATTAGCAAGTTACTAATATTTAGAGAACAACTGCAGTCCCGTTATAAAAACGAAGCCTTCAAAGTTTCCTATCCCACGCTGAATCTGGGTCATATTCACGGAGGTGATAATCCGAACCGAATTTGCGGTGAGTGTGAAATGCATATTGATCTGCGTTTCTTGCCAGGCATGGACATGCATGAATTACGCGAAACTATACGTAAACTGGCACAAAAAGTGGCCAGTGAGCGCGATTTATCGGTGAGTTTCACGGCCCTGTTGATGGGCATACCTGCTATGCATACAGACAAACACAGCCAACTCAATGAATACCTGGAACAGGTGAGTGCTAATGATAGCCAAGCTGTTGCTTTCGGTACTGAGGCACCTTTTTTTAATGACCTAGGCTGTGAAACCATTGTCATGGGACCCGGGTCAATCAACCAGGCTCATCAACCTGATGAATATTTACCAATGGATCAAATTCAACCGACTGTACATTTGTTACAAGGTCTTATTCATAAGTTTTGTTGCAGTTAACTCATGAATATTATTGCTGATGAGAATATACCCCAGGTCCAGTCTGCCTTTGCAGACTTTGGTGAGATTACCACCCTACCCGGTAGGAACCTGCAACATAGCGATTTGCTCGATTGTGATATTTTACTGGTACGTTCAGTCACCCAGGTCAATGAAACCTTAATTCGAGATACTCCGATAAAATTCGTGGCTTCAGCCACGATTGGTACCGACCATGTAGATCTGGATTACCTACAACAAAACAATATTGGCTTTGCCAATGCTCCAGGCTGTAATGCGGAAGCCGCGGCAGAGTACATCATCAATGCCTTGTTTGAGTTATCGAAACGTCGAGACTTTAATCCCTTTGAATTAACTGCAGGCATTATAGGACATGGCAATGTCGGCTCCCGTGTCAGAAAAAAACTGGATGCCTTGGGCATTCCGGTTCTGGTTAACGATCCACCATTACAGGATGCGGGCGATGACAGTGTCCATTACGTTTCCCTTCAATCAATCATCGATGAATGTGATTTTATTACCCTGCATGTACCTCTCACCCGAGAAGGCCCCTATCCGACTTATCATCTATTTGACGAGACCAGGCTCTCTCAATTGCACAAAAGTACAATTCTGTTTAACGCTGCGCGGGGAGCAGTGATTGATAACCAGGCCTTATCATCACTACTTGAACAACGTCAGGATTTAACAGTGTTCCTGGATACCTGGGAAAACGAACCTGAAATAAATTTGAAACTACTGCAACAGGTTGACCTCGCCACACCTCATATTGCCGGCTACAGTGTTGAAGGCAAACTCCGTGGTACCCAGATGATATTGGATGCCACATGCCAATATTTTCATATCCATAAAGAATGGATGATGCAGGATCATTTACCGCCCACACAAACAATTTTTACCAAAGCGATCGATCAAAACCTTTTCTGGTTTGATTTATTGAGTCAACAGTACCGGGTATTTGATGATCATCAACACATGCTCGAACTGGCGCATTTAAATCGACAGGACAGCGCTGCGGCTTTTGATCTTTTGCGTAAAGACTATCCCAAACGTTATGAATACAATCACTACCAGGTATCCGGTATCAAGGACAAAAAAATAGCCTCTCAGGTTGAGAGGCTATTGTTCAGTTTAAAGGATTGATTTCCACGTGAAATTACGGGGTCGGTGCCTGCAATAAAGTATCGTCGGTAATATCAATCGCACTGCCATTGGAATCAAAGAATCCTGCAATAATGGATTGCATTTCCGTGGTCACGGCGAGATTGGTAGCGGCATCATTAAAATCATCGGCCTCAGGACTGAGTAATGAACCATGATTACCGACTACAAACTTGACACTCCGTTTCAAGTTGGAACCGGTGTCATCGCTGTTGATTTGAGTGAGTCCCAAAAGAGTGAACTGCGGCTCAGTACCTGCAAGTGGAGCAGGAACGGTTCCGGTACTGTCGTTCGCATCCGGCACGGTATTGGGAACAGTCAGATCAGACGGTGATGTGGGACCGCCGACAATTTCGATGCCCAAAAGACCACGATTAGTCGTTGACGTGATATCCACGGAGTAATTAACCCCATCCCCGGAATCCAGCACGGTTTGCGCCACTCCGAGAAATGACTCGTAGTCAGCCGTTCCCTTGTTGACTCCATTGGCTGCCAACCCATTGATTAACAGTGGAGAAAAGCTCGCGGACCCATCGAGGAGTTTCATGGTATAACCACCACCGGCAACAAACGCGGCTTCTCGCACATTATCTTCCAGGTTCACAAATGGCACGCCGACAATGGCCCCGCCCGAATGGCCCAAAAAGTAAATGCGAGCAGCATTAAAACTCGATGTGCCCGCGGTTAACTCACCCGAGGTAATAGCGTAAGTCAGGGTGACCAGGTCCGATACTGCCTGACGACCATTACCGAGGAAGTTAAGCAGGTTGGACAGATTGACAAAGTGCGTACCTGAAGTATCCGTTATGCCATCCGGACCGGGAAAGCGCGTCGCATTATCGAGTAGATCCAGGTCGAAAGTACGTTCCTGTCCCGCTTGGTAAAAAGGTGCCGTGCCATCGGTTTCATTACCGGTGATACCGTGCATGGGCAAATCGATGGATACCACGGCAAAACCCTGAAGTGCGAGTCGATCGGCCACGGTCAGCATCATGCCGCGATTACGAGTAAAACCATGCTGAAAAATCACGACCGGATAATTCATTCCACCTGGTTTGGGGATCGAAATCATGATCGGTATACTCTGGGTGGAGGTGAGTACTGGCGTGGTATTGAATTGTGTCAGGTTGGACCCACCAACACCCTGCCAGAACGATCCGAGCGCCGTCGGATCGGTGCTGCTGGCAGAAGCGGTCAGGAAATAAGGCACGTCGAGGGTACCCACGTAAATATCTGCGGCACCCTGTGGCGAATCCACAATGCCATTATCATCCCCTGGATCTGTTGTAACTGCCGGAACTATCGTGGAATCCAGAGTATAACCGGTCACCGCATCAGTAATAATATCGTCCCTGAGCGCCACTAACACATCGCTTATCGATTGTGTGGTAAAACTCCAGCTTTGGATGATCTTGGGGACCGGCGGTTGATCACCGTCAGGATCACTTGAGACGACCGCCTCTCCCGTATTAACCAACAAACGCAGCTGGTCAAAAGATGCAAAATCCTCAGCAGACAATAACTGTAATGACCCGGGTAAAGTGGGATCACCAAAGGTTAAAGGGCTAGGATCCGGTAACGCTTTTATCAATTGGTAGGTAAGCGATGGATCAAAGGCAGTGCCGCTTGCTGTCTTCAGATCATCTGTAATGACGACCATGTAAGAAGTTTTAGCATCCAGAGGTCGTAAGGGTAAAATCGCCAGGGTCGATTGAGTGCTATCGACAGAAGAAAGGGTGGCTACAAAATCTACGCCATAAACCATTTGAGAAATCACATCCGAAACAGCACCACTGGTCAAGGCAACTTCATACATCTTGACCGACGTTGCCGAAATGGTGCCATCATCGATCGCAGTACTAAAACCCGCAGACATAGGAGCCACCGTGGAAAAGCCGTCTATCGCATTCAAGGCTACCTGTGGATCAGCCAAGTCATCAGGATCGGCCACGGGTATATTGATGGTACCGTCAGTGGAGCCTAACAGCAGCAAATTATTAGGGAACGGAATCACACTATTAGAAGGATCGAACAAGGCCGTAGGATTGGCTTCACCTGCGGTTTCAGGTGTTACCTCGTCAATCGAATCTTGCAGCTCAGTTCCAGTTTCAGTTTCACAAGCCGCCAGGGCAAAAACGGCTAACAATGTCAGTAAATATTTATTTATAGTCATAATAATAATCCTCCTAGTACTGCCAGGTCAGCTGAACACTGAAGATATCGACGCTGGCCTCATACTCACCATCCAACGTTGATGCGAGCGTAGGAATACTGCTTTCGACCTCGTTCTCAATTTCTGCATCATCTATAAATAAATGTGAGTAGCCCACATCGATGGACATCGAATTATCCAGTTGCTTACTGACACCGAAGGAAACCCAGGTTCTGTCATTACCTGGTAATCGAGGGGTCCTACGCTCGGGACTGGGTACAGGCGATTCATCCAAGGCCAGACCAAAACGATAAACGGTATCATCTGAATACTGATAATCGATACCGAAAGAATAGCGATAGACATCTTCCCAGGCATAGGTGTTAACCGTGGTTGGCTGGTTGGAATTATCATACTCAATTCTCAATTCCTCGAAGGAACTCCAACCTGTCCAGGTAATGTCGGCTAGATAGGTGATATTATCGACCTGGTTGGCATAACTGATGGAAAAACTGGCCGGTAATGTGACCGAGGCCTCAAGGCCAGTATCCAAAAAGAGATTCGACGCAAAAACAAAGGCTCCCGCAGCCGGTACTGAGAAATCAGCATCACCATCTACATCGATATCAACCTCGGATCGGTAGGTTATACCCAGACTACTGGTATCGCTGAGTTTGTATTTCAAACCCAGGTTGTAGCCAAGCGCCACGTCGTCAAAGTTATCCCCTTCGAGATCACCAAAACCATCGGCCTGCTGTGGTAAAGCTCCCAAACCCTGGCAAATTGAAGAAGTGAATTGAGCCAGGCAGATAGCTCCAAAATCAATGGCCTGGGTGAGCTGCACGTGGGCCAGCATCATATCAACGCCTCCGCCCAGTGATAGATTATCGTTAACCTTGTACCCCAAACTGGGGTTGAAATTCACGATTTGCAGATCTGAAACCACGGCATGGTATCGACCGACCCAGTCATCGTCGTATTT
>JASJBW010000033.1 GCA_030066315.1 Gammaproteobacteria bacterium
CGTTATTTTTATACTGGTTAATAATGTTGTGATATTGCTCGTTGGAAAACCACTGGTTGGCCTGTAACTTCATGAAGTCCAAATCTTGTGGATATTGCCTGAGGCTGTCGCTTAACAAGTTATTTACTGCACTGACATTCTGCCTACTTTGATAGACATCCAATAATTTCAATCTGGCCATGCGATCCTTCTCACCGCCCAGTAGTTGCAACAATAGCGCCTCTGCTTGAATCCATTGTCCGTTGTTCAATAACCCCAATGCATTCTTGAATTGCTGATCATCAGATAATTTTTCCTTGATGGGTTTAATATCCAGTTTAATGTGTTTTTGAAGCGCGTCCTTTTCGCCGCCACCCTGTTCTAAAATCCCTTTCTGCTCAGCTTCGGAACTCATTTTAGTGACCGCTTTTGAGAGTTCACCATCAGTACTCATCGGCCTCATCGCAGTAAGATTTTTTGGAGTTAATGCTGCAGGTAGTTTAAACCGAATGCTCCACAAGTTTTTTTCATTGAGTTGGGAATCATGAGTTTGAACGAGCACCCCATCACGAGTATCAAATCGTAAATTGAGACTATTTCCTGCTTGCTTAAAACTGATACGGGAAAGCCAGTCATTATCATTTATTTCAGGCATCAGGATGGCGCTTTTGGTGTTATCAAACTGAAACACATATAAATTGTTATCACGTTGTTTTAAGAAGATTTTTGTTTCACCCGATAACTGGAATTCAAGCTCCATATCTTCCCGGCTTTCATTGATGTGCAACCCAGTGATTTCCTGTTCCGGCGACATGACCGCTGGCTTTTGCTGGATTGCAACCGGTGAATCAACTACTTGAATAGAATTCAGCGGCTTTGTAGGGATTGCGGTTTTTACAGGATCAACTGTTTTAGTTGGCTCTATCTCTTCAACAACTGGCGTTGCCTGGTTAATGAAATTGGACATAAAATAGAGTGCAATTATTCCTCCGCACACCAAAACTAACAAAGAGATCAACCATAATTTTGAAAATTGATGGGATTTATTCTTTACAGACAGTTCCCCAATATTTAAGGGCGTAAAGGAACTGGATTGATGTTCCAGGTTTTTTAGCACTGAATTTATGACGCTCACAATATTAACCTGAGCTAGATGGTGAGCGACTTGATAGATTAAGCATACCGAATTGACTGGCTAGTTTCATTCTTGATAAGGATGACTTTTGCACCTGCTGACTGTCTTCTGCAGCTTCATCAATGGTTTTAGCGTTAATATAAAAAACACCTTTTGCATAAGCCAGCATTAATGCCTTGTTGCTTAATAAATTAATGACTCGAGGAATGCCTCTGCTCTTTTTGTAAAGTCTCTGCAAAGCCTCTCTATTAAATATTCCAGGACCATAATATCCGGCAGATCGTAAACGATGTTCAACATATCGAACCACATTCGTAAACGATAGATTCTGTAATTCGCTTGCATGAACAATACGTTGTTTTAACTGACGAATACTTTTATTTTCTAGCACCACATCCAATTCAGGTTGCCCGAACAAAACAATCTGAACTAATTTTTGTTTTTCAGTTTCCAGGTTACTCAATAAGCGGATCGCATCCAGGCTCTCAACAGGTAACGATTGCGCCTCATCCAGCAAAATTACAGTTTGTTTTTTTTGTTGCGCATTCTTGATTAATTGCTCATTGATATCTGCCAGATAATCACCTTTTTCGATGTCTGTTTGAAGCCCCATTTCATCAGCCACTGCTTTAAGTAATGCATTACAACTCATATAAGGATTTGGGATGTATACCGTACTAAACCGCTCATCCAGCATATCCAGTAGTTTTCTGCATAACAGGGTTTTACCGGTACCTACTTCCCCGGTGAGTTTTATAAATCCGTCCCCATTATTGAGCGAAACCATCAACACATTCAGCGCCTGTTGGTGCGTCAGACTCTGGTAATAGAAATCCGTATCCGGTGTTAAATTAAATGGCTTTTCAGTTAATCCATAGTACTTCTCGTACATAAGAAATCTCTTGGTTGCGTTATTGCTCAGTCTGACCTGATTGTTGTAACTGTTCGATACGTTTTTGGCTTTGTTTAATATAGGAAGACCAAGTATTTGAACTACTGACCACAATGGGTTTTAACAGAATGACTAATTCACTTCTTGTATTGAGCTTTTTCTTTTGGCCAAATAAATTACCTAAAAACGGTACATCACTAACACCAGGCACTCCGGCATCATCATTGGCTGTTTTATTTTGCATCAAACCGCCGATCACCACGACCTGCCCACTTCTGGCCTTAACCACTGAATCAGATTCGCGTACCGTGCTTAACGCTAATGGTAACTGTTGAATCTGACCCGCAATGGTGATGTTTTTGGTCTGGTCATTTACCTCACTGACGCTGGGATGAATGTGAAGAATCACTTCATCATCCTGACTGATCTGGGGCGTAACATCGAGTGCTATACCGGAAAAGAAAGGTGTCAGAGTTATTTCGGGTGTCACAATAGTAGAGTTAACACCGGAGGTCGTATCGGAAGATATTTCAGTCACAAAGAATTCATCCGATCCTACTTTGATCACAGCCTTTTGATTATTGACTGTAGAAACCCGCGGGCTGGAAAGCACCTGAACATCACCTTGAGTACTTAATAGGCGCAGTAATACGCCAAAATCATCCGTGGCCCCTCCCAGCGCAAAAAGATTACCAAAGGTTTCATCTGGTAGCGCGGCGTTTAGAGCTGCCGCGGGATCAAACTCTCCATCAGCGTTATACAGGGTTGCCCGCCCATTGGAGATTCCGGCCATTCCCAGCAAAGCTCGGTCACCTGAAGATTCATTGATGGCTGCCCAGTCGATACCGGACTGATAACTGTCATTCAATTGTACTTCGATAATCTTAGCTTCAAGAATAACCTGTCGCTGCAGGTTTTCTTGTGCATCCGTGAGATAAGCTTCCACATCACGCAACTCACCTGGCATTGCCCTGACAACGACCAATCCCGAATGCTGGTCAACCACCACCGAACGACCCTGACCCTGGCCTACTATAGCCTGCAAGGTTGACAATAGATTCGCCCAAAAGTCGGCCTTACTGGTGGTCTGTATACTGCTCGATTGTGTCGTCTTGGTATTGGACGAATTATTATCATCATCGCCCGATGAATCATCTGAATCTGATGCTGCAATTTGTCCAGAGCTTACGGTCATACTGGACTGTCCATCTCGTGTGATATTCAGATAATTGACCTGGAAAATCTTGGATTGAATGCGAGCCGGTAGCACGATGTATCCCTTGCCCGTTTTTTGATACTCATAGCCATACACTTCCCGTGCAAGTTGCATGACATCCTCCACCGATACTGTCTTTAAGTCCAAACTGATGGTTCCTGAAACACTGGGATGAACCACCATATTGATATCAGTATCCGCTACAAGGCTCATGAAAAAGACATCTGCAGGTGCATTGGCAACTGAAATATCAAAACGTGGCTCTTCTATAACCGTGGGTAGTAATCCTGGAATGGATATTCCTGTAGGCGGCATCAACTCCTCCATGATCTCAGGAGGAGCCACAACAGCGGGTTCATTAAAAGGCATACTGGCCTGTGCCATTTCATCCCGAATCGACTGACTTGTTTGATCACTCCTGTCAAGCGTTACTTGTTTGGCACAAGCGGCTAATAACAACAGCATTAATCCAGCAACCAACGGCCTCATGAATCCCGAACCGTAATTATTTATTTCGCTCATATTTCTTCTCTATAGGAGACTTTTTCAGAGTGGTAAGTTTTTCACGCAAGCTTAAATCGATAGTTCTACCATTTGATAGTAGACGAACACTATCAGGCCTAAGACGAACCAATTTAGCACCTTTTATGACATCACCTTGTTTGACCAATTGATTATTGATGATCGCATGCTGTCTTTGCTTGGAAAACAATATCGAAGTCAATGTCCAGGTAGCCTGTTTTTTTGGTGTACTTTTTGACGATAATACCGTTTTCTTTTGCTTAAATTTTTCAGCTCGATATTTTTTGAGCGCAAAGTCTGGTGGGCGCATCGGATCATTAAAAGCATCAGCTGAGACCATCAACATCGCCAAGCTCAGAACACCAAAAAGTAATAGCTTCATCATTTTCATTACAAGCCAATCCAGTGTTTTTCACCGCTCAAGGTTGAAATTTCGATATCAACTTTAACTACCGGATAATTCTGAGTTTTCAGGGATATCCTATCCCATAAGAGTTTCCATTCGGTATCTTCCAGTCTTTCTATATAACTGAGAATATCTTTGTAGGTTCCTTCTAAATTTATATGCATCACGTGTCTATAAATCTCCGGTTGATCCTCAGTTTCTTCTGATACGGAAAACGCGGGCAAAACCTGCTTACGTTTCAAGCCCGTCAGTTTTAAATTTGAATCTGCAAAAATGAGCTGCTGCATCAAGGAGAACATTTCATCAGGTTCAATGAGCTCCAGTGTCATTTCTTTTAAAATTTTCTTAACAGTACCTAACTCTTCAATGAGTAGTGCCAACTGTTGCTGCTTGGTTTTATTAACCCCCTGATTAATACGCTGATTAATGGTATCCGCTGTGATTTTTAGAGAATGGATTTCCTGCTTGAGGGCCCTGTTATTCTTGATTAAAGTGTCAGTATTGGACATCAATTCAGCAACAAAAAAATTCCACCAGATGAATCCTAAAAGTACGATGACCGTTACCAGTATCAGCGCTCTTTCCCTGACCGACACATTATTTAATTTTTCGCTATAGTCAGTATAAACCTTATTCATTTGCAGATGCCCGGCTGGCTATGACGAAATCAACCTTCCAATCTCGATTTGGATCTCTTTGCAATTCAAAGATATCGAATGACTGACCATTGAATAAACTTTCTTCACGGAAAGCATTAAAGTATACTGGCACCTTTTCTGCCTGAAGCGAACTGCCAGATAATTTAATAAAATCGTCCGCTAAAGAAATTTCATCCAGCCAGACATTATCAATTTGAATGGCCGAGAGTCCGACAAGGTTTTCCGAAAATCCTTCACCGGATCCCAATTGATTATTCGCGACAAAATCAATCATTTGCTTACGGACATTGATATCACGTGAAACCTGGTTAATTTGATTATCAACCTGATTATCAGCCAACAGTTTTTCCAATTTTGCCTTGAGCAATTCTAACTGCTGGGTCACCTGTTGCTTTTCAGCAATATGTTGTTCATTTTGATGAAAGGCCTGCTCATATTGTGTATTAATCCATAAAGATGAAAATAACAATACCAATAGTGACCCCGCTAAGATGAACCACATTTGATTTACGGACAACGGAACCTTTTTGGGCTGAAACCGCTCATCGAGTAAATTAATGGATTGGTTGAGCATCAGTTGAGCCTGCGCAACGCCGCACAATAAGCTGCAAAACAATGCTCATCCATTGCCTGTTCCTGCCGTGTAGAAATCTGTGCGAAATCCAAATCATAATTTACATAATTCTGTAAATATCGCGCCATGCGCTCGGTACCTGAAGTTTGTGGAAAGATCAGCATGCTTTGGATGGACCCTAGCGCATACGTACTTTCAAAATAATCCATAGATCTTTGCAGTTCCAATAACAAATTCTCATACAAAGATTCATCGTCTTCGTGAATGGCTTCTTCTATATCGAGCAAACCGATTTTAAAATCCCTTGCAACATACAAGTCCTCATCCTGATAAATGGTCATCAATCCTTCGTGTTCAGTAAATTGCAATAAAGCAATAGTCTGTGTTTGGCCATTAACCACGGCATGAAAATTTTTACCCACGAGGTCATGTACATCTATGACCTGCAAATCCAGGCCTGCATGACGAATATTGTCTACATAGGTTTCAACAACCGCTTCGTTTGCCACGACGGCGTTAATAAAACTGGTTGGATTTTTAGAAGAGGGTGGTAACTGGAAAATATCGATAATCGCTTTGTCAACATCATAACTGATCATATCTTTAATTTTCCAACCAACCGCCTGGTGCAATTCGTCATCACCAACCGCTGGTTTTTCCAATTGGAAAAGCTGAACATCATGCTTGGCGATCAATGAGATACAGGGAACATGCTTGAGCTCATGCTGCTCTACCCAATGCTGTAATACCTGGGATTGCTCAGACGCGCCGACTGCAGGGAGGAACTCACTATGCCTGACCTGACCATAATTCTGCGTATCAGTAGCCACTTCAACCACTGCTACACCGGTCGGCATGAAATCAACACCCACCTGTACCCCTTTGGTTTTTTTAGATAAAAACCCAAGCATCTGTTTTATCCTGTTGTAATTATTTGATGTTTCAAATCAAAGGGATAGATAATAAAAAACCGACATAACTGGCCGATAAATCGGTTGATTATTAAGCTACACCCATATTCCCGACTCTGATATTCTAGAGTTTGCTTAAAATAAGTCAGCTAACTTATTGTGATTATTATAAATATTAGACAATTATTGATATATTTCAAGGAATAAGAGCGAATTTACTGTCCATGCTTCATATTGTTTTATTTGAGCCTGAAATCCCACCCAATACCGGCAATATTATTCGATTAGCGGCGAACACAGGTTGTCATTTACACCTGATAAAACCACTCGGCTTCGCGCTGGAAGATAAATTACTCAGGAGGGCGGGGCTCGATTACCATGAATGGGCAGACATTCAACAGCATGAAAGCCTAAAAGATTTTAAAAAAACCATAGATTTCAGGCAACTCTATGCTTTCAGCACGAAAGGTAAACGCATCTATAGTGAAATTGATTATCAACCTTGCGATGCTTTGTTGTTTGGACCGGAAACTCGTGGACTTCCGACCGACATCCTGAATCAGTTCGCTCCTGAAGATATCGCCACCTTGCCTATGCTTGAGCATTCACGCAGTCTTAACCTGGCCAATACGGTCTCAATAGCAGTGTATGAAGCCTGGCGGCAAATGGATTTCAAACAGTAAAGATAACAGTTGGAAGCTTTGATCAACTTATAAAGTTGATTCAATTTCAGGCTTTAATTCACGCTTTTCGAGGTCGTTCATAGCATTTACCGGCGTTTTCGCCTCATATAGGACTTGAAAAACCTGCTCAATGATGGGCAAATTTAATCCCTTTTTTTGTAGAATTGAATAAACGGCCTTTGCAGCCCGATAACCCTCTACGGTCTGTCCAACAGACTCGATCGCCTCTTTTACAGACATGCCACCACCAATAGCCAACCCGAATCTGCGGTTACGACTTTGATCATCGGTACAGGTCAGTATCAAATCACCTAGACCTGATAACCCCATCAGGGTTTCTTTCTGAGCCCCCATCAGGTCGCCGAACCGCATGATCTCTGATAATCCACGGGTAATAAGGGCCGCCCGAGTATTGGAGCCCAAACCCAATCCATCGACCGCACCTACGGCAATAGCGAGTATATTTTTTAATGCTCCACCAATTTCAACGCCAATGATGTCGTTGGAGGTATAACAACGAAAATGTCCACCATGGAGTAATTCCGCCATATCCAGAGTGGCTTCTGGTCGGCTGCCCGCACAGGTAACCGCTGCTGGAAGGTTCTGGGCCACTTCAGTGGCAAATGTCGGTCCGGAAATAACCCCGTAATTTTCTACACCGAGTTCTTCAACGATTAATTCATGCAGGTACTTTCCGGTTTCGATTTCAAAGCCCTTACTGGCCCAAAAAACGTAGGTCTGATCGTCTATGTAAGGTTTAAGTTGGAGTAAAAATTCCCGGTAAGCTTTGCTGGGAATCACAATTAATAGGTATCTCACGTCTTTTACGGCCTGCTCGAGAGATGCCATGGGTTTAATGGATTCTGTTAAGGGTATACCCGGTAAGAATTCCTTGTTTTCACGATCTTCTAAGAGTCTTTGCACATGTTCTTCCAAATGCCCCCACAGATGTACAGTGTGCCCGTTCCTGGCTAACTGTAAAGCCAAAGCGGTGCCCCAGGATCCTGCCCCTATGACGGTAATCGTTGCGGGATTCGGGAACATCGACATAATTTAAGACTAGTGCTTAACCTCATCCTTTGTGCTGTTCTGCTGGACTGCCTGGGCATATAAAGCATCGAAATTTACCGGATTTAACAGCAAGGGTGGAAATCCCCCTCGATTACTTAGATCAGAAATAGCCTCCCGGGCAAAAGGAAATAAGATGTTCATGCATTGGGAACCCAAGATGTATTTAGTGTCATCTTCATTAAATCCCTCAATCTGGAAAATACCGGCTTGATGAACCTCGACTAAAAACGCAGTCTTAGTTTCATTTTTAACAGTGGCTGTCACACTCAGTACCACTTCAAACTGTCCATCCGATACTTTTTTACTCGTGTTATTCAGGTTCAATTCGATTTCTGGAGCCCATTTTTCATTAAAAACGGTGGGGGTTGACGGGGACTCAAACGAAGCATCTTTGATATATAGCTTTTGAATGGAAAACTGGTTTTCTGGGTTTTTATTTTCTGCCATGGGAATTTATATGTGTGATTAAAGATGGGTTGTCACCGATTAGGGACCACCCATGCTAAATAATGGTGATTAGGGTAGGAGGGGCTTCAGTCAGCCAATAAAGGATCTAAACCACCTTCCTGATCAAGCTTAACCATGTCAGTGTACCCACCTACATGATAATCACCAATGAAAATTTGCGGAACAGTCATCTGTCCCTCGCTTTTAGCCAGCATTTCCTGTTGAGCACCTTCCACCTGATCAATGCGAATTTCATCGTAACTGACGTTTTTTTCATCCAGCATTCTTTTGGCCCATGAACAATAAGGACAAAAACCACTACTGTAGATCACTACATCGACCATGCTATTTCTTTTTCTTTTTAGATTTTCCGATAGGAAGATGCGCGTCATGCCAAGCCATGATGCCACCTGCCAGATTGTAAACCTTGTCAAAGCCACGCCCTGTTAGCGTTCGGCATACCCCGGTTGAACGATTGCCACTACGACAGTAAACCACAATTGAGTTATCTTTGAACTTATCTAATTCACCAATACGCTTGCCGATGGCGCTCAAAGGTATATGAATCGCATTATTTAACATGCCATCCTTGATCTCACTCATTTCACGGATATCCAATAAAACGGTGTTTTCCTGATTAATTATTGGCACCGCTGCCGCTGGGCCCACATTGGTAAATTTCTGCGTGAAATTACGAAATTCTATAAACAGAATTAATCCCAGCAGGGATATAAAAGAAAGAGTCAGAATCGGATGATTAGCCGAAAACTCAAAAATTTGCTCTGGCATTAACGAATTATAAATATTTTACGAAGTACAAAATACTTCTTGCATCATACTGATTAGACGCAACGTGCGTGCATCGCCTACACGGTAATATACTCGATTGGCATCCTTTCTTGAAGCGAGAATACCTTTATCTCGTAAAATCGCCAGATGTTGAGAAATGTTGCTTTGTGAAGTACCCACGTTTTCAACGATGCCTTGAACACTGATTTCCTGATCACCCAGGGTACATAAAATCTTCAACCGTAAAGGGTGTGACATAGCCTTGAGGGAACGCGAAGCTCGTTCAATATCTTCTTCGCGAGTCAGTAATTGCGGGGTATCGCCGGGTAAAATAGTATCTAGTCTCATCCTAGTTCTATAATTAATTACTAATATTAGTTAACCATTATGGATCAATCATGTGGTTTTGTCTACTCTTTGCTATCGCCTTGTTGAAAGACTTGGCGTATGATCCCGAGACTACCTATTTAGATCGATAATTTTTCTCTTTTTTGTAGAAATAATTCATAAAATCAATCAGATACCTGATAAAAATTACACTCATGCGCATCCTATCTGGCTTCCTTTTTTGTGCTTTATTACTCATTTTCCTCCAGCCTTTGGCGGATGATCGTCAAGCCAAGGAAAAAGAGCTCACCAAACTGAAAAATCGTATCGAGAAACTACGAAAAACTATCGAAGTTAAGGAAAACAGCAAATCCAGTTATAACCAGCAACTTAAAAAAATAGAACAGCAGATTGGTCAAATCAGCCGAAAAATTCGCTTATCCAATAAAAAAATCCAGGCCAAACAAAAATCCTTAAACACTCTTAATCACGAGAAAAAACAAATACGATCCAGAATAAACCAACAAAATCAACAACTCGGCAAACAAATC
>JASJBW010000177.1 GCA_030066315.1 Gammaproteobacteria bacterium
ATACCCATTCTGGATGGTACTGCGAGAGTGGACTATTTTGATCAACATCCAGATGCCCCCAAAAAAAATAAGCTAGAAACCTTGTTAGATTACCTAAAGAAAAGAAGATAAATATTCAGAGAGATAATTCGTGCAAGAAGATAACACTGAAATTCGTAAATATGTGCGTCATGTCACCGGTATACCGATCAGTATTCGTGTTGAACAGAATCATACTTACCAATCCAATGAAGATATTGCCACCAATATCAGCTTGGGTGGATTATCGTTCATTGCCAGTGACCGTCTTGAAAATGCACAAAACGTGGAGGTCAGTTTTCCTATTTTCGGTCAGGCTTTAACCCTGAATGGTAAAGTCATGTGGTGTGCAAAAACCAATAGGGGCTATGAGGTGGGTCTTGAATTTGAAGACCCGAAGGAAATCGAACGTTTGAAGCTGATTGAACAAACCTCTCAAATTGAACGTTACCGTGAAGAAGTGGAACAGCAAGAAGGACGAAAATTGACCTTACTACAGGCCACCCGGGAATGGGCCAGTCAGTATGCAGGAGATTTCTCGGCGCTCAGCTGAATGCATAAGGGAAATGTAAACGCGCCGTTTATCTTCCTAGGGAGTAAAAAAATGGAACCCAGAAAATCAGCATAATGATGAGTACGGTCAACTCCAGGCGAGCGATAGCGTTGAAGCGAGTTTTAACAGCCAATTCTTCATTTTCATCTCCAGCGCGAACTCGAGCCATTAAATAATCCAGGAAAACCACAACCATTAATATGGGCGCCATAACGGGACCCACGATGGTGGATAATACCTCCCAGGTGGGAGAGGTATCTAATGATTCTCCGTTCGCATTGAATAACCAGTGAGTGACTGGCAGTAAAGTATTGATCATTGCCAGGCTGATTAGACCCAGTCGAAGAGGGCCCAGAGAAGTCAGTTGAGCAGTTATTGAAGATTTCACGATGGTAACCGTATAGAGCGATCTGTCGGTATGATTTTACCAAAAGAACTGTTGAATTTTTACTGTTTCACGAAGAATATAAGTCATCATTTCCGCCATTAACCATGATGAGTCTGCGCCTATAGCCTTTATGCTAACCGACGTTGGTTTAAATGGCTTCTGGACATAAACAGCCGATACAAGATGGGGATAATAAAAAGGGTCAGGGTCGCAGAAAATCCCAGGCCCCAGACAATGGCATTAGCCACCGGGCCCCAGATTAACGATTCCCCGCCCAGCCCTGTTGCCAAAGATAACAGGCCGCCAATCGTCGTTAATGTAGTGATAACAATCGGAATGACTCTGCGGCGTGCAGCATAAACGGTAGAATGCAGTAATGACATACCGCTTTTTAATTTAGTGTTGGCTGTTGAGATCAGAACGATAGCGGAATTCACCGCGATGCCAGCCAGAGCCACGATACCGTACAACGCGAACAGGCTTAAGGGATGTTGAGTGATCAGAATCCCGATAACCACGCCGGTAAATGCCAGTGGCACAGTTGCAAGTATCATGAGCGGCTGGAAATAACTTTTAAATTGGGTACCGAGGATCATGTACATAACCCCGACACCAAAAATAAACAAAATAATGATGGAATCGAGGGCTTCCTGAATATCATCAAGAATACCTGAAAAATCCAGTGACACATTCGGGTACTGCGCTCTGATGCCTTCCCACTGGTCTTTTACGAAATTATTGGCCGAGACTTCATCAATCTGGGTTTTATCGATATCGGCCTCTACAGTAATAGTCCGTTTATAATTATAGTGCCGAATGTTACCCAGGCTGATTTCAGATTGGGCCTCGATAACCTTGGAATAGGGTACTGCCTGTCCTTGTGGCGTATATATGACTTGTTGTAATAAATCGTTAATGTCATGTAAATTGTCTTTGGCACTTAAAATTCTTAATTCAGTTTTTTCACCATTGATCTGCATGCTCGATAGAATTTCTCCGTCAACTGAAATTAATATGGAACGCGCCAGTAACGCAGGGTTTAGCCCCAATTCATGAACCTGTTGATGTCGCAATCGATAACTCATTTGATAGCTCCCACGATCAGCATCATCAGAGATATCCGAAATTAACTCATTTTTCTCCATGGCCCGCTTCAACGCATTAGCGGCCTGGGCGATCTCATCATAATCATCTCCTCGAACCTTGACACTGATAGGTTTGGTTGTTGGCGGTCCACCACTTAACTTCAGGAATGAGATATTGACAGCGCCTTCAGTATTGGTGACCGGTTCCCGGAGGTCTTCCATGATTTGTTCTACTGACCGCATGCCTTCAAGGCGTGGATTGAGCCCCACCAGGATTTGCCCATACTGATTGCCCAAACGGGGTTCTGTTTCAGTGAACATCAAACCGGCATAACTGACCATTTCCCGGTATTCATCAGGATCCATTAACGAACGTACCTGTTGTTCAATCTCTGCGACCTTGGAATGCGTATCTCGAAGTATGGAAGTGGGTTTCATTTCGATGTTGATATAAAACAGGCGCAAGGTATCGCTGGCAAAAAAATCTTTCTTGATAAGCGGGCTTGCCATCGTCAGGACTGCCAGTAAAAATAAAATCACACTGACTCCAATAGCCAAACGTGGGTAACGTAATACCTTTATCAATAAACGGGTGTAAAAGATCCGAATATTGCGTGTCATGCGATTACGCCAACGCTGAGTCATGGAAGGTTTATTTCGTAAATTGAACTGCATCACCATGACATGAGCAGGTAACATCCAGTAGGCCTCGATTAGGCTGATCATTAATGCAATCGTCACAACCATGGGTATGACGCGCATAAATTCACCCAGGATCCCCGGTAATAAAACCAGTGGAAGAAAGGCGGCCATGGTTGTCATGACCGCCGTAGTGACCGGGGCGAATACCTCTTTTAGCGCATTGATGGTCGCTGAATCCCTGGGTTCCCCGAGCGCGATTCTATGGTAGATGGACTCGGCAACCACGACTGCATCATCCACCAGCATACCCAGGGCAATCACTACAGCCAGCAACACGGATACGTTTAGGGTTTGATCCAGCCCCAACAAAGCCCAAAAAGTACCCGCCAGTATGAAAGGAATACCAATGGTGGTAATGGTAGCGATACGAATGCCAAGAAAGACGAAGGTGATGATCAATACGAAACTTAATCCAAACAAGGCATTGGTTTGCATGATGTCCAATGCATTACGGGTAATCTCGGATTGATCATCCACCAGCACCAACTCAACACCTGTGGAGTCCGTGAGCCTGTTTCGCTGGACGATGTAGTCTTGCACGCGTTCTATTAATTCAAGTGTGTTGAAACCGGTTTGTTTAAAGACCGCTACGAGTATGGTTGGATCGCCGTCACTACTGACCATACGCCTGGCTTCTGCTTGTGATTTCACCACATCGGCCAGATTTTCCAATGGCACATAGCCTTGCTTGCCGAGGACGGGTAGTGAAGCCAGGTAAGCTGGATCCTGGTCCTTACCCACCAGGCGCACGAGCCATTTTTGGCCCGCCGCCGTGACACTGCCTGCGGAGATATCATTAAAAAATAACTGGATAGAGTCCGCCAGGTCTGTTGGATTTAGGCCGTGTTTGATCAGCTGTTCAGGATGATAATGAATCTGTAATTCGGGATCGTTTAAACCATAATTATCAACTCGATCGACCCCGTTCAGTTGTTCTAACTCGTCGATGACAAAACGTGCGTTTCGACGTAAATTTTCGTCATAAGCAACGCCCTTTACCAGTACCGTGGCGGCCGGATAGGCGTTTGCCGAGACGATCTCAAGCACCAGTGGTGTTAACGCGGCCTCAGGAAATTCATTTTCCGTATTTTGTATTTCTCGGCGAAGGTCTGCCAGACGTTTATCATAAGTTCTTTCATCAATCTGATTGAATCGAATCAAAAGGCTACTCACACCTTCACGACTATTACTTGATACGAATTTGATATCCGAAATCGAGCGGATCGCGTCTTCAAGCTGATCCGTAACCTGTTTTTCAACGTCCTGGGCAGACGCTCCCGGTAATAAGGTGGTCACAACAACCCAGTTAAAATTGATATCGGGATCCTGTTGTCGAGGCAGCGTGGAGTAAGCGATAAGCCCAATCACCAATACCAACGCAAAGGTCAGGTTGGCCAGTACGTGGTTACTGAGAAATCGAAGCAACATTGGGGTTAGTTGGATACCGCTATGGGGTTGTTATGCCGCAGGCGTTTGGCATCACTGATCACAACCAGGTCACTCGGATCCAGGGGCGCGAATGCGGCCTGGCCTTCCTGGGCTTCAGGTAAAATTACAAATGTGGCTGTGGACTGTTTTGCCAGGAAAACACCAAATTCGCCTTGGCGTTGATGCACAAACGCTTCGGGCAGGTAATTTTTATCGGTTTCATAGCGCACTACACCAAAGCTACCGCCAGGCGGTAAAGCGTCGGAAATGAACTTCAGACGGAGTTTTTGTTGCAGGCTTTGCGCGTTAACGACTGGCAATACCGTGCGTATGCTCACAGGATAGGATTTTTGATTGCTGAGATACTTAATCGATTGAGCTTGTTGCAGGATATTCACCTGGTTGATGGGTAATTCCAGCTCCAGTTCCACGGCTTTTTGTTGTAATAATCGAACCATGGGATTTCCGGCATTGGCATAAGCACCCTGAGCGCTCATTTTTTGTATGACAATGCCACTGAACGGAGCCGTGACCGTGCAATCTGATATATTCTTTTTTGCGGACTCCAATAACGCCAGTTGCTCTTCGATACTGGCATTATCCGCATCCAGCTGTGTTTGTTTCTGATCGAGTTCATCTCGTGAAATACTGCGTGAACTTTCCAGGCCCCTGGCACGGTCGAGTTGTTGTTGGGTTAATTCTTTTTTGGCACGTAGCCGTTTTAAACCGGCTCTGATTCTGTCTTGCTCGATACGTGGTCGACTGCAATCCAAGGTCACCAGCGTGTCCCCCTCGGCAACCTGGCTGCCAACCTCTACGGGAAATTCCAATATTCTACCCTGGGTTTCTGCGGCGATGTCTGCAACTTGAAGGTTGATGACTCGAGCCGGATATTCATAGATTCGGCTTTGAGCTATGTCATTAAAAGATTTAACCTTAACCGCTATGGTCTCCTGTGCTTCTAGTCTTGGAAAGAAGCATAAAAACATAAGGACAATCAGGTGACGTTGGACATGAATTGACATGGTATCGATGCAGCCAGGATGGATGAAAGTAATCAGATTAACGCAACTAAGACAATGGCTAGAGTAACAAAATTCACTTTTACTGTAATACTGTTTTTACTGTTGAATGTCAGTCAGGCTGGCCTGGAGTTTAATCGTCAAAATATCAACTTAAAAGGTGAGATTTTTGATCTGGAAATTGCCGATACGCCGTTACACCAACGGCAAGGTTTGATGTTTCGAACTTCTATCGGTGAACAACAAGGTATGCTTTTTGTTTATGGCAATGAGGGCCGGCGTGGTATCTGGATGAAGAACACGCTTATACCTTTGGCCGTATTTTGGTTAGATGCTTCCAGCCGAATCGTGTACAAACAAATCCTGCAACCCTGCATGACGCCGCGTTGCCCGGTTTACCAGCCTGTCACTCCAGCACAATTTGTGCTCGAGTTACATCCCAATCAATTTGATAATTTTAATGTCGGTGATAGCTTGCCAGGTTTACTACTCTTTAGACTGCGCTAGCATTATTCCGGCTGGGATTGTCGAATACTCAGTTTGAGCCAGAGAATGACCACCAGGCAGAGAACAATAAAAGGTATCACACTGATGTTCACCATGCGCCAGCCCAGGTGATACTGCAAAAAGCCTGCACCCAGTGATGCCAGCGTGACTGCTGTAAAAACCGAAAAATCATTCAATGCCTGGGTTTTGGCTTTTTCTGCCTCGTTATAGGTTTGGGTCAACAAGGTTGTACCGCCAATAAACATGAAATTCCATCCGACTCCCAGTAAGAACAAAGCAAACCAGAAATGATCCAGGGATGTGCCCAGTAAATTGGTCACAATACAGCCCAGGACCAATAAACCTCCGGTGAAGATAATGTTTTCCGCACCCCAGCGGTTAATCAAGTGACCGGTAAAAAATGAGGGGGCAAACATGCCCAATACGTGCCACTGAATGACAAAAGCGACATCGGAGAATTCATGATGTTCCTTTTGCATCGCCAAAGGTGTCGCAGTCATCAATAGGGTCATCATACTAAAGCCAATTAGGGCAGCCATCAGGGCTACAATGAAAACAGGTTGCCGGGTGATTTCAATCAGTGGGCGAGCATGGGCAGAAATGGCCTGATTCAAGGGTTTGGGCAAATCAATAGTCAGAATATTGAACAGATTTAAAGCGTAAAGTATGAGTACCGCGATAAAGCTGCCCAGATAACTGATTTCCAACAGATCCTTGGTGTAATTGGCGAGATTTGGACCGATAACTGCTGCGAGGACGCCCCCCGCCAGTACATACGATATTGCGGTGTTGGTGTGTTCGGGAGGAGCGACTTCGGTAGCCACAAAACGAAAGTAATTACCAAATCCAGTGTAAATACCAAATAACACCGATGTCAGGCAGAACAGCGCGAATGAGTCCTCATAGATGGATACAATGGCTAAACTACCCCCGCACAAGCCGATGATGGAACTGAAGATGAATCCCTTGCGCCGGCCAAATCGGTTCATCAGTAAAGAAGCAGGAATGGTGATCAACATGGTTGCCAGAAACTGCAATGCCAGAGGTAATGTTGCGAGAGATTTGTCGATGGCCAGACTGTAACCAATAATGGCCGATGCGGTTATTAATAAGGTATTCACCGACATCATCAGGGCCTGGGCAATGGCCAGTTGGAAGACGTTTCTGTTAAGACCAGTCAATATCACTCGGCGACGATTTTCTTCATTTTTTCCCAGGCAGAGGCCACTTCAGGCTCCACTTGCGCCCGTTTTTGTCGTCTGAGTTTTTCTGGAATGTGCTTGGGATGAATGACTCTTGCGGGATGCCCTTTGGGGAATTCAGCCTGGTCGTCAAAAAACAAATATCCATCGATATCAACACCGGGTAGACAGGCTGAGACCGCTTTGACCTGGTATTCCAGTTCAAATAGGGGATTCTTAAATGGATAACTTTTATTACCGATCATTTGCGTCCAGTCATCGATATGGTCTGCGCAATAAATTTTACCCGGGTATTGTTTGCGGGCCAGCAGCGAAATGCCATCCGGACGTAATACCAGGCGGTCGATAATAAAATGCTCACCCAGGCCATCCGGGCAGTTAATATTGGATAGCTGTGCCTGTCCTAAATGATTGAGACGATATTGGGTGGATAAATATACCCAGGCTTGGCTGATTCTTTTGCGAATAAGATATAGAATGATCAGTAAAAGCAGGAAGGCCGCTGAAAGCATCAAAGCCGGCGTTTCTTTAATGTTATAAAATGCTTTAATTAATTGCTCTAACATATTGAAAAATAATAGATAAATATGATGTATCTTGATTGCTTTTCAAAAACGGTGAATTTTACCTTAACCTTTATTTGATTACCCGGGAATTATCATGTCTTTGAATCAGGTCCCTCAACCCCCTTTGAATCAACCCGCATCACTGGATTTTGGACAGAACGCTCAAGCCTTTGATCTTGAAGATCCAAAGTATTACCTGAATCGTGAATTCTCCTGGTTGGAATTCAATCGCCGTGTTCTGGATGAAGCCGAGAACGAAAATAATCCTTTATTGGAACGGATCAAGTTTATCGCGATTGTGAGCTCGAACCTCGATGAGTTTTTTATGAAACGTATTGGTGGGCTCAAGCAACAGGTCGGGGCTCATGTGAGGACTTTATCCGTTGATGGTAGAACTCCAGAACAGCAGATTGAAGAGTCCTATGAAATTGTCAATGAAATTGAAAACAAGATTCAGCACATTTATCCCGATTTGCTGAGGTTGTTGGCTCAACATGGCATAGAAATTACAAACTACGAGCACTTGAGCACCGATGAGCAAGCTGAAGCGAGGGAGTATTACCTGGAGAATATCTTTCCATTGGTCACGCCGCAGTCAGTGGATCCTGCACACCCTTTTCCATTTATTTCAAACCTTTCGCTCAATCTTCTGGTGACCTTGAGTTACCCAGAAGGCGAGGAAAATTTACTCGCAAGGGTAAAAGTGCCCTCGGGGGGACCGGGTATACCCCGTTTCATGAAAATTGGAGATGGGCATAAATACGTATTACTGGAAGATGTGATCTCCAATAACCTTGATCTCCTGTTTCCAAAGATGAAGGTTAAAGCTTGTGAAAGTTTTCGTGTGGTCAGAAATATCAATGTAGGGGCTTCCAGAGAAAAAGCGGATGATTTGCTGGAGTCCATAGCCTCCGAAGTTAGAAACCGTAAATTTGCCACCGTGGTGCGTCTGACCGTCAACGATGACATGGATACTATCCATCGAGGTATGTTGG
>JASJBW010000178.1 GCA_030066315.1 Gammaproteobacteria bacterium
AATTCCTAGCCCTGCTGCTATGGTGGTCCAGCGAAACTGAATGGCCAAGGTGACAAATGGACGGAAGTAATCATCTCGGAACAGTAAAAATTTTCGATCGAGCCATTCCCTGACCGGAGATTGTCGCGCATGATGTCGACCTACAAAAGCATGTCGCAAATGGCCTGGTAGAATCAAAAAACTCTCGATCAGTGAGGCAATGATGACACTGATGATGACCATGGGTATCGCCGACATGATATTACCCATACGACCACCAATCAGCAGCAGCGGTAAAAAAGCAGCAATGGTAGTCAATGAAGAAGCCATGACCGGAGCCAACATCCGGCGCGCCCCTCCCTCGGAAGCTTTCAGTGGATCCTCACCCATATCATAATGGGCTTGTGCATCCTCACCGACGACAATCGCATCATCAACGATAATCCCCAGCGCCATGATCAGCGCAAACAGGCTGATCATGTTGATACTACCGCCACTCAGATAGAGTACGAATAAAGTCGCCATGAATGAGACTGGAATACCCACGGCCACCCAAAATGCCACGCGTGTTGATAGAAACGCATACAGAATCAACAACACCAATAACAAACCACCGGCACCGTTTTTAACCAGCAACATGATGCGCTGCTTGATCAATTGCCAGCGCTCATTAAAAACCTTTACTTCGACGGTCGGCGGCAAGGTTGGAGTCACCTCTTCAACCCATTGCCTTAGTATTTCGGCCGCCTTCAATGAATCCCCGTTCTCATTACGTTGCAGAACCAGTACAGCCCCTTTTTTATCTAGCAAGCTGATGGTTTCTGTTCCAGTCTTTATGCGCCGTTCGACCTGGGCTACATTACTGAGCTTGATTCGATTATTTTCCTCACCCATCAAAGGTAGGTCTTCAAATGTTTTGGGGGTCCGGCGTTGGTTCAAGCTACGAAGTTCACGAGTAGCGTCATTTTCACCGACGAGTCCGGCGGGTAAATCCTGGCTTGACTGTTCGATTTTATTACCGATCTCGGCCAGATTCATTCCCAGGCTAACCATTTGTTCAGAAGGGACAGAGATAATGATGGACTCCTTGGGTAAACCCACCAGTTCAACCTTATCAATACCCCTCTGCAACAACTGTTGTTCGAATTGCCGCGCCAGTTTTCTTAGATCATTCAAATTTTCTGGCCCACTGATCAATACCCGGGCTACGGATTCATAGCGCACGCTTTGTGAGACTTTGGGTAGTTCAGCATCTTGTGGTAACCCGGTAAAATTATCGACCTCTTTCTTGACATCCTCCAGGGCCACCACCATGTCCGTACCTTCATCGAATTCAATAGTGATCCCCGAAAGACCGGTTGCGGAAGAAGAGCTGATCTCTTTCAGATTATCGAGATTACGTAATCGCTGCTCCAGTGGGATGGTGATTGCTGTCTCGACATCCTCTGCAGTCGCCCCGCTCCATTCGACATTCACACTGACCACATCCAATTCAAAATTGGGGAAAAACTGGACGTTCAACTTATTCAAGGCCACGATACCGGCCAATATCATAATGACCATCAGCAAGTTAGGCGCGACCTTGTGTTTGGCAAAAATGCCCAGCAAGTCATCCTTGTGTTTTGGTGCATTAAAATCAGGCATTGGGTACCTTTTTAACCTTAAGGCCCTCTACCGCATTGGGGAGATGCGTCGTAATGACAAGATCCCCTTCCTGGATCCGATCACTGCGCACCAACAGAGCATTTTCACCATTTTCATCCACATATTGTCCGAGGCTCTCTACGGTAACTGACACCATGCGTCCTTCTTTCATCAGAAACAACCGGTTGTTGCCATAAATCGAGCGAAATGGAACGGCGATCACTTCATTTTGAACGGGGCGCTGTAAATACAGTTTGATGAGGTTACCAATACGCAATTGTTCCGCCCCTTCCACAATGGAAAAGTAAGCGTCGATACCGCTGGCATCGGCAGCTCCGGCCAGACGTAACAGTGTTAATTCGAGCGCATTGCCTACCAAACTGGCCTGCCCATTGAGAGTTTGCTGCTGATTCAAAGAACGCTGAATTTCAGCCTGATAAGCGGCAGGAATGCGTGCCTTGATCTCGAGTGAATCGATGGGGTACAAGCTCACCAGCACATCGGCTTCTCGCACCCGGTCTCCGACTGAGACGGGAACTTCAGACACAATGCCTTCGAATTGGGCACTTAATTCACTGCGTTCTATAGCCAGTTCTGTTTCCGCCAATTTAGCTTGAGCACGTTCCAATCGTGCCTGTAACTGCTGTCTCCGGGTTTCATACTGATCGACTTCCAGTTGTTTGTTAATCAAAGACAATTCCTGTTTGCCCAATAACTCGCGAGCATCACTCAAAGCTGACTCTGAGCTCAAGTTATTATTTTTTAGCCGGGTAATCCGATTCACCTCTTTCCTGGCCAAACCAACCAGATTTTTTTCCTCAGCGACGGCTTTTTGATTGGCCTTATGTTTCAATTCATGTTCTGCTAACTGAGATTGAATATCGGCCACATCGGCTTTGGCCTGTAGATTAGCCACGGCGAAATCTCGGTCATCCATCTGTACCAAAAGTTGCCCTGGTACGACGCGATCCCCAGGATTCACCATGACTACGGAGACTAAGCCTGCTCCAGGCGCGGCAGCCTTTACCAGGGAACGAGTTTCGACTTCACCATATAAGGTTAAACTGGGTGCCAAAGAGCGCCGCTGTGCAATCATAGTATTGACCTGCCAGACTTTTTCACTCGCCTGGGGTTTCTGGCGCTCAGGTTTACTGGCCTTCATGTAGGCAAACACGCTCACCGCAAATACAATGATGAATACGGGCAATAATCGCAGGAGAAGCTGCTTTTTATTCATAGAAATCATTTCAATGGGGAAAATGAAAATCCTTGTAGATATTACAGTAATGCACCCATAGGACCGAATTAATTAGAGACGGTTTCATAGAGCCAGCCATATTATCTTTAAGTTTGAAAGGATTAAGTAATAACTTTATCCGACTTTTAAACCTTAAAATTTATATATTTAACCTGAATCCCTGCTGTATTCTTTAGATCCAAATGAATTTCTCATTTCACCATTGTAAAGTTTTGTAAATTTTAAACTCATCAATGGCCTGCATCATTTCAGTGATCAATTTACAATGATTTAATACCCAGGACTTGCTAACCTTCAGAATTTTTCGGGAGCTTTATAATGAAAACCCAATTTTTAAGCCTGATACTCGTTTCTACAATGGCCATTTCAGTCAGTGGCTGTAAAACCCTGGACGCCTACACGGGTGAAGAAAAAACCAGCAACACCGCCAAAAATAGTGCGATCGGTGCAGGCATCGGCGCCTTGATAGGCTATGTATCCGCCCGTGATAAAAGCAGCCGAGATCGTCGTAAAGCGATCTTAGTGGGTGCGGGTGTTGGTGGCCTGAGTGGCGCTGCCATTGGCAATTATATGGACAAACAAGAAGCCGAACTCAGAGCAAAGCTTGAAGGTACCGGCGTCAGTGTAACCCGCAGTGAAAATGATTTGATTCTTAATATGCCCGGCAATATCACCTTTGCCACCGATTCATCTGCCTTGATGACGAGTTTCCACGATGTACTGGATTCAGTAGTACTGGTACTAAATGAATTCGACCAAACCCTGATCGAAGTCGCAGGCCATACGGATAGTACCGGATCGAATGAGTACAATAAAAAATTATCCTACTATCGCGCTACTGCGGTTGGTGATTACCTAATGAATACAGGGGGTATCCCTTTCGATCGCGTCATGACCGTGGGTCGTGGTGAAGAACGTCCCATTGCTGACAATAAAACCAAACAGGGTCGCCAGCTTAACCGTCGGGTTGAACTGACCCTGATACCCGTGGAAGCCGAGAGCTAACACACACTGAACATCGAGGCCATGGATGGCTTTGATGACCACTCACATCGACCTTCAAATAACCCCGCGGTTTATTTAAGTTCCCTTGTTAACCGGCCCAACCTCTATACTATATAAACGCGGAAAACCCTCTAATAAATGCAGTTAACCCTGTGTTAATCTAAGTTGTTTTAACATCCTTTAACTGCAATACACACCAGGACTGAACTATGCCACGTATCGCTACTGTGTTCTTGATGATGTTGATGACCATACCCGCCAGCGCCCTACATGCTGAAGAGCTCAAGTCAACGGCTGATGATCAACAAGTACTGAACCTCACTATCTATAATGCTGGCCGTGCTTTGATTAGGGATCAACGCAAAATAAACAGCACCCAGAGTTATAAACAGATTGCTTTTATGGACGTTGCCAGGACCATTATTCCACAAACCGTAGCCATCAAGGGTTTAGATGTATTGGAACAAAATTATGACTATGACCTGCTTTCGCCACAGGCATTGATTCAAAAAAATATCGGGCGCACGGTGCAGTTGGCACGCCGCTCAAATGAAACCGGAGAAACATTACAATGGACCCAGGGCACCATTCTGTCTAACAATGGAGGCGTAATTCTTGAAATGGAAGACGGTAGCCTGGAAAGTCTAAATAATAATCTGAATTATGACATGGTATTTGCAGAAGTGCCGAATAATTTACGAGTCAGCCCGACACTGTCACTTTTATTAAACAAACCTACCCCCATCAACCCGACCGTCGAAATGACCTATCTCGCCGACGGAATGAGTTGGCAGAGTGACTACATCATGCAACTGAACCCTACCGGCGATAAAGCCAGTCTCGATAGCTGGATTACCTTAAACAATCAGTCAGGCATTGGATACCAAGATGCCAACCTGCAATTACTCGCGGGGGATATCAATATCCATCAACCGGAAGCCTTACCACGGATGGCCATGATGATGCGTGCCGAGAAAGCTGACTCCGGGGTCACTGAGGAAGCGCTTAGCGGATACCATCTTTACTCGATTCCTCATAAAACCACGATTAACAACAATCAGTCGAAACAGATAAAGCTGTTCAGCGCCATCGATATTCCCGTTAATAAAACGCTTCGGGATAAAGCCCATGTGGATCATCGCGGTGCCGCGACACAAAAATCCAAACCCGAACAAATCCTTGCTTTCACCAATACCCAACCCTCGCTTGGTTTACCCTTGCCCAAGGGTATCTTGCGTGTTTATACCGAGGACCAGCAGGGATATCCGCAATTTATAGGTGAGGATGGAATTAACCATACAGCGGTCAATGATGCACTGGAAATCACCCTTGGCAAAGTCTTTGATATCAGCCTGGAACGCAAATCCACCAAGTTACAAAAGATCAGCAAAAAACAGACGCGCTTAAGTCGTGAGATTTTGATCAATAATGGCAGCGAAATGGAACAAACCATTGAGGTCTCCGAAATCATGCCGACAACAACCTGGGACATTCAACAAAGTTCCTGGTCATATCAACGTCAATCGCCGCGAGAAGCCGAGTTTAAGGTAAAAGTACCACCCTTAAAAAAATTGACTCTGACTTACAGTGTATTACTCACCTACCCTTAAATGTTTTCAGGAATAATCCTGGATAGAAAGTACCGGCGGGCGTCTGCAAGCCCAATCGAGACTTGTAGCTCTTTGTAACTTTGAAAGGAAACCGGGCTTTTTTAAAAACAACACTGAATTCGTATTGCTAACGATACTGCGTTATCAAGTTACGCGAACGGCTATTCCACTGATAAGTGCTCAATATCAGACAAGGACCCTGATCTCAGTTATTCAGATGAATCGGACTCGTAGCCAGCAGGTAACTTATGTGCGATACCCTGGTGACATTCTATGCACGTCATCTCGGATTCTACTCCGATCATATGTATCTCAAGAGCTTCCTCACTCTGTTTGTCATAATTCATGAAATCATAATTGTGACAATTACGACATTCCCTTGAATCAGTTGCTTCCATATCACTCCAGACCCGTTCTGCAAGTTCCAGTCGCTTAGCCTCATACTTCTCGGGTGTATCAATAGACCCCAGCAACTTGTGCTTGATTTCATTGACAGACTTAATCTTGCGCAGGACTTTATAAGGCCATTCCTTGGGTACATGACAATCGGGACAAGTAGCACGTACACCCGTACGATTACTGTAGTGAGTCGTTTGCTTGTATTCCTCGAATACAAATTTCTCCATCTCGTGACATGAAATACAGAATGCTTCAGTGTTGGTCACTTCCATCGCATAATGGAAACCACCCCAAAAGATTATACCGGTGAGAAAACCTAGTATGACCAACAACCCTAGCGAATACTTTGAAGAGGGGGATTTGAAAAGCCGCCATGTTCGGCAGAAAAATCCTTTACATTTTGTCGAATTCTCAGTCATCACTTCAGTCCTTAAAAAACCTGATTAAAAAAATGTTTTATATTTTTCCTTTAAATATCCAGAACAGCTCAATAACCTGTTCATAAATTAGAAACTTTCATGGATACATAACATGATCTAAATCAACCGATAACTGCTTGAAGAACAGTATTTTTCAATTTATTGATATTGAACACTTTTTATTCACACAGACGGCTACGATCACCGGGCAGTTGATGCTGAATAAAATAGGCTGCAAGTTGTTCCGCACATTCAGAATTACCTAAAATATCATGAGACAGCTTGAAAGTTTCGACCGTCAAGTCAGTGAAATACGACTCTTGCGCTCTGACATCACTCAAGGGTGTGATGCTATCCAGTTCACCCTGAAATATTAGCGTGGGTTTATCGATTAGAATGGGCTCGGCAATTGTAGCCTCGGCAGGTACGATTTCCATCGCTTCGCAATGATCGGGCCAATCGATGGCCAAACGGTTAACAAATCGTATGTAGCCCGCAGGTAAATATTCAACCAGATGTCGGATCTGATCAAAGTCTATGAAAGCCTTGTCCTCGAAACAGTAATGGGCATCAATTACCAAATCACCGTAACTTTCATCCAGTAAATATTCGAGGTAACCATTCAGATAGGGCTTAATCGAACTCGTTTTACCGAGACTGATATTAAAAAGGACTTGTCTGAGTTCATTAAATATTTCCATGCCATAAGTACCTTCCAGGATTGCCGCAAGAAAACGCTGACCATTCAATGTCACCTTTAGATCTTCATCTTTATAGGGGTGTTTAATTGTGAGCCTTAAAGGATTCTCATTTAAAAATTGATGCATCTTCCAAAAATGCTGAAACATTTTATGGGGTTCATCTGGATAATTACACGGCCCGGGGCTTCCGCAATTTCGGAACAAAAGGTCATACTTGAACATAATCTTGCGCAAGTAGTTATGATGTTTTTTTAGGTTTGGAAAAACCGGGCTATCCAACACCAGGGCCTGCACACTTTCCGGGTAGTTTTTAACCACAAATTGTGCATAAACGGTAGAGTAAGAAACCCCAACCAAAACCCACTGTGGGACATTGATCAGATTACGCAGAAATTCAACATCTCTCGCGATAACTTCACTGTTGTAAAAGTTAAAGTCCACGCCCTGGCTTTTGAAATCATTAATACACTCCGCATAATCACGGTCAATTAAAGTCCATTCTTCAACGACGGGAAGATTCTGCGTCAAACGATTAAGTTCATGGTCCACAAAGGTTTGACACATCAGCAAAGGTTGTGACAGGCCAGTGCCTCTTGGATCAATGATGTAAAGATCCCGCCCAAGGTTTAACGACATATCGTCGTAAAGTTCCAATATCATTTTGATCTGTTCGAACGAATCAAGACGCATGGGGGCTCCCGGTCCACCGGCCCCGAGATGTAAAACCGGCACTTTAAAGTCAGCCTGCAGAGGTGACCTAAAAACCACCAGGGGAAATGAAATTTTCTTACCCTCTGGATGATTATGATCTTCGGGAACCTGGACTTGATAACACTCTGATTCAGGTAATCTTGATTGCTCTTCAAACCAGCAGGATACCGATTGAAGATTATGGGGTTGAGTGATTGTCTCTTGCTGGATCAACTGGTTTAAATCCAGTCTTTGGGTATAAAAGTAATAAATCAATATTAAGACCATGACTGCAAGTAACAAAATGATCCTGTTATTGACCAGCGGAGACATATTTTAAGAAATTATTATATTTTAGATCAGCTGATGGTTTATCAACGATTGTCCGGTAGTGCATCTAATCTCATTATGTCATCATGTTTGACACTCGCAAAATGATACCGAGTTCAATATTTTAAGATTCTCTCTCTTTCAATGTCATTGTAGAGTGATATCGATGACATGATCATGGTTTCTTCTATTTTAATAAACGCTGCCAGTCCGCCGGCTCAAGTCGTCCCACAAAACGAAAACCGCCCTGACCATCCGACTTGAACACCACCGCTTCGCCTTCATCAGGATAAATGGGCGTCGCTGCCTGAGCCACATTGCCATGAGCAACCACCACGGTATTGGTATTAGGGTCCGGCAACTGAGCCAGTAACGCTTTTGCGCTTGCCACCACCGCAGC
>JASJBW010000179.1 GCA_030066315.1 Gammaproteobacteria bacterium
ATATATAAGAGTAGAGCTATTTTGATATGTTATACGAAATACAAAAGGAACTGGCGTTAAATTTAATAATCCACTTCAGGTGGCAAGAACGCTATGTATTCCTCTCGAGAGGCCAGCCCAAACTCAAAGGAATTGAACGTAACACATGGTTTACAGGTTTGTGACTTCATCCACCTCAAAGACTCCAGCCCGGAAACAGGCATTGCCTCTTTGTGTCTCTTTGCGTCGTTCAGTGTCAGTTGCAGTCATTCAGATCTAAAGGAATAATGATGATATCTGGTGTCATAACGAGCCAGTTGTATCACTTGTATAATCAACTTTTAGATCGTAAAAAATAAGATAAACAATGTTGCTAACGAAAAGACAGCAAAAATTATATGATTCATTCTATGAGTCCACTCATAAGAATGAACATTTAGATTCAAAAACAGAATTACTCGTCGGTTTATCTGCGGCCTTGGCTATGAATTGTGCACCTTGCACCGAGTACTATTTGAAACAGGCTAAAAAGGCAAATGTAACTAAAGGCGAAATTTCCGAGATCTTGGCTAAAGTGATGGCAGTATCAGCTGGTCAAAAACGCCTGCAAATGCAGGACGTATTAACAAAATATGATATCAGTTTGGAAGCATTAGAGTAGTCACTCTAAACCTATCTCGACCTTCCTTCCCCAAAACGGTGATTCCTAGACACAGTCGTTAAGTACGGCTCAGTGCCATTTCTAGCCATTGCAGTAATTCAGTCTATTGCTTGGAAAGTGCACTGTTCTTAAGTTAAGCAATAAAGCGATCTTCAATATTGAAGGTTAGCTGCGCATGGCAATCTGCGATTGCAATTCCTGGTAAAGTAGTTTGGTGAGTTCTGAAGCCTTGGAGTTTTTACGTTGTATCAGCACGACCTGTCGATGTATTTGCGGTTCTCCGAATGGAAGTATTTTCAGGACTCTCGAGGCTTCTCCAGAGACTCTCCCCATGGGCACAACGCCATTGCCCAGGCCTGCTAATGCCATCTGTACAATTGAGTCAGATGAATCGAGCTCCATGGCTTCATCCAAGTGTATTCTATATTTACGCAGAGATTTATCTATCAGAGAACCAAGGCCGGATTGCTGGTTGAGCCTCAAGAAGGGCCCAGATCTTAATAGCTCACGCCAGGACGCCGTCTGTTGTTCTTGTTTACCAATGACCACAAGAGGTTCACTGAAAATGGGATGCCTTTCCATGGTATCGGGTAAATCAAGAATATCACTGACAATAGCAGCATCGAGTTCCCGTCTCTTTAACCGTCGAACCAGCAGCTGAGAAGAGCCTTCAACAATACGAACTCTGACTTGAGGATAACGTCGAGTCAAAAAACGTAATGTTTCTGGCAACATACTGACAGTAATGCCATTAATGGAGCCGATCGACAGTCGACCACGTACCTGCCATTCAATCGCACTGGTTTTGAAATCGTTAAACTTCTCTAACAGTTCACGAGCCCTTCTGACCAATCCTTCGGCGTTAGCATTTAATTGGGGAGGGCGTATGGTTCTGTCAAATAATTCCAATCCCAGTTCTTCTTCCAATTGCCTGATCTGTTGACTCACAGCGGCCGGTGTAATAAAGAGCTGGTCAGCGGCATTGGCAAAAGAATCAGCCTCAGCAACAGCGACCAGTGTTTGTAAATGACGGATATCCATAGATTAAGTAAAATTTAATTTATGGTTAATAATATATCATTTGAATTAATTTAAATTCTACCTATTATTATTGATATTGTTTAACTTAAACCGGAGATTGTAATGGATGATTTGATTCCCTATATACTGATTGTCGGTACTCTGACCGCTTTTAATTTCCCTTTCCTTATCGCCTGAACGATTTGGCTCTCACCATAGTAATTGAGAGCCAAATGTAGATTAGTTTATTGATAAAGCTCTCGCATTCTGAGCCTCTTCAAGACAGAGGCTTTTTTAAATAATGTCAGCAATGGGTCTTTAGCCACAGCGTGGCTCAGAACAATGAATGTCTGATTTTTCTGCTAAAAAACATTTCTCAGGTACGCCCAAAATCGATGGGGTAAATATTTAATTCGGTATTTCACGGGAATTTTAAAGTCGAAACCATCCATTACAGAAAATGGTATACCTTTCTTCATGATCAAACGAATAATACGATAATAGAATTTATTGATCTGATACTGACCTGCAGAAAAATCTGCATAGCGCTCTATAAAATGTTGCCTAACCTTCAGTAACGCGATTGCATTGATCTCTTTTTTCTTTCTGGTCATTGTGGAGCCAGGACGATATCTATGTCTGTACAGAACGCTATCTATAACTTTAACTCTTTCCGCGTGGTACCAGACATCAAACGTGAACGTTTCATCCTGATGAGGTATGCGATCAATAAAGCGGATGTTGTTTTCATCGATGATGCTCTTGCGTGCAATATAGAGCCATATCAACACCCGATAAGCGGAGGAAGCAATATGTTCCTCAAGAAACTCCTGACCACTAGATATCGCTGAATTGTTACGTAGATATCGATCCTCTTTGAACTTGAAATCGCCGAATGATGTCGCCGAAAATCCGAGAATGTCCAGCTTATCTCTTTGTATTATATCCATACATTCATTGATCGCATTCAGTTCAAGGATGTCATCGGGATCAAAGCAATAAAAAAATGCTCCTGTCGCCTTCTCGAAGGCTAGGTTACGTGCTCCGGAAGCTCCCTGGTTCTTCTGAGAAAAAAGCTTGACGCGTTTATCCACCGTATACTCTTGCGCAATTTCCAGGCTATTGTCTGTCGAGCCATCGTTAACAATAATGATGTCCAGATTCTTATAAGTTTGATGCACTACACTATCCAGCGCCTCTCTCAAGTAAGGAGCGACGTTGTAGACCGGGATAATGATAGAGACCAGAGGCTGCATTGCACTTAAGCTGTATTTGTTATTGGAGCGACAGCAACATCAATAAACAACAGGGTTTGGTATGAATGACTACGATAATTTAAAGTTTAGATAGAATAAACGCATGGGCCTATCCTGACAAGGTGGCATATTGGTTGTTTTACCTGGGCTGAACTCATCCCTGATCGTAACTATTGAAGTTTGCCTGATAGATATTAACCAATTGAAGAAAGTGATGTCTAAGTATCCCTATGAATGTAGCTAAAATCGACAAATTACATGAGTTCATTAGGTATTATCCCCGCTTGGTGGTGCTCACGGGCGCCGGTATCAGTACTGCATCAGGAATTCCGGATTATCGCGATGCGAAAGGCGAGTGGAAACTTCAACAGCCCATGACCTTTACAGAGTTCACCAGGAGTCATCATGCCAGGCAGAGATATTGGGCAAGATCAGCTTTAGGTTGGCCCCTTTTTGATAGTGCGCAGCCGAATGAAGCACATCATGCATTAGCAGCACTGGAAAGACTTGGATATATCAAAATGCTTATTACGCAAAATGTTGATCGACTCCACCAGTGTGCAGGGCATGAAAAGACCATCGATTTACATGGCCGACTAGACGAAGTGATCTGTTTAAATTGTGGTGAAATTTTACCCCGTCAACAGTTACAACAGGCACTGATCAGGGCCAATCCATCGCTTGCCGAGATAAAAACCAGCTTTGCACCTGATGGTGATGCTCAATTGGAGCATTTCGATTTTAACTCGATGGTCATACCTGAATGTACTCAATGTGAAGGTGTTTTAAAACCTAATGTGGTTTTTTTGGTGAGAACGTACCCCGGTCCCGAGTCAGCTCTGGTTTGCAGGCCTTAGACCGAGCAGAAGCCTTATTGGTGATTGGGTCATCCTTACAGGTCTTTTCAGGATATCGCTTCGTTCGTAGTGCTTTTGAGCAGAATAAGCCGGTGATTTCCATCAATTTAGGTTCAACACGAGCGGATCATCTTTTTAAGTTTCAGGTAAAAGAATACTGTGGCCCTATATTAAAGGCACTGGCAAGTCGAATAATGGGACAAACCGGGAATTCGTGATAATAGCGAAATACTGGCGTAGGGTTATTATTTTGCGCTACATAAAAGAGAATTTTTAACCTGAAATTGAAAGGGTTTAATCATAAATAGCGGTTTTTTAAATGGTCAATAAAATACTCCGTATTCAGTGTTTCTCCGGTAACTTGGGTCATGAGTTCATCGTAATTCAGTGAGGAAGCATTATGCCAAATATTTTTTTCAAGCCAGTTAAAAATGGGTGTGAACTCGAGTTTTCCGATGAGGTCGTCCACATCGGTCACGTCCTTTTTCAAGGAAGAAAATAACTGGGCTGCGGTCAAAGCGCCCAGGGTGTAAGACGGGAAATATCCGATAGCACCGGAAGGCCAGTGGATATCCTGCATGGGTCCATCCGTGAAATTTCCACGAGTATCCAATCCCAAGTAGGAAAGCATGGCTTCATTCCAACGCTCAGGTATGTCTTTGACTTCCATGCGCCCAAGAATAATATCGCGTTCGATTTCATAACGTAGTATGACATGTAAAGGATAAGTCACCTCATCCGCATTGACTCGAATAAGCCCAGGCGTTACCTGTCGGTAAAGTGTTAATAAGTTATCAGTCTCGAAGGCAGGATCCCGCCCCAGGTATTGCTGTAATTTTGGAGAAATAGCTTGAATGAAGTGTTCTGACCGCCCGACCTGCATTTCGAAAAACAAACTCTGGCTTTCATGCACCCCCATGCCCATACTTTGACCAATGGGTCGGTTACGCCAGGCTTTGGGAAGTCCGGATTCATAACGAGCGTGCCCGGTCTCATGAATGATACCCATCAAGCCTTCCAGAACATTATCCGGTGAATAGCGTGTGGTAATCCTGCTGTCATCACTGCTTCCTCCACTAAAGGGATGGGCCGCTTCATCAAGCCGGCCTGCATCGAAATCAAAACCGAGCAATGACATGATGTGCTTAGAGAGTGCTACCTGCCTATCCTTATCGATTGAATGACTTTGTCTGGTTGGCTTGGGCTGCAGTCGTTGCCGTTCCAAAACTTGATGCAGCAATTCTGGTATGACCTGTTTTAGTGCATCAAAAACATCATCCACTCGTGTCAATTTTGTGCCTGGGTCATACAGATCCAGTAATGCTTCATATTCGTTCTGGTATGTTTTTTCTTTTTCCAGGCCTGTAACCAAGGCCTGGGCGTGCTCACGACTCAGATTAAATATTTCAGTCAATTGAGGTTCGAAATCTTTCCAATTATTTTGTTTGCGCAAACTGCGCCAGGCATACTCACACTGATTGGAGGCGATCGCCTGGGCTTCAACCAATGCCTTTGGGACGGCGTTAGCCTTCAGCCATTTCTCACGCATCTTACTGAGATTAATTTTCTGCCAGGGCTCGAGGTCCACCTCTTCCTCTGCGGCAGCAAAAGCATCTTCCAATTCAGGCGATTGAATGATTTCTGTTGCTATTACACTTAATTCAGCCAGGGCCTGGCCTCGTGAATCGTTACCTTTTGCGGGCATCATGACCTGTTGATCCCAGCCTAAAAAGCTACTCGCCTGTGATAACTGGGAGAGACGGTAAAAAGTTTTTTCTAATTTTGTATAACTCAATTTTAATGTTCTCGCAGGATGATCTTGATTGAATAAGCTAACATTTTTAACATCAAAAAGTTCATTTTAAATTTAAATTGAGTGATGATTGATCTGAGAAGTTCTCTTTTTTAGTAGTTTAGTTTTAAGCAGTAGTCCCGCAAATGAAGTGATATATGAGTCGATAAGGGCTATGGCACCTAATTTACAACGTCAGGTTTGTACATTTTTGTGCTTGGCATGATATGGATCATCAATCTTTAGAATACCCACTTTTGGAATTTATTGGTCCAAAAAAACCTGGGCTGCATTCAATTTCATCACCGGGGGCTTCTCTTCGACATCATTGTTCCTTCATTGCATTATGGTTGCCTTCGAAGAGCCAGCCAGTCAGTATGGAAAGTTCCTGCTTTATCGACACGATTATAGGTATGAGCCCCAAAGAAATCTCTTTGTGCCTGTAAAAGATTTGCAGGTAAATTTTTTGATCGGTAGCTATCGAAATAATTCAGAGCCGAAGTAAAGGCGGGAACAGGTATGCCAAGTTGAGTGGCTGCCACAATCACTTCTCTCCAGGCAGACTGACCTTTTTCTATAGCATCCTTAAAATACGAGTGTAGTAGCAAGTTTTCCAGGTTGGGATTTTCGTCAAATGCTTCCTTGATTCGGTCCAGAAATTGAGCACGTATGATACAGCCACCTCGCCACAACAGGGCACAATCTCCATAATTCAATGACCAATCGTATTCTTTCGAAGCCTCCAGTAATTGCACGAAACCTTGTGCGTAACTGCAGATTTTTGAGGCATAAAGCGCTTGACGAACAGCGTTGATGAAACCGTCCTGGTCTTTATAATTATCCAGGCCTAACTCTGCATCAGGGCCTGTGAGTAATGCGCTGGCTTTGACTCGGCGTTCTTTTTGAGAGGAGATGCTCCTGGCGTAAACAGCTGTTGTGACGAGTGTGCTGGGGACTCCAATATCTAGAGCCAGCTGGCTCATCCACTTACCTGTCCCCTTTGCACCGGCGGTATCGAGTATTTTATCTACCAGAAAGCCTTCACCTTCTGGGTCTCTTACACTAAAGATATCTCGACTGATTTCAATCAGGTAGCTTTGCAACTCACCCTGATTCCATTCGTTAAAAACATCATACAGCTCATCATAGGTTAAACCTGCTGCTTCTCGGAGCATGAAATAAGCTTCACTGATAAGTTGCATGTCACCATATTCGATTCCGTTATGAACCATTTTGACATAATGACCGGCGCCACGTGGCCCAACCCATTCGCAACAAGGAATATCATTGCCGGGCCCCACCTTGGCTGCAATTTTCTGAAAGATCGGTTTTATCTCTGTCCAGGCTTTATCACTGCCGCCAGGCATTAAGCTGGGACCAAAGCGAGCGCCTTCTTCCCCACCAGATACCCCCATTCCTACAAATAACATGCCCTTTGATTCAACCCATCGGGCCCTTCGTTCAGTATCGTGGAAGTGAGTGTTCCCTCCATCGATGATGATATCCCCAGGTTCCATTAATTCGATCAGTTGATCTATAACGGCATCAATAGGGGAGGCTGATGGATAGAGCTTTTCTTCAAGGGCTGGTACTGCATCGCCCGATTTGATCATCAACATGACTTTACGAGGACGTTTAAGACTGCCTACCAGTGCTTCCAGGCTTTGAGCCCCGACTATATTGAACGCTTGGGCCTCCTGACTGTTCACAAATTCTTCAACTTTGCTGACGGTTCGATTGAAGACCGATACCTTGAATCCATTTTCCGCCATATTAAGAACCAGGTTTTGGCCCATTACTGCCAAGCCCATCAGGCCAATATCACAATCGGACATCATCATATTCCCATAATTTCATTGAGTTTCAGACCTTATAGTTGATCTGTCTGTTCAATAAGGCCTGAAGCAAAACTCGTCATCTGGTGTATCTATACACTATGTAGCCACCAATTTTAGCCTTTGAGCCAGGCGGAGTCGTTAAAATTTTTCGCCTCTCTAAAATTATCTTCCGCAGCATGGCTACTCCTATCATGCCTCTTTTGTTGACACGATGGATCGACACTCGTGACTTACCGATGAAACTAATAAAGGGACCTAAAGTCATATAAGACAACAACAATAGGTATGCTGGTACGAAAACAATGAAGAATTTAGTGTTAGTCATCATGATAGGTTTGTCAGTTGCGTTGGTATGGCCGAGATTGGTCAGTAGCAATGATCAGCACACCTCAGCGCTCTCTGAATATGTAAAACCGTCTGAATCAGAATTAAGAAAAAAACTCACTCCATTACAATTCTCTGTGACTCAAGAAGATGACACAGAGCGTCCCTTTAATAACGAATACTGGGATGAAAAACGTGAAGGTATTTATGTCGATATTGTGAGTGGCGAGCCCTTGTTTTCATCCCGGCACAAATATAAATCAGGAACCGGATGGCCCAGTTTTTATCAGCCCTTGGAAGGCGCTAATATCGTCGAGAAAACCGACTACTACTTGTTATTCCCACGTACTGAGGTTCGCAGTAAATATGCTGATTCTCATCTGGGGCATGTATTCAAGGATGGGCCGAATCCTACAGGCCTTCGTTATTGTATTAATTCCGCAGCGTTAAAATTTATACCCAAAGATGATCTCAAGAAAGAAGGATACAGTCAGTATTTAGCCGCGTTTGACAATCTATAAGTTTCTGTCAATCACTGCAATATAACAAAGCTCAATGCTTTTCTCGTAAAGATTAACAATCGCCATACTGTAACTCTCAGGTTCTTGGAGTTGCTATAATACTGTGAGTGATATTCAACGGTCTCAGTGTGAATTGGGATTAGAATGGAGTTACTTGCGTAATAATG
>JASJBW010000180.1 GCA_030066315.1 Gammaproteobacteria bacterium
TGCTTTGGGGCTGACACATACCCAGTCAATATTAGCAGGTAATGGTAGCGTACCATTGGTTTCTACGGCTATTTCAAAATCCAATTGATGTAATGCAGACACCAGAGCCTCGTCGAGTTGTAAAGCAGGTTCTCCACCAGTACAGACTACGAAGGGGTGCTGATCTGTTTCTTTATTGGGCCAAAATTTGCGGATTGATTCAGCCAAGGACATGGGTGTGTCAAATTTACCTCCACCAGGACCATCGGTACCGATGAAATCAGTATCGCAGAAATGGCATACTGCATCTGAGCGATCTTGTTCACGTCCTGACCAAAGATTGCAACCTGTAAAACGACAAAAAATGGCAGGCCTCCCACTATGAAAGCCTTCACCCTGCAGGGTATAAAAAATTTCCTTAACCGAATAGGTCATGATGGTAACGCGGGCTCATGTTCACCCCAGTTAAGAATCACTCCACATCCCGGCTTTTGATAGAGGTCAATGCGGTCTAGTTGTGGCATGGCTTCAACAACCTGAGATTTGATCCATCGAGTTAGGGTTCCAGCATCTGTTGATCTGAGGCCAGGTAAATCATTGAGTAAATGATGATCCAGTTGCTGATAGATGGGCTTAAAGATTTCCTTTACATCACCATAATCAAGGGTCCAGCACATCACCGGGTCAAGTGCGGCGGTTAGATGCAAGCGAATCAGATAACTGTGTCCATGAAGCCCGCCATGTGGATGATTGTTCGGTAAATGAGGCAGAGTCAAGGCGCTTTCAAAGCGCTGTTCTTTCCAGATGCGATAATGTTGACCATCATAGTGACAGCCGGCAGTCACCGTTTCGTAAACCGTAACCCATGAAAGGTAGGGTAAAGAGGGTTTTAAACGTTGCCATAGCCAACCACAGATGGCTTCGCTAGTGGGATTTTCCAGGCCGGGTATGTTGTTAAGACAACTGTAATTCAGTTGGTTCTGTAGTGGCCGCCAATGATCATCCAGGGTGGCATAATCGAAATTATTCCATTCATGTGAAGGTATATCCGCATGTAGAATGACTTCAAAACCATGCCCATGCATGCGGCCACATTGATGCCCTTCAGGGACATTGGGCAATCGGTGCGCAGCTTCAAAACGATAACGTCTCCAAATATGTGTATTGCCTGCCGACTCCAGGTCGGAACCCTGATGTACAGTACTACTAATACCAATCAGTTCGTTTTGAGGTAAATTTATTTTTCGTTGAATCCATCTGGCTATTTCAGTATCAGTCGGATTCTGTATATGTTCATTGAGTAAGTCATAATCAATTTCAGCAATACAATCTTTTAATTGATGTTCCAATATTTCGATTGGATCGCTAGCCCGGGTTGAAGATTCACCCGGATTCTTCGTTCTGACTCGGGCAGTGAAGGTGTGCCCATGTTTTCGGCGTAATTTATGTCCTGGTTCGTATCCGGGTAAATACCTTGCGGATTCGAAGTTAGCGCTAGCCGTGTATATTAACTGCTGTTCCATGAATAAATTAAAAGGTTTACTGCAAGGCAGGGTCGTTTACTTTAGCCTCACTGAAGCCTTTAGCGCGTAATAAGCAAGAATCACAATGACCGCAGGGTTGTCCATCAAGACCTGGGTCGTAACAGCTTAATGTCTTACTGTAATCAACGCCTAAATTCAGCCCTCGTTGAATGATCTGGGCTTTGGTCAAATGTATGAGGGGAGTATGTATACGCAGGGTTGAGGTGCCCGCTACACCCGACCTGGTTGCAAGATTAGCCATTTTTTCATATGCCTTGATGTATTCCGGTCTGCAATCGGGGTAGCCACTATAATCTAGGGCATTGACCCCTATAAAAATATCCGCGGCTTCCAGCACTTCGGCCCAGGCCAGGGCGAATGACAGGAATATAGTGTTACGTGCGGGAACATAAGTAACAGGTATTTCATCTTGTATATCTTCCTCATCCCGGTCACGGGGTACCTCGATATCAGCCGTCAATGCTGAGCCGCCAAACAGGCGTAAATCGATATCCGCTATCAAGTGTTGTTCAACGGGGATCTGTTTGATCACATTTTTGGCCGCATCAAGTTCAATAGCATGGCGTTGGCCGTAACGAAAGGATAAGGCATAAGGGCTAAAGCCTTCTGCTTTAGAAATTGCCAAGGTCGTAGTGGAATCTAAACCTCCACTTAACAAGACTACGGCTTTTTTTTCATTCATCGGGTGTATAATGCAATACTGATTGGACTGTTCATTGTGTCATTGCTAATTGTCATAGGCAAATAGACCAAGGAATTACCCTGCTTTTTTTATTATCAATTCTTTTTCAAATTGAACCCTTTCGAGTTCATTAACATGGAAAAAATCTATATTAGCGCGCAGTCTCTACTGGAAAGCTCATTTCAGTTAGCCCATCAAATCTTTGAAGATGGATTTCGTCCCGAGTTTATCGTAGGTATCTGGAGAGGTGGCTCTCCAGTGGGTATTGCAGTGCAGGAATATTTTGAATACCTGGGAGTCAGTACCGATCATATCGCGGTACGAACCTCTTCTTATTATGGTATTGATAAACAGCACAAGGAAATTAAAATTTTTGGATTGGATTACCTCATTGACCATGCCAATTCAAACGATGCTTTACTGATCGTCGATGACGTTTTTGACTCAGGGCGCAGTGTGGATGCCTTGATCAAGAAAATCAGACAAGAGATGCGCTTGAATACGCCTTCCGATATCCGTGTTGCTTGTGCCTGGTATAAACCTAGCCGTTCCAATGTTGATATGAAACCCGATTATTACGTTCACGAGTCTGATGATTGGTTGGTGTTTCCCCATGAGTTACACGGATTATCACGTGAAGAAATCATCGAGGGCAAAGCCGATTTGAAGTCCATCAAGCACTTGTTCTAAACAGGTATCCCTTACTTATATGGGTGATCCATCAAAATGACCTAAAACAGGGGGTGTAGGTTAAGTCTGATTTAACCCATTCAAAAGTATATCGTTATATTCTAATTTTGGTTATAATCTCGGCCGATTTTTCTGTAGGTAATCCAGGAGTGGTTTGTGACGACGGTAAAAAATAAAGAGTTTCAAGTTTCGATCATGTCAGTAGTGGGTCTATTAATGGTGGTCGGGTTGATTTATTTCTTCGTCTTTTCCATGGCTGAAGATGGCTATGGTAAAAATATGGATAGGGTGATTGCAGCTGAAGATAAGGGGCTGTTAGCTCGTATTAAGCCTGTTGTGACTCTGGCCGACATTATTGGGGATGCCAAGCCTGCTGAAACCACTACAGTAATGGCTGTTAAATCTCCTAAAGAACTCTATGATGGTGCCTGCATGGCTTGTCATAGCACTGGGGTGGCTGGAGCGCCCAAACTGGGGGATACAGCAGCATGGAAAGCGCGTTTAACTGAAGGTTTGGAAACATTAACTTCTACGGCCATAGCTGGGAAGGGTGCAATGCCACCTAACGGTGGTTCGACTTATAGCGCTAAAGAAATCGAAACGACCATCGAATACATGTTGGTTGAAGCCGGCTTGATGGATGTGCCATCCGCAACAAATCCGGTGTCCGAGACCGTGACTATAGCAGTTCCAGCGACTGCACCCGAGAAGGCTGGGAATGAAGATCTTGCTGCAGGTGAGGGCCATTATCGTACGGCCTGTTTTGCGTGCCATGATAGTGGTGCGGCGGGTGCTCCCCGAATAAATGATAGCCTGGCCTGGTCAACGCGTGTCGATGCCGGGCTCGATCACCTGACCCTGAGTGTGCTGAATGGTAAGGGGGCCATGCCACCAAAGGGCGGGGCCATGCAATTATCAGATTCTGATATACGGAAAGCCGTAGCCTTCATGATCAATACGGTTAATGAATCTTGAGTTATGCATAGAGCAAGGGATCAAAAGGATTCTCAATCAGTGCTCTTTGGTAGCCTGATCAATAATGACTGACGCGCCGGAAACCTATTGCCTCGCCGATACAATCTGTTGTGATGTGTTCGAGCCCCGAAAGGTCCGCAATTGTTTGGGATAATTTGAGTACGCGGTGATAACTGCGTGCAGACAGTTTGAGTTTTTCCATGGCGCGATTAAGTAAGGCAATACTGGGTGTATCCAGCCTGCAGATGGATTCTAATTGTCGATTATTGAGTCTTCCATTCAAGCACCCCTGACGTTTTATCTGTTTCGCATGAGCCTGACAGACGCGTTGTCGAACTTCCTGGCTGGATTCCTGGTCCTTGATTTTTTGATGCAGTAAATCCTCTTTATTGATTCGGGGTAACTCGATCAACATATCCATTCTGTCCAGAAAAGGGGAGGATAACTTGTTGCGATAGCGGCTGAGTTGCTCAGCCGTGCATTCGCAGGCTTCGATAGAGTCACATCCACCGGGGCAAGGATTCATCGCCCCTACCAGTTGGAAGTCGGCAGGGTAACACACCTGCCTGGCTGCCCGAGAAATATGAATCATACCTGTTTCAAGGGGCTCCCTCAGCACTTCCAGTGTTTTACGATTAAATTCTGTCAACTCGTCGAGAAAAAGAACACCATTGTGGGCGAGGGAAATTTCACCCGGTTTGGGCGGTGAGCCTCCGCCGACAAGTGCAATTGGAGACACGGTATGGTGAGGTGATCTGAAAGGTCGAGTTTTCCAGTTATTAATGTCAATATCACCTTGGCCGCTGATGGAGTGAATGCTGAGCGTCTGCAAAGCTTCCTGCTCAGAAAGAGTGGGCATAACGGTAATCAGGCGATGAGCGAGCATACTTTTACCCGTCCCTGGTGGCCCCATCATTAACAAATGGTGATTGCCAGCGGCCGCAATTTCTATTGCGCGCTTGGCGTGGGGTTGCCCTAATACTTCTGCCATATCCATCGCATAGTTGGTATCAGTCCCGAGGTTATATGAATCAACCCGGGTGAGTTCTTCGCCACCATTGAGATAAAGGCATACCTCAGTAAGGTCTCGAGCTGATTTTGCTTCTAAAGGACCAACACAGGCAGCTTCTTCAATATTGTGTTGGCCGAGTATGACTTTTTGATTCGCTTGTTGGCAGGCGATTAAAGCGGGAATCAATCCATTTACAGGGCGTAGTTCACCACTCAGGGCGAGTTCGGCAAAATAGGTAAATTGGTTTAATAGTGTGGTTTGGATTTGTTGTGATGAGGCCAGAATACCCAGGGCGATAGCCAGGTCATAACGTCCCCCTTCTTTGGGTAAATCGGCGGGCGCCAGGTTAACCGTAATTTTACGGGTTGGAAACTCGAATCCCGAGTTAATAATTGCGCTGCGAACCCTATCGCGGCTCTCTCTTACGGCAGCCTCTGGCAGGCCGACAATTGAAAAAGCCGGTAATCCATTGGAAATATGGACCTCAACGCAAACCTCGGGTGCCTGTATACCCTGTTCAGCGCGGGTTGTTAATTCGGTGAGTGCCAAAGTAGTCCCTTACAATGATTCAGACTCAAAACATAGCATTATTTGTTTTTAAAACAAATCGTTTAGTCCAGCCTGGATTCAACAGAATTATTTATTTTGGGTTTTGAATCTCCTCAAGACGTTTTTCCAACTCATCGAGTTTGGCACGAGTCCGGGCCAGGACTTTCTGCTGGATATCGAATTCTTCACGACTGACAAAATCCATCTTGCGTAACTGCTGTTGCAATAGTTGGCGTAACTTTTCGTCAAAGTCCATTTTTACTTGTTTGAAACCGGGTGGTAACAAACCTTCTATCTTCTCGGCCAGCTGATTGATTTGGTTATCTTGCATAGAAACGTCCTATTTTGGTGCTTATTAAATTTATACGCACAATTATTGTGCATATGGTTGATTGTGGTGCGTCGGTTTGGCTCACAGTCATTTTAAAATTACATGAAAATCAAATAACTGATTGAAATTAATAGGAATATATTATGTTGGTCAAAAAATTGCATTTTTGGTTACGTCAAAAATCTTTTTTTATAAACAGGAGGCATTCCTATGAAAATGGTGACAGCCATTATTAAGCCCTTCAAGCTGGATGACGTGCGCCAAGCATTGTCAGAAATCGGCGTCCAGGGTGTCACAGTATCCGAAGTCAAAGGCTTTGGTCGTCAAAAAGGTCATACCGAATTATACCGTGGTGCGGAATATGTGGTTGATTTTCTTCCCAAGGTAAAGATGGAGCTAGCCATCGATGATGGTTTATTAGACCAAGTCATCGAGGCTATTACTTCAAAAGCCAATACCGGAAAAATCGGTGATGGCAAAATTTTTGTATCTGACATTGAGCAGGCCATTCGAATTCGTACGAGTGAGTCTGGTCCCGAAGCTTTGTAGGAGGACATGATGGAAAACAACTTAAGTCATATTTTTGAATTACAGTACGCCATAGATACGTTTTACTTTTTGATCTGCGGCGCATTAGTAATGTGGATGGCCGCTGGCTTCTCCATGCTGGAAGCAGGCCTGGTTCGTTCCAAGAACACGACCGAAATTTTAACCAAGAACGTAGCCTTGTTTGCGATCTCTTGTACCATGTACATGATCTTGGGCTATGAGCTTATGTACGATGGTGGATACTTCCTGTCAGGTGTCACAACCGTAGCTGGAATGGATGATGCGGCTATCGCCGGAGTTATCGCGGCTTCGAAAGAATCAGGGTTCGGTGATATGGGTGAATACGCCGGTGCTTCCGATTTCTTCTTCCAGGTTGTATTCGTTGCAACGGCGATGTCTATTGTATCGGGTGCCGTGGCAGAACGTATGAAGCTCTGGGCTTTTCTGCTTTTTGCAGTGGTCATGACCGGTTTTATCTATCCGATGGAAGGCAGCTGGACCTGGAACGGTGACTCAGTCTTCGGCCTGTTTGAATTGAGTTACAGTGATTATGCGGGTTCCGGTATCGTTCATATGGCTGGTGCTGCAGCAGCTTTGGCTGGTGTTTTACTGCTGGGTGCTCGTAAAGGAAAATATGGTCCTAATGGACAGGTCAATGCTATTCCTGGTGCTAACTTGCCTTTAGCGACACTGGGTACATTCATTCTGTGGATGGGTTGGTTCGGATTTAATGGTGGTTCTACCTTGAAGCTGGGTGGTATTGGGGTAGCGAACGAAGTGGCTAACGTATTCCTGAATACAAACGCAGCAGCAGCCGGTGGTCTGATCGCGGCATTGATTGTAGCGCGCATCGTATTTGGCAAGGCTGATTTGACCATGGCATTAAACGGAGCCCTGGCCGGTCTGGTCGCCATTACTGCCGAACCTGCGGATCCCACACCTTTAGCGGCTACACTGATTGGTGCCGTCGGTGGTACCCTGGTCGTATTTTCTATTATCTTCATGGATAAACTTAAAATCGATGATCCGGTGGGTGCTATCTCTGTACATGGTGTTGTCGGTTTCTTCGGTGTCATGGTAGTCCCCGTCACCGATGGTGACGCGACATTCGGTGGCCAGCTAGTCGGTGCTGCAACGATATTCTTCTGGGTATTCGTCACCAGCTTGATAACCTGGTTCATCATCAAGATGATCATGGGTATCCGTGTCAGTGAAGAGGAAGAATATGAGGGTGTGGATCTCGCGGAATGTGGTATGGAAGCCTATCCCGAATTTGCTCCTGGCGGTTCCAATAGTTAATCTTCCATATTCTCAAACTGTAAAACGGGCGCTTTGAGCGCCCGTTTTTTTTGCGGTGAAATGGTTAACTTTAATTATTAGAATATTCTAATATAGAATATTAACCAGGATTTTGTTACTATAAGCGGGTTTTCAATACGAGATTCATCATGCGAATTCTGAGCTCTTTCATTGGTTTTGTGTTGGCGATTGCCATCACTATCTTCATTTTTGCCCCTGAGCGTCTTCCAGTGGGTTGGGGTTTCAAACCCGTTCCTGTTGAATTGATCGTGGAAAATTCTCTAACCGGTGAATTGGTTGAAGCCGTAACCGGTAAAAGTGGTAAAAACCTGGTTATTACCAACAATTCCGGAGCTCATATCAATAATCTCACCGTGACCTTGCGTGACCAGAATAAGAATATCAAGCATCAATTCATTACTCCGGTTTTACCAGCTGCTGAACGAGTTGTCTTAGGTTGGGCCAAGAACTGGTCGGTGGATGAAGGTGATGAACTTGAAGTTAAAGCTTCCGCTTTTTATGCCGTCCTTTACGCATTATGAGCCATCCTCTGACCTGTTATATCTATCGCAGTGAGCGCAAAGTCGATACCTACCTCTATTTGTCCGAGAAAGATAATTTTTCCGTCGTTCCAGATGAGCTCTTAAGTGTATTTGGCGAACCTGAATTCAGTTTTGAGTTTCAATTATCGCATCAACGTACGTTGGCAAAGGAAGACCCGATCGAAGTGTTTACCAATCTTAGGCAACAGGGCTATCATCTGCAGATGCCTGATGACCTGTTGATTGA
>JASJBW010000181.1 GCA_030066315.1 Gammaproteobacteria bacterium
CTCGATAACCTTGCAACGAATCATGCTCATTTCTATATCAAAGCATGATTCGGAAAGTTCAAAAATTTCGTCGGCATGGCCGATACTGAAAGTAGACAGAAAATAAAGGCTGCCAATCAGATACTTAATCATTCCAGTTCCTCGCATTAATTAAATTGTTTTGAGTAAAGTTAAGACCCTGGTCCGCTACCAAAGGATCGCGATCAGGCGCTTTCACCTGGATAGTCCGCTATTCCCGGGTTACTGCTGACCCCAATCAGTTTCGGATGATTGATTTTTGGCAATTTCAGAACCTGATCCTTACCTCGGTTTGCCAGAATGTAGTCATGAACGATATCCCACATCAGTCGCCCTTCCGGGGTACGATTAACACTGGCCCAACCGGCAATTTTGTACATGGTGTCAGGTTCAATCATGTGACCGTTATCCAATCTTGCATTGGTAATTCTTTCATACAGTTTTTTGGCTGGATCGATGGTGTAATCCAGCCCCCCTACACGGACCATATCACCACCAGACTGCAAATAAGGGTCAGGGTCAAACAGGTTGTCGGCAATACCTTCAAGAATATTCATCAGATCCTTGCCACTCATTTCTGAAACATAGGTTTCAGCGTAGGTCATGGAACACTGGGTCATGACATCTTCCATGGTAATCCAATCACCTTTAAGGGTTGTCGTCCCCCAACGCACTCCGGCAGACATCGCAATATCTGCATCATATTCCCAACGTAATGCATTACACAGAACCTGATCCCAGGTACCCATGAAGTTGCCGCGACGGTAGAGTGTACGATCGGCAATCGCGAGCTTTTCACTGAGGATTTGCTCATAGGTTTTGCCTACGCGCTTGGGGTTGTAGGAGAATTTGCTGGACCGGCTTTCGACGATTTTTTCATCGTACTTGGTGTTACGCATCTGGGTGATGTATGCCTTCATTTCCTTGTCTTCCGGCAGCCAGTCGGAAATGATCGGGAACATCTTGTAGCTCATGTTCTTGATGCCGTTATCGATATCAAAATCCATGACACCGACGTATTTGCTGTTTGAGCCTGCATTGGTGACCCAGCATTCATTACCGGCCTTGTTCTTGACCTTGACCGGTTTGGGCATGCCATCATGAGTATGACCACCGAAGACCGCATTCAAGCCCGGCACACGCTCGGCCATCTTGATGTCCACATCCATGCCATTATGTGACAGCAGAATCACGGCATCAGGTTCTTCATCGCCACGAATCTGTTCCACGAGGTCGGCCATGTCATCTTCACGCAGGCCAAAAGACCAGTCGGGGAAGAATTCCTGCGGGTTGGCGTTGGCTGTACGCGGGAATGCCTGTCCGACAACCGCAATGCGAGCACCATTCACTTCCTTGATCACATAAGGCTGGAAGGCATGACCAGAATCTTCGTCGTAAAGTCCGCGGCCATCATATTTTTCTACCATGGTGGCGTATTCATCACCAAACAGGGCATCCTCTTTGACGCGCACGTTCTGGCCAATAAAGTCTCCCTTGAATAGGGCGACATTGCTCAGTACCTCATCTTCACGGTAGGTGAATTCCCAGTGGCCGACCATGACGTCAAGTCCGAGGATATTTGAGGCTTCCACCATGTCGACACCACGTGTCCACAAAGAGGTACCAGAGCCCTGCCAAAGGTCACCACCGTCGATGGTTAGCGTATTTTGATGCCCCCCGGCCTGATCACGAAGCATATCAAGCAATGATTTAAGCTGTGCAAAACCACCTGTCTTGCCATATTTTCTGGCCGCATTATCAAAATCCAAATATGAATAGGCATAGGATTCCGGGCTATCGGGTTCCAGGCCCATGTGGCTGAGCAATTTTTTACCGACCACATGCGGCGGGCGTCCATAGGCATCTCCAACACCCAGGTTCACATTGGGCTCTCTAAAATAAACCGGTAACAACTGTCCGTGCACATCGGTGATATGTAACAGTCGTGCATTACCCTGCATAGGTTTACTGTAAAAATCACTGGGCATTTTACCCAGTGCATTTTCTGACCATAGAACAGGAACAGCTGAAGCTGTCGCGCCCAGCCCCATGATTTTGATAAAATTTCGGCGATTCATACTATTACTTGTCCCAAATCACAGGCTAAGGTTTAAGTGAGGAATAATAAGCGGCAAGATTGGCAATATCTGTATCGGATAATGGGGCCGCCATTGCATTCATCGTGGGCTCCTTTCTTGTTTGTGCTTTATAAGCTTTTAGCGCATTAACCAGGTAAAGCTCTTTTTGACCTGCAAGATTAGGATTCTGAGGCAGCATACTAATGCCATTTTGACCATGACAGCTTGCACATAATGCGGCTTTAGCTTTTCCAGCTGCGGCATCTGCCGCAAAGGTCGGATTGGCTGCAATTGCCAAAAGCACAAGGGATATAAATTGTTGATATTTCTTCATCATGAATTCTCCTACGTCTAAGTTATGATCAATAGCCAATTCCAGGTGAAACAGTGACAGGCGTACCCGGAATTTCAGCTTAAGTTGCATAGATTAGTAAGTTAGCAAACTCTGTACCATTCAGGTATTACTCAATAAAAACATAGACTTATCGTTAACGCGATATTTTCAACTTATATGTGGATTGCGATTTGCAATAGACTGATTGCAAAATCCCGTGAATTTGAGAGAGATGATGATTGATATACTGGAAGAGACCAGATTAATACAATCGAAAGGTTACTCCTTTGAATGATTCTGTATCTTTCGCCACAAGGTGGATTTGTCTATTCCAAGCACCTCAGCAGCTTTTTTTCGATTATCCGAACAATGTTCAAGAACGCGTTGTATATAGCGCCACTCCAATACCTCCAGTGTTGGAAAATCATGCTGAAATAGACTCTCCTTGGAATTAGCATTATCATCCGGTATTTCATCAATATGGATAACTTCCTCATTAGCAAGTATCACATGGCGTTCTGCCAGGTTTTTCAATTCGCGCACATTGCCGGGCCAGTCATACTTCTGAAGCAGTAAGACAGACTCCGTATCAAATCCCTTGACATTGCGGTCGTATTTTTTTGCAAAGTGATTAATGAAGTGTTGAAGCAGGACAGGAATGTCATCTTGCCTCTCACGTAATGGAGGCATAGTGATGGAGATAACATTTAGACGATGATAAAGATCATGTCTAAAGCGACCTTCATCAACCATATTCTTTAGGTCTTCGTTAGTGGCGACCAGGCAACGAATATCGACATCAATGGTTCTGGTACTTCCAACCCGTGAAATCTGCCGCTCTTGAAGAACGCGCAACAACCTTACCTGCATTGCATCCGAGATGTTGCCTATTTCATCGAGAAATATGGTTCCTCCACGGGCGACTTCAAACAAGCCTCGTTTCATCGTTGATGCTCCCGTAAACGAGCCCTTTTCATGACCAAATAACTCAGACTCCAGCAGCGTGTCAGTGAGTGCGCCGCAGTCAACTACGATAAATGGATTATCCGCATTATGGCTCAAGTTGTGTATCGCACGTGCCGCCAATTCCTTCCCCGTGCCTGACTCACCCTGAATAATGACATTGCAATTCACATCAGCCACACGCTGGATTAATGCATAGGTATGCTCCAGTGCTTTTGAGCTTCCAATTAAGCCCAGCTCTTGAGTTTCTGACTTTAAAGACCGACGTAATAATCTGTTTTCTTGATTAAGTCGCACACGCTCAATGGCATTTGCAACTGTTAGCATTAACTCTTCCATGTCAAATGGCTTTTTGACAAAGTCGGTCGCTCCCTTACGCAATGCTTCAATAGCATCTTCCAGCGAAGAATATGCCGTGACAATGATTATCGGCACATCAGTATCAAGATCCCTTATCCTGGAGAGTAGTTCGATTCCATCCATGTCTGGCATGCGGAGATCCGAGACTATGGCATCTGCACCATGTGTTTTAAAATAATCAAGCGCCTCAACCGGGTTTCGATAGGTTTGACAGGAATAGTTTGTTCCATCACAGAAACGTTTCAGAATATCACCCGCCTTTGGGTCATCATCAACGAACAATAAAGAGTATGGTGAAATGTTCTTTTTCATGGATTACTCAGTTTCAGCGTCCACGCTGGGTTTCTTCGGAAATAAAATTCTAGCGATAGCGCCTCCTTGACTACTATTATCCAGCTTGAAATTACCGCCATGTCTTTGCAGAATACTGATAGTGATGGGCAGTCCAAATCCAACCCCTTCGCCTTCAGGTTTAGTGGTAAAGAAAGGGTCTAAAATCTGGTCTTCGATTTCCTCGGGTATCCCTTCCCCCTGGTCAAGGACATTAACGACCACCTTGTCACTATGATCCTCGACCGATATAAAAACCTCCCCGCCTTCTGGAGTAGCCTGCAATGAGTTGATCAGCACGTTGATCATAGCTTGTTGGAGCATGTTGGCATCGCCATGAACCATGCTAGAAACAGGCTTATCTAGATGAACATGAATTCGACGGTTACTTGCCAACTGATCAGTCAAGCGCACAGTTTCTTCGAGCCAGGAAGAAAGATTGAAATCAGTCATTTTAATTGGGCCTTGACGAGAATAATCGAGGAGACCCTGGATAATGTTCGAGGCTCTTTCAGCCTCGGATCTGATACTGGACAAATCAGATTGAACTTCATCACTGGGTTCTCTGATACCCCTCTTAACGAGTTTAATCAATGAGAAAATATTGGAAAGCGGATTGCGTAACTCATGTGCTATTCCCCCCGCAAGCTGACCGATTGAAGTCAATTTTGCATGTTGCAGAATAACGCGTTGAGTTTGTTTACGTTCTTGCTCAAGTTGATCGAGTTCATCTGCCATCTCATTGAATGCGGCATGTGCAGTTCTTAATTCTGTTGAACCTGATGGTTTGATTCGATGTGTTTTCTCACCTCGAGCATAATTAACTAAACGTTCAGTAAGAATAGACACCGGCCGGGTGACCTGTTGAGTTGCGAGAACGGCCAGCAACACACCAAATAAAAGAGTCAAGATGACAATCGCCCAAAGCAGAGTCCCGGCATGGGAGAATGGAGAAAATATTTGTTGCTGATTTGTTTGATATGCCACCATCCAGCCAATTAAACGATCCGGGTAAGGCAAATAATGCCGGAAATACCAAACGCCACCACTCTCATCAACATGCTTATGTACATCACTACCCGCTTCCTCAGACAATAAAACAGGTGAAATATTCTCAGCTATATAAGAATAGGTATTCTGGAAAAAGGTGGTAGCTGGATCATCTGCATAAAGAATGCGGCCGTGACGCTCGGAAACATCAGGGTTAATCTCAGCAACCATCATCTTACTTCCATGCGGTCTTGGAGCCACATCAAAAGTACGGTCAAGCGGCTGTAATGGAGGTGCAATCGATAGATAACCTACAGTCTCTCCTTTGAATTGCAGCGGTATCACTGTGTTCAAGGCGGCATCCTGTTCGTCAAATTCCATGGGTAAGGTAATGGATCCGACATCTGTATCATTCAAACTCTGAAGTTGAGCTTTGAACTCATTTGACTCTGATCCATTTTCAATGACCATAATTCCATCAAAGTTCTCTAATGTCAGATTAGATCTTGAGCCTCTCTGTACCTTTATTAGAGTATCCCCTTCATAGCTTAAGATTCGTATCGTACCCAGACTACGCCTTACACTTTGAAAGATCTCAAGAAACCGGTTTGCGTTTAAACGTGCTGCGTCATATTCCAATCTATATAACCCATTACGTGTTTGATGAAGTGCCGGCAATAGTTCCTGAACTGCGGGTACTTGTGACAGTGCTCGAATCAAGTCTTGCTCAATAAAAAGACGACGACCAATAGCAGCAATAGTACGATCCAGTCCAGCAAACATCTCGTCGTCCACTTCCTGCTGGTAAATGTTCTGACCATACTGAATTGAGCCACCAACCAAAATCACCATGGGGGCCAGAACGGCCAGAAAAATACACAGAAACACCAACTGCTTCAGTGAAGCTTTGCGGAACATCGTTATCCACCTAGTTTTTTCCGAATACATGTAAAAGAAGAATCCAGGAGCATTTTTAACATACTCCTGTCACTTTACCTGTCAGCAAACTCTGTGCCACATCAATGAGTGGTTGGTAGAACACGAGTTTAGGAATAACAATTTACCCCTACACCATTTAAATTTGCAATCCTGTAATTGCAATTTGCAATCAGCGTGTTTTTTGATCTTGATTTAGCTTACTGAACTTTCTGATTTATATAGATATTTTCTCCATGGCGCATCACTTGCAGTTATTTGTCTGGTAACCGTCTCTCCGGAAGGAATCACCCTGCTGTGTGAGTCTGACCGGGTGGATTCTGATGGCGCTAGCAACATCAGACTATAAAGACTCTGTTTCGTAGCACTCACATATTTACGAACAGTAACCCAACCTGTAGCGAGGAAATTCATGAAAAAACCAATACTTTTAGCACTGTCGTTTCTCATGACGGCAACGGTCGCAAATGCAGCCAGCGACTACGAGGATATGGCGCCGGAAGAAATTCTCGAAGCCTTGATCGATAAGACGGGCTCCACTTACCTTAACCAGAGTCCACAAAACAGGCAAATGATGCCAGATAATCCTGCCTACTGGCTGGTTGATGAAGGTGAAGAACTGTTCCACCAGGCGCGCGGACCAAAGAATGTTTCACTGGATGGTTGCGATTTTGGTAAAGGTCCGGGCGTACTCGAAGGTGCCTATGTCGAACTTCCGCGCTATTTTGCAGATACCGGCCAAGTGATGGATCTGGAAGCACGACTGGCTCATTGCATGGTTACCCTGCAAGGGTTCGACAAGAAAGACCCATCAGTCAAGAAACGTCATGGTTCCAAGTCAGATTTCATGAAGCTGCAAACCTATATTGCAACGCAATCCAATGGCATGAAATGGAATCCACCACTGGATCATCCATTGGAAAAAGCCATGCGCGATGCGGGAGAAATCATGTTCTACCGACGGTCTGGACCAATGGATTTCAGCTGTAAGGCTTGCCATGGCAGTACCGGAAAACGTATTCGTGCATCAGTTTTACCCAATATCAATGAACCTGATGAGTGGACAAAGGCAATCTCTTGGCCAGCAGAACGAGCCGGCCAACAGAATGTTCGCAGTACCCAACACCGACTCCGGGGATGTCTGTGGCAAATGCGTCATCCGCAAATAGTCGGCGGATCAGATGCATCCATTGCACTTATCTCTTACTGGACTGATGCTGCTCGTGGCCAGCCAGCCATTTTGCCAGACCTTAAACGCTAAGAGTTCAAATCACAGGAGATCAAAAAAATGGTAAAGCAAAATAGTATGAAAAAAGCATTCGTGAAGTTGGCCTCGTGCCTATGCCTTGTGGCCAGCGTAACAAGTGCAACCGCAGGAGAGAAGATCGACTATACCAAAATGTCCTCCCAGCAGTTAGCGGAGCATCTTATTTTTAACAGCGATGGGTTCAAACTTGACAAGCCAGTTCAGGAAGGTGGTACAGCACGTGAACGACTGGTGCAGGACGAGTTGCAGAAATCCTGTTCTGTTGTGGGTAACGCAACCATACCAGCCGACACATCGGTCAAAGTTATGACCATGGCGCGTAACAGTTATAGATATCCCGAAGGTGGAATCAAACTGGGAGACTGGAAAATTGGGCGTGAATTGGCCTGGTCTGGCTACGGATTCAGAGCTGGTCACAAAAACGACGACCATTCCACGACAAAATACGGCCCTGGTGGTAACTGTTATAACTGTCATCAACTGGCGACTGATCGTACCGGTGGCAGTATCGGCCCCGCATTGACAGGTTATGGAAAAGCTCGCGGAACCAGTGATGCGATTCTCAAGTACACGTATGAGGTAATTTATAATCCACACGCATATTTCCCGTGTACTCATATGCCGCGTATCGGTGCCAAAAAATTGCTGACTGAAGAACAAATCAGTCACGTCATGGCCTACCTGTTCGATCCCGAGTCGCCGGTTAACAAGTAAGGCACATACTTATTGATTTGATAACCACTAAGAATAGCCATCAAGGAAGATGGCCTTCTTATGATGACAGCCCCACCCTCATAATAAATCAACGACTAGAATTACAATCTCAAATCAAGCCTGGCGTCTATTGCCGGTACTACTCGATTAATCACATTCTTGAAACCATCGACCTATAAAGTACTTCGGCTGTCGCCATTCCTAGGAAAAGACTTCTGCTAGAAATCACCGATGCGATTTTCGTCGCGACTTCAAATCTCTCCCACCATTTCCTAACCGCCTAGTTTTAGTGGATAATCCCAATCCTCAATTTTCTAACGCGTTGATTTATCTCGAATTCGCATGGGCAACCCCGCAGCACACAGGGCCAGGAAGAGGTTTGGCCAAAACTTCCTGCATGATCA
>JASJBW010000182.1 GCA_030066315.1 Gammaproteobacteria bacterium
GCTCGATAAGGGCATACATTTGGGACGCGTTTAATGTACTCGCTGAAGCCAGTGACGCACTCAGGTTAGCGGCCGCGATGGGTTCCTGATTATGCTGACCGAAAAGATTCAGTGCCTCACCACCGCCCCGGACTAGATCTCTTAGCACCAACGGACTGAACATACCGGCATTTTCCATGATTGGGCATTGCACAATATTACATAAAGCGGTCAATAGTTTAGGTCCAATAAACTGAGGTGGCATCGTACCGCTATTGAGTCTGATCAATTTCAATGCGCTGTCGATGTAGAAATCCAGGAAACTGTTACCTTGCCGGTATAACATGAACGCATTGTGTACTTTAGTGTAACAGCGCAGACGGTTGGTTTTGTCGGTTTGAATCCAGTGCTCTCGACCCAGTGCATAAGGCGCATTCAACAATATAAAGTGCTTGGGTTTAAAAATTAAGAAATCCGCATCACACCAGACCACGGCCTCATAGCCCGATCTTAAATAGTGTCTAATCAGGTATAAACGCGCAAGGTCCGTGGCAATCACTTTCTGCATTTGGGTTTTTGCCAGAATATCATCAGGCACGGGATCAAAAAAATCGTCTCCTGTGAACCGATAATCATAGTGTCGGCTTTTCGCCCAATCTTGGACTGAGTCCAGGCAAGGTTGTAACCAGTCGTATGGCAAGGGCGATCGATGCGACTGTACGACCAGTGTTTTCGAGTTCAACAAAACACTTAGATGGTGTGCTGAGCCAGGGCCCGTTTCAGGGATTTTTCAATGGTCTCATTAAAGCAGGCAAAGATGACGTGATTCGCGATAGTGAGCTCGTGCAGGGTTTTAATGACCGTTTCGACTGCGATAGGGCTGGCCAAATCGATCGGATAGCCATATACACCACAACTGATCGCTGGAAATGCGATGCTGTGACACTGGTGTGATTCAGCCAGTAACAGGCTTTCCCGGTAGCAGGAAGCCAATAGATTGGCTTCACCCTGATTCCCGCCTTGCCAGACGGGACCTACCGTATGAATGACATACTTTGCGGGTAACTCATAGCCACCAGTGATCTTGGCCTGTCCGGTTTCACAGCCATCCAGGGTTTTACATTCCTGCAGCAATTGTGGTCCCGCGGCGCGATGGATAGCACCATCCACGCCACCCCCTCCCAGCAGGCTGTTATTGGCCGCGTTGACGATGGCATCAACTTCTAATGTGGTGATATCGGCTTGAATTATTTCAATATGCATTTTATGAACTGTTATCGATGCTAATTTTTAGTATCATGAGTCTTCAGAGGTTTATTATAAAAATGATAACAGAAAACCAACAGTCTGAATTGTTGTGGCAACCTGATCAGGATCGGATTGACCAGGCGAACCTCAGCGCTTTCATCCGATTCGTCGAGCAACAGTCGAAAAAAAACTTTCCGGATTACGATAGCTTATATCAATGGTCCATTGATGACAGTGCGAGCTTTTGGTCCTTGTTATGGGATTTTTGCGAGGTTATCGGTGATAAAGGCGATTGGGTCGTTTTGGATAACCTGGACATGGAAAAAGCCACCTGGTTTCCGCATGGGCATCTTAACTTTGCTGAAAATTTGTTGCGTGAACGCAGTGACGACCTTGCCATCATTTTTCGGGCTGAAGATCAGAAGGAAAGTCAGCTCACCTTCAATGAGCTTTATCATCAGGTAGCAGCGGTCTCTGCCTGGCTGAAACAGCAGGGTATAAAAAAAGGTGACAGGGTAGCTGCATACCTTCCTAATATGCCGGAAACCATCGTAGCGATGTTGGCGACGACCAGCCTGGGTGCGATCTGGACTTCAACGTCACCTGATTTCGGTGAGGACAGTGTGATTGACCGATTTGGTCAAACTGAGCCAAAAATTTTATTCTGTGTAGACGGTTATTTTTACAATGGAAAAATCATCGATGTCCGTTCTAAAGTAAAACGAATTCAGTCATCCTTACCAACTCTTCAGAATAGTATTGAAGTATCCCTGGTCGGATTATCAGAAGGAGATAATGGCCTGGCCTGGTCAGAGATCCTTGAAACCGAGCACCCCGAAGCCATCAGCTTTGAAAAAACTCCATTTAATCATCCGCTCTATATCCTTTATTCATCCGGTACCACCGGCAAGCCCAAATGCATAACACACTCAGCAGGTGGCGTGCTACTCCAGCATTTGAAAGAGCATCAGTTGCACAGTGATATTAAAAAAGGGGATAGGGTGTTTTATTTTACGACCTGTGGTTGGATGATGTGGAATTGGCTGGTGTCCGTTCTCGCCACGCGTGCTACATTGGTGTTATATGATGGATCACCTTTTTATCCGGATGGTAATGTGCTATGGGATTATGCGGACCAGGTCGATATGACGCTGTTTGGTACCTCTGCGAAGTATATTGATGCGCTGAAAAAAAACCACCTGGCCCCTTACTTAACACATCGATTAAAGTCATTACGCACCCTGTGCTCAACGGGCTCCGTGTTGGCGCCGGAAAGTTTTGATTACGTTTATGAGTCCATTAAACCAGATATTAATCTCGCATCCATTTCCGGTGGAACCGATATCGTTTCTTGTTTTGTTTTAGGTAATCCATTATTACCGGTCTATAGAGGCGAAAGCCAATGCCGGGGCTTGGGTATGGCCGTAGAGGTATTCAATGAACAGGGATTGCCTGTGGTCGAAGAAAAAGGAGAGCTGGTGTGCACCCGGGCTTTTCCCTCGCAACCGGTTTACTTCTGGGGGGATGAAAAGGGTGAGAAGTATCATGATGCCTATTTCGCTCGATTCGATAATGTCTGGCATCATGGTGACTACGTCCGCCTAACCCGGCAGGGGGGTGTGATTATCTATGGACGTTCTGATGCGACGCTTAACCCCGGTGGGGTGCGAATAGGTACTGCTGAAATCTATCGACATGTCGAACAGTTGGATGAGGTGGTCGAAAGCATCGTCATCGGGCAGAACTGGGAGGATGATGTACGTGTCGTCTTATTTGTAGTTCTGAAGGAGGGGCAAGAACTGACTGAAATCCTGCTGAACAAGATTAATAAAGTCGTTCGCGATAAATGCTCTCCGCGGCATGTACCTGCCAAGATCATCCAGGTGCCTGAAATACCCCGAACAAAATCAGGCAAGATTGTTGAACTGGCCGTGCGTGATGTTGTGCATGATCAGCCAGTCAAGAATAAGGGAGCATTAGCCAATCCAGAGGCGTTGGAGCATTTCAGAGACATTCCAGAATTGAGCACTTAAAAAGTTAAAAATCGGATCGGCTCATTATTTCAATTTTATACAACTCAATATTCCTGAGCTAGTCAATGGCTATCCACGCAATCAGTGGCATAACGAAGAAAGCGAGTAGCGTTTGAAAAGTGATAATGGAACTCATGGTCTCCGTATCCCCACCTAATTGTCGGGCCAGGATATAGCCTGAGGGTGCGGTCGGTACCATGAACATAATCAACAAGATGCTGGCCACGAGTCCATCAAGCTCAAAATAGTTCACCAGAATAATAACCGTTACGGGTTTAACCAGAAATTGAGTAATGGATGAGGTGATGATCGCATGGGTCTGCCCAAACAAAGCATTAAGATTTAAAGAAGCCCCCACGGCTAATAGTCCAAGAGGGAGCGCGGCACGGCCAAGAATTTCCAGGGAATTATTCAATAATATCGGTAAGCCAAGACCACTTAAGCTTAAAACCCAGCCTATAACACACGCGATAATCAGAGGATTGGCAAAAATCTCGCGGAAGAGTGGTTTTATGCCCTTTATCTGTAGGGGGCCGTAGAGTGCAAAAACACCAATACATAAGATATTGATCACAACAATCATGAACCCTGCCGCAATACTGGATAAATCAAGACCTGCCTGACCATAAAGACTCAATGCGATAGATAGTGCAATGTAAGTATTGAAACGCACACCTCCTTGAAAAATGGAGGTAAACGTGGAGCCTTCAGTGGTTTTTATCCAGGCGTTCCAAAAGATTAATATGCTTGCGGAAAGAAAAACGGTAGCTATTACGATGGCTAAAATAGTCTTCCAGTCTGAGCCGGACAATGATTGATTCCCCAACGAGTGAATGAGTAAAGCAGGGAATAAAAAATAGTAGGTCAGCTTTTCCATGCCTGCCCAAGCTCGTGGGTTCAGGAACTGGGTGCGTTTAAGCCCAATACCCAAAACAATGAGCACAATGACCGGAATCAAGGCCTGTATAAAGGGATTCACAATAAAAAATATCCGCTAAAGTTAAAAATCTGGTGAACTACCCATCCAACATCTCATTATGAATCTCTATAATCGTATTTACAAAAATACCAGGATGAATGATCGATATACCTACAGATTAATAGAGGTAGTCGCCCATAATTTCATCCAGATAATCCCTCCAGCGTCCCGGAACGGGTTCAGTTAATTCTGTTGATATGCTGAAATCAGGTTCAAACAAGCGATGCATTAATTGCTGGGTAAATTCGGGATGAGAACTGGCAATATTGAGTTCCCGATTAATGCGAAAGCTCAAGCGGTCAAAATTGGCTGAGCCCAAAGTGGCCCACCCATCATAGATCGCTGCCTTAACATGAGAAAAGCCTGGATAAATGTATACTCTTATGCCGTGGTTTAACATCAGGTTGGCAGCCAGGACATTACTTCGTGAAATGGGGCCATGGTCGGTTTCCAAGGGTATGATAACCCTGACGTCAACACCCCGTCGGCGTGCGAAGACTAATTCCCTCAACATCCGGTCATCCGTGAAATAAGCATTTTCAATATAAATATAACTCTGAGAACGCTGAATAGCTTTGAGTTGAGATTTATAGATTTCATAGTTTCCAGGCTCGGTTAATAAAACCCTCAGTGGATATTTGCCCGGGGTTGATTCAGTGGGCCTGGAAAACTGGCTCCTAAAAAGATGGCCCAGATATCCAATGTCGCCGAAAAAACCGGCATGAGCCCATGCCTTGTCAAATTGCTGGTTTATCATATCCACTACCGGTCCGTTAATTTCCAGCATTAAGTCATGCCAATCATAACGATATTCACGGCCTATATTCATGCCCCCTATGAAAGCAATATTTTCATCGAGAATGGTGGATTTTACATGATCTCCTGTCATCCATGGATTGGCTTTCTGCCGAACATCTATTTTAGAATCTTTCTCCAGCATACGTTTAACAGAAGCAGGCGGCTGATAATGTTCTGGAAGTGATTCGGATTCGGCCATAGTAGCTGAAATAGTGCCAATGCCATCCAGGAGAATTTGTACTTCAATATTTTCTTTTGAACGTTGTTTAAGTAAATCGGCGATTTGTAGGGCATAATCATCATTATCAAAAATATAGGTTTGCAATTTGATGGACTCTTTTGCCATGCCCAATGATTCGATGAGCCGGGTAAAATAGGCTTTGCCATCGACCAGTATGTCCACGCTGCCCGAAGATACGTTTCGATTTGATATTTTATCCAGTTCCATTTCCCATTGTTCCATGTTCATGGGAGGCGCATCACTCAGTGGGGGAACAGGTTTATTTTCGAGGGCGACTGTCCAGTCAAATAACAAAGTAGCCCGGGTCGTATCTGCTACCACAAAAAATAAACGATAGAGTGAAGAAACGGGCCTGGCATACAGGTTGGTTAAATGGCTATGCATAACATGCCCGAGTGCTTGTCCGGTTCTAAGTTCGGGACTACTACTGATCGCAAAGAGTTTCAAAGGGATGTTGTGAGCGAACATTAAATAGCGGTGTTCTGTATTGATATATAAAAAAGGTAGGGAGTAGGTGCCGGTATCTCCGGTATTAAATATCAATTCTTTAGCCTGAATGCCTTGCTCCTTGAGGAATGATTCCAGAATCGGGCGTCCTTGGTCTAGAAAATCGTCAAAATCCAAGTGGTTATGAACGACTCGGTGACGAGGTTTATCGACAAATCGTGAAGAATTCAAGCTACCGGTTTCATCGTAGTACAGAAAGTACTCTGTCTCCAGAAAATCAACGACTACACCACTTCCATCCCTGGGAACCACGTTTTTTAATAGGCGGTCACGCAGTATGTTCCATTCATCAAGACTGAAAATAGGTAGCGTGACTTGCTCTTGTGGTGGTGACTCCCAAGGTGTGTTTTGATGATACAGAAGGGGTGTCAGCTTGGGTATGGTATAGTTTTTAGACGATGTGGGCGTCTCTACGAAATCAGTAAAATTTGTCCAGTTTCCTCCGGCATAATAGATTTGATCACCCTGACGATATTTGAGGTAAAATTGCTTTGAATCCCGGTATGCTTCCAGAGCGTACATGGGCTGCGTCATGTCTCGAGCAGCCAGGTTCGTCGCGAGTTGCTGGGGGGGAATGGAGGCACAACCGACCAATAAGGAAAAAGAAAAAAACCAAAGCAGCCCGAACTTGAGCGTCCGCAAGTCTAGAAATAACTGATTGAGTATTCCCATTAACGTCAAATAACGATCCATGCGCTGGAAACTCATTCTTTGCCGGTTGATGTATTGTGATGATTGGGATCAATCACCATGATAATAGAAATGCTCAAAAAGAGCACAACCTGTGCTAAATGAAAGTACTGCTGAGCAGGGAGATTTGATTCCAGATTATCATTATGGGGCAGTTAATCAGGGGTGTATGGTGTGGTTTGCATTTATTAGCAAGGCCAATAGAGAAGGTGCACAGTTTTTACACCGATTCATTATTTACCATGAAACTGATCCATGAAATTGATAGAGGTGTCCTCGTAGTTTAAATGTGATTTTAATTCCTGCCAAACCGATTCTGAATTAATAATTCTCAAGTGATCATAATCTGTTGTAATCAGTAATCGTGTTAAGGGATGAGTTGCGCAAAACTGGATCGAATCTTCTGCTGAATTTTCATTATCATTTTTATCATGTGCAATTACCGTTAGATCAGCATATTTTTCGAGTTTCGTGGCCAGTTCATATTTTTGATATTGACTCTTGTAGTTTTTCTTAAACTCTTCAAGGTAATGAGATTCAAGTTTGCTACCCAACTTGAGTTTTTTTAACACGTTCCGATAATGCTGTGGGTAATTAAAAACCGGGGCTATTAAAAATAATGGTTTTTCTCTGACCAGCTTTTCTATGCCATTAGCGACGGCCACGCAACCGGTTGAATGAGCAATAATTGCATAGAGTCCTTCAGGCGATTTACGGGTCGCAAAATCCAGAAGGTGATTGGTCGTCAGAATGAATTGTTTGAGGGTGGCTGCTTTTTTTTCACTGAGACCGTGCCCCATATGGTCGAAGGATAAAGCCGTGAATCCACACTGGGCGAGTCCAAGCATTAAAGGGAAGAATTGATGGGCCCCACCTCCCCAACCATGTACCAGTAGTACGAGAGGGCCTCTACCTGTTTTGTAGGCATGTATATCGCCCTGTTGGCTTTTTATACCCATTTGTTCAATCCCTTTGGGTACTCGCGATGTTTGAGTATCACTATGCCTGGGCATTAAAAGTTCAGCATCCTTTCCACGGGGTTTGACACTCGAAGACATCTTCGAGAACAGTGAACCGAGTTTGTCAGGTAATTCTGAAAAGGTATGCTTGGGGCTATTAGCCAAGTTTAAGGGCTCAATTTTTGTTTACCTAACCGCTATTACCCTCGACCCGGGCAAATGGGTTGACATCTAGGTCTCGACAGAAAAGACCCTTAGGCCCAGGTCTTATATCCGTTTCTGTAGAGGATATTAATAAAAAATTTTACATCATACTCGCGGACTCTATAACGCAATGTGAATAATTTACATTCTTGCTTTCGGCCAATAAAAAATGTAAAGAATACGTGTGGGTCATCAGAGGAGACATCATGAAGCTTGCATACATCAATTTTCGATTATTACCCGCTATCAAAGTACTTCTGATTTTCAGTCTATTGGTGAGTACTTCGGTACCAGCGATGGATCATGTGGCACCTGAATTATCAGGTCGGGCCTTGGTTGAAGCTTTACAACAAGGCGGATATACCCTCTATTTTCGCCATGAAGCAACCAACTGGTCACAGTCGGATGATGTGCAGAATTTCGAAGATTGGCTCAGTTGTGATGGGAGTAAAATCAGACAACTATCCCCAGCAGGCCGTGCAAAGGCTAAAGCCACTGGAGCGGCCATCCGATTTTTGGGGATCCCGGTGAGTCGCGTGTTGGCGAGTCCTTATTGTCGAACAGTTGAGACGGCCAGTTTGATGAATCTGGGCAAGGTTATGCCAACTAATGATGTGATTAATATGCGCGTCGCAGATTATTTTGGTGGTCGGGCTGCGGTGGTCGCAAGCGCAAAAGCGTTACTGGCGCAGTTGCCGGACTCTAATACCAATACCATGGTGGTTGCTCATGGCAATG
>JASJBW010000176.1 GCA_030066315.1 Gammaproteobacteria bacterium
CCCATGACATCTCAAATCACCCGTTGCTGACGCCTTGCCAGCATTAAATCACTGACTTCGATATAATACGCATTATTTAATGGTGCCTTTTAAAGTCAATGAATCCACTCGCCCGCATTCCGCAACGTTACCATTCTGCCCTTAGGGAAAAAGCCATAAAACGCGCACAAACCCGCATCATTCTAGCCGGGCGCACGCCCCAGGATTTTACTTCTGAAGACCTCGAGATTGTTGTTCAAGAAGAGGAAGATAAAATTAAAACCGAGATCAAGGAAAAAGGATTACTCGCAATTCTAGCATTACTCGGACTCAGCTGGTTTGGCTAAATGATAAAGAACATTATTCAACTGACGGTGTTGGGCGTGGTATGGAAACGATATAAAAGCGTTATCATTTCGACTCTTTTGCTGTTTGTTTATTTCTGGCTGATCGGCATGCTACATGATGACTACCTCAGTTACACTGAACTCAATCAAGACCCAGCGCACCTCGGATTATCTTATATAGTCAAGTGGTTGGCTTTTTTTATCGGCGTAATGGTTTACCTTTTGTTTCATATTTTTTTCCCGCGATTAAAAAAACCTAGATCCACACCAACAATCCAAAAAGAGGCTTCCAAGCCTTTAAACCCAACTGAAACTGATCCCTTTGCAGAGATTCGTCAACGAAAAAAATTACGTTCAAGAGCTGATTTTATTATCGATAAACAAAAAGATTAGATCAGTGAATGATACGGTAGCAGGGCTGATATTTTGTACCCGGCAACTTCATACGTTGTTGTGCTACAAATGCGGATAGTAATTCATCTACAGCCTGCATCACCGCTCTGTCACCTTTTAATTCAAACACTCCTTTCTCCTCAATAGCGCGTATACCTGACTCCTTAACATTGCCCGACACGACCCCGGAGAAAGCACGGCGCAAATTGGCAATCAATTGATCTGTATCCTGTTCTCTCGTGAGATTGAGGCTCGACATATTGATATGGTTAGGTTCAAACGGACGTTGGAATGGTTCGTCCACGGTTAATACCCAGTTGTAATAGAAAGCATCACCCCGTGTCTTCCTGAATTTACGCACCTGCTGGATACCTTTTTGCATTTCAATCGCTACGCGAGCAGGTTCATCAATGATGATCTGGTAACGTTCTTGGACAGCCTCACCCAGTGTCTGACGAATAAACCGGTCCACCAAGTTAAAATAGGCAGTTGCCGATTGAGGGCCCGTTAGAATTAGCGGAAACGGCATATCTCGATTATCGGGATGGAGCAGAATACCCAGCAAGTAGAGGATTTCTTCCATGGTTCCCGCTCCACCGGGAAAAACCACAAAACCATGACCCAGCCGGATAAAAGATTCCAGGCGTTTTTCAATATCCGGCATAATCACCAGCTTATTCACAATGGGATTGGGTGATTCAGCCGCAATAATACCCGGTTCGGTAAGACCAATATAACGCCCTTCACCACTGCGTTGCTTGGCGTGGCCGATAGTGGCCCCTTTCATGGGTCCCTTCATCGCCCCCGGGCCACAGCCGGTGCAGATATCCAGGTCACGCAACCCCATTTGATAACCAACTTCCTTGGTGTAATCATATTCCTCGGTACTGATTGAATGACCGCCCCAGCAAACTACCAGGTTTGGTTCTTCTCCCGGCTCAAACAGGTTTGCATTGCGTAAAATATGGAAAATGGCATTGGTGACATCACTTGATACCTGCATATCAAATCGAGGGGAATGGACGATCTTGTTATGCACATACAGAACGTCACGCAATACGGCATATAGGTGTTCACGAATACCCGTAATTAATTCGCCATCCACAAAAGCAATAGCCGGAGCATTCTTGAGTTCAAGTTTAATACCCCGCTGCTTTTGAATAACCTTGATGGAAAAATCCGGATAACGCGCCAACAGTTCCTTGCCGTCATCGAGGGGACTGCCACAATTCAACACTGCCAAAGAACAGTCTCTAAAAACCTTAGCCAGTGCCCCTTCACTGCTACTTAAGATACGGCTCACCTCAAACTGTGACAGGGTTTCCAATTGGCCTTTTGGTGCAATAACTGCATCGATCACTTCATATTTCATGCTTTTGTAAGGGGTCTTGGTATCAACATCATTATAACTGATGCAATTCAGTTGTTAGTGGTTAATGAAATTCATGGTGGGGGTTATTGCAAACATCCTAACGGGCCACTTTCACAGGATCTTCACACTATTTTGACAGCACATTGATTCATTCAATCGTATATTCCGTAAAAATTCTAATGAGAACGAGTAATGAGACCTTCCAGCGCGATAATCAATATCAGTAACCTCAGGTTACGCACCTATATTGGCTTCAATCCTGAAGAGAGAGAAAAGAAACAGGATGTCATTATAAATATTGAAATTAAATATCAGATCAACAACTCAGCGCTTAACGATAAGGTTGAAGACGCATTGAATTACAAGACAATCACCAAACAAGTGATTGATCATGTTGAACAGGGCCGTTTTTTATTATTGGAAAAACTGGTCGCTGACGTTCTAAAGATTAGCGGCCGTCATCAAAGTGTGATCTCAGCACGTGTGACTATCGACAAACCCCATGCCTTGCGTTTCGCTGATTCAGTATCACTAACCCTGGAATACGCCTCTGACCAATTTCAATCTGTACCCCTGCTGGAGAAAGTTTCATGATCACCTCTAACGTAAAAATCGCCCAACCCCATACCCAACTGGCTGAAGACCTCAGCTACGAAGCGCTCCTGGTCAGAAATACACTGATCGATCATGGTCTCGAAACACCGATGATTGAAACAGGGTTGTCGACGGAAGCCAAATATGAACGCATCAAATCCCTGATGGCGGACGTCGTGACCACGCTGGGACTTGACCTGAATGATGATAGTCTCGCCGAAACACCGCATCGCATTGCCAAGATGTATGTCAATGAAATATTTTCCGGTCTCGATTATGGCCAGTTTCCCAAAATTTCATTGATCGAGAATAAGATGGGCGCTAACGAGATGGTCAAAATCAGGGATATCGACCTGACCAGTACTTGTGAACATCATTTTGTGACCATCGATGGTGTCGCCAAGGTGGCTTATATACCTGAAGATAAAATTATTGGCCTTTCCAAGATTAATCGTATCGTGCGTTTTTTTGGTCAACGCCCCCAAGTCCAGGAGCGTTTGACACGCCAGATCCTGGTATCTTTACAAGCATTACTGGAGACAGACAACGTCGCGGTCAGCATCGATGCTACACATTATTGCGTGAAATCAAGAGGTGTCATGGATACCAATTCTCAAACCAGCACCACAGCTTTGGGTGGGTGCTTCCAGGAGAATATTCATACCCGGGCAGAATTTCTCAATCCTTAGTAGAAGATCACAATTGATATAACGCGTTATGAATGTCATCCCGTTTCCCGAGCTCACCATTAAACCTTTGCAGTTTGAAGATCTTGATGAGGCCGCTGATTTTCTCTATCAGAATTGGCAACAGTTGTATAAAAAACACTTGAACGACAATATTCTGAAACAACGGACATCCTCTTTTTTTCGTGAGTACTTACAGCGGAAGATAGGTATTGCTTGGATTGCCTGGATGGGGAAAGATTTAGCGGGTCTCTTGACAGTCTCATCAAATTGTATCGATGATTTGTGGGTTAAACCCTCTTATCAAAGAAAGAAAATAGGTACCAAACTGGTGGAACAATCGATCATCCATTTTAATAAACGCGGTTTTACCACTGCTCAGGCCGGTTGTGAAAACTTCAATAGACATGCCATCGCGTTTTTTGAAGCCATGGAATGGAAACGTATCGGCTCTCAAGCACTCTATGCCACCGGTAACGGAGACGTTGACGCCCTCGTTTACAGCATCAAAATTGAATAGTTTTTGAGTAGACTCCGCAACCGCGTGTAAAAATATAATCAACGATTATATTTTTACACGATCTTATCATTAACCCTTGGAAGCCCACTGAATGGCTTCATTATAATTGTAAAAAATCCTCCTATCCCAGAGCTGATGAAATTGCTGAGCATACGACATCAGTTTTTTGACACTATTTTCACCATCCTGAGTGGACACGACCACGCCGACCCGCAGAGGTTTATACAATTGCTGCCATTCCGAGACTGCCTTGGATAAAGCGGCATGGATTTTATAATCTTCCTCAGAGTAGTGTACGGTTTGCAGTTTCCTGCAATCCACAATGATGAACTGTACATCATCAAAACCAGGATCACAGGAAAGCCTGTTATACATTTCTTCAGACTCTATTCGATAGAGCTCGCCTGAATACACGATTTCAATGTGATTTTCTCGCCAAATATGGTTAGCAGGCATGAACGATGAATTCCCTGGTATTGTTCGTTAGGTAATTAGATAGGACACATTTGAAAAAATTTCATACGGCTCGCCTTACCTGATCTGTTGCTTCATCGAAAGGATGTAATTCTATTTATGACATCTTTGCACGATTATCAATTTTATTCCAATACCCATGAGCATAACGGATATATCTAAAACTGATATAGTTTTTCCCATGTAAACTGCGATTATCGATATTGTGTCTTTTTTTGAAAAAATCGGCCGCTGGCTGGCCCGTTACCTGGACCAGCCTAACGCGCAACAAGTCAGCCAGGCAACCTGTAAACCTGAACAGCTGGCACAATCCCTGCGAGCAGGGGACGTATTATTGGTGGAGGGGTCAAGCCGAATCAGTAATGCAGTAAAATACCTGACTCAATCGACCTGGTCTCACGCCGCACTGTGCATTAATACTGCAGTGGCTTCTCCTGACCAAATCTTACTGCTTGAAGCCGATGTTCAGGCCGGTGTAAGAACCATCACTCTGCAGCATTACTGGCAACAACATACGCGTATCTGTCGCCCCAGGGGGTTATCCCAGGAACAGCTAAGCGAGGTAATTGAATATGCCAGATCACGACTGGGTGACCGCTACGATTTAAAGAATATCTTTGATCTGGCGAGATATCTTATTCAGTCCCCACCGGTACCTCATCAATGGAAACGTCGCATGCTGGCCTTAGGCAGCGGTGATCCCACGCGGGCAATATGCTCATCCCTGATTGCACAGGCCTTTCAGGCAGTACAATATCCTATCCTCCCACAGATCGAAAAAACAACTGACCCCGCTTGTGCGGCCTGTTATCAAGAAATTCTACACATCCGGCATCACAGTTTGTTTGCTCCCAGGGATTTTGATATTTCACCTTATTTTGACATCGTTAAACCGAGTCTTACCCAGGGATTCGATCCGCAAAACCTGACCTGGGCCAGTGATTTAAAAACTTCAAAAGAATCCGAAAATAAGCCTTAAAAAGTTAACGATTGTTAACTTAATCACAAAAGTGCAGTAGTAGGTAGATCATGTATGATTCGGATGATAAATTTTCCTCACTGGTTCGTTCTCTCGGGATAACCATGAATCAGATTCAATCAATATCATTCCACCACAGGTAAAAATGGATATGGTTGCTACATCAAACCGTCAAGCTGACGTAAACGTAGAACGACGCAGAGCCCATCAAGCACGAAGATCAGGTCAAGATCGTCGCCAGAATATCAATCCTAACTATTCGGGTCCTTCACGTCGTTTACTTTTGGACCGGCGTGTTCGCGTCCAGGATCGCCGCCACCAGGATTAGCAGAAAATGGCATCAACCTGTGAATACCCAGCATGATATAACGGTTGAGGGTTTGAAAAAATAAACTATCTGCCCTAACTGTTCTGCTGATAGGCCCGTGTTAGGACTCCCATAGATCACCCAATGTCAACTTTCAGACAAAATCTGTTTTTTAACACCCTCATTAATTTAACTCTGCCTCTTTATTAATTAGCCCCGATCTGCAGTGGATTACTCGCTAATTGAAAAGTTTTTGAAAAAACCGGTTTCGAGACATACTGTTTTAAGGCATATTTAGCATTTTCTAGACTCGTTTCTCATGTCTTCGCGCGCGAAAATTATCTGGTATGGCCTCACCATCTTTATCAGTTCAGCCATTTTACTGGTTTTAGAAATTACTGCAGGTCGATTAATTGCTCCCTATGTAGGGGTCACGATCTATAGTTGGACTTCGATTATTGGCGTGATATTGGCCGGTTTATCACTGGGCAATTGGTTAGGAGGGGTATGGGCAGACCGGTCTGGCAACGAATCATCAGTTGGCCTTGTTCTGGCACTGTCTGCGATTTTCAGCCTGTTCAGCTTGCTGGTACTCTCATGGGTAGCACCGATTCTGCAAAACAGTGAACTCGACCTCATCAGTTCAAGTTTTCTATATGTGTTATCCATGTTTTTCATTCCGGCTTTACTCCTCGGTATACCTACACCACTATTAACGACCTTGGCTTTAAGACTGGACCAGAGAACCGGTCATATTGTCGGACGCATGCACGCTCTAGCCGCCATGGGCTCAATCATTGGTACCTTTTTGACCGGGTTTGTGCTGATCCAGTATATCGGTTCGCGTAATATCATTATTCTGAGTGCGATCCTGTTATTCGTTCTGGCTATTCCTTTTTTTCGCACCCTCAACTTTAAATCCATGGGTGTCTTAGGTATTTCAGGCCTGGTTGTCATCGTCGTCACCTATCAACATCAGGGATTTACCAATCCTTGTGATCAAGAAAGCAACTATTTTTGTCTTCGTGTGGTAGACAGTTCAGATCAGGCGCCTTATGGCTCAGCCAAAGCCTTGGTACTGGATCACCTGGTGCATGGCATCAACCACGAAACTGTGCCCGATTTACTGATTGCGCCTTACGTGCATCTCATGCAAGAACTGGTGGAGCATCACTATGCACCGGATGAGTTAGCACAACTGGAGTACTTTTTTGCGGGTGGTGGTTCCTATACACAGCCACGAGCCGTCAAAGCTGCCTTTCCCCAGTCCCGTGTAGTCGTCGCTGAACTTGATCCCATGGTCACAGCAACCGTAGAACAGGCCATGTACGTCGACACCGCGGATATGGAAGTGATTCATGGAGATGCCCGCACTATACTCACTCGCCTGCAAAGTGAAAAGTTTGATGTGATCGTCACGGATGCCTTTCATGACATCGCCATTCCCTATCACCTGGTCACCCGGGAATATATTCAACTGGTTAAAACACGCCTGGAGCCGGATGGATTATTCACCACCAACGTCGTAGATGCCTTCCCCAATCCCAAGATGGTAAAGAGCTTAATGAAAACACTGCAACTTGAATTTAAGTATGTGGATATCTGGCTTGATAGCATCCCACAACGCCCCCAACGCATGACGTTTGTAATTTCGGCCAGTAATCGCGTTATGCAATCGGATATGATCGAGTCACGTCGTGGATTTAATCGGCGCTGGTTAAAAATTAATAGCCCCCTGCAACAATCCGGTACCCCGATGGCTGAACTCCCCGTATTTACCGATGATTATGTTCCAGTAGAACGCCTCATAGCGAAATTGCTGTTAACAACCGAAGGGCTATGACTCATGAGCTGAAGACGCTTAGGCGACAGGACTATCATGCTAAACAAAGATTTATCGAGTCTCGATTGTCAAAGGGCATAAACTGCCTTAACTTAAAAATGGATTTCATCAATATTTTGAAAACTTTTAATCACAACTTCAATCCAATCAATTTAATATGGATTCTGTAACACAACTTGTCTTAGGTGCGACGGTCGGCGAAGCCGTACTGGGTCATAAAGTCGGTCGTAAAGCCATGGCCTGGGGTGCTTTTCTGGGCACTCTGCCCGATCTCGATGTGCTCGTGCGTTACAGCTCTGTTGTTGATAATTTTACTTTGCATCGCAGCTTCAGCCATTCATTGTGGGTGTTGACCTTCATATCCCCTTTATTGGCCTGGCTGATCAGTCGACTTCATCCCTCGACAAGAGAACATATTCGGGGCTGGCTTTGGTTGGTACTCGCCTGCCTGATAACCCACGTGCTACTGGATAGCCTGACCATATACGGTACCCAGATTGGTTGGCCTTTTAACACGACTCCGGTCGGTATCGGCTCGATATTTATTATCGATCCTTTGTATACCCTACCCTTAATGATTGGTCTTGCGGTCGTATTATGGCGACGTCACCAACCTCATGCACATCATCGTAAAACGATTTTCGTGGTGCTGATTATCAGCACCAGTTATTTATTGTGGAGCCTGGGTATACAAACTTACCTGTCTAGGCAACTGGATGATTACTTGCAAACCACTGGTGTGGATCGCTCCAAAATCCTGCTGACGCCGGCACCCTTCAATACCTTGCTTTGGCGTTTCGTAGTACGCGTTGAAGGCGGCTATTACGAAGGCTTCCTGTCTTTACTGGATCAGGAAAAAGCCCCCTCCATGCAATTTTATCCGAGCGAAGACCACTATGCTAAAGCACTTCAGGAGATACCAGCAGCTGAACGTTTATTCTGGTTTTCACATGGATTTTATTCCATCAAAAAAGAGCGTGATCATATTATCATCAGTGATCTGCGTATGGGGGTCGAACCGGTGTATGTGTTCAGCTT
>JASJBW010000174.1 GCA_030066315.1 Gammaproteobacteria bacterium
CAGGCGTTTAAGCTATGCGTTCATGTGAAAATTGCAGTATAAGAGCTCAATACGATAAAAACCCAAAATCCATAATGGGTCGGATTTGGCGATGGCATATTGGATTTTGTCCTGGTTGGAAAGCATATTTCAAAAGCCTCTCTGAGGTAGAACAGGCAGCGTTATCGAAAAAGTATAAACTTGACTAATAGTGAACTGGAGTCATCAGGGAATACTCGAAATTATTGACAGAAAGAACGCATATTAAGGATTCAGAGTAGACATCATCATCATCGCGATAGGAGTGCGAAGCCCATGAAGATCAGGCACTTTCTCTACAATTCATTTCTTATAGAACATGGTAAAAATAAAATTGCCATTGACCCGGGGCAATATTTTTCATTATTTAATTTTAAAAGTCTGATACCAAAATTAGAATGGGGGAGTATTACCCATATCTTAATAACTCATGGTGATCCTGACCATCACTGGCAATCTGATCGGGTGGCGGAAGCAAGCAGTGCCCCGGTTGTATGCGGAAGAGATTTAGTTAAAGTCGAAGATGGCAAGACTTTGCTGGTAGATCCTCGCGGTAAAGAGTTAACGTCTTGGGTGCCGTTTAATAATGTACATCCGTTAGAGGTTGGTGAGTCCGTCGTATTAGGTGATGTAGATATTGAAGCTGTTAAGTCCGTACATCTCCCAATCATTGTACCAATCCTGTGGTTCAAAATTAAAAAGCAACCGGGGCCCGGAGAGCGAACTGGCATTGGGTCTGTAGGTTTTAAAATTACTCTAGATGGTAAAACTGTAGTGAATCTGGGAGATTCGATTTTTCAGAATGCATGGACAGGATTAAAACCGGATGTGTTGATGCTTCCCATTGGCGGTCTGGGTAATAATACCTGGACAATGGATGTATCCGATGCACTTCAAGCAGTTGAACTCATCGCACCAAAGAAAGTTATTCCGTGTCATTATAACGTGCCATTTTTATGGATAAGGAATATCGCCCCGGCAGATGATCAATTATTCAAACGAGAAGTGGAGAAGATGGGTATCGAATGCAACATTATGCAGTCTGGTGAAGAATTAGAAATATAACGTCTAACGAATCATTCATATTCGCAAGCTCAAGCAAGAGCCATTGCAAGTCACCTGTATGACTAAAGTTAATATACTAGAACCGCCAACCAAAGGTTAAGGTTCCAAATTGGGTAAATTCGCCAGACAAATCATCTGAAATATTGGAGTCATATAGCGCCACTGTGATTGATGTGTTTTCCCAGGAATAGGCCAAGCCGGTAGTCACCCCGATTTGAGAATGATCGTAATCTATCGAGCGGCTCTCTCTGTAGGTATTCCCGTCAACATATATCGCGTTAAATACATATTCGAACCGCACACCTGCGAAGAAATACCATGCACCATTGATTGCGGCAGGGTTGGCTGACCGAGTATTAATAAGTAAGGGTGTCGCAAATGTGCTGCTTAAGTCACTGCCAAACCGGTACAACATCGCACTGGCTGCAAAACTACTCAATGTCCCTAATCCTGCTTCTGCCAAAACCAGGAAGTCCATGCGATCATCCGGTCTGCTCCAGGTCCTCCAGAGTCGTCCACGTAAGAACTGGAATATAATTTCATCTTCTAACTGGGTATCCCATCCTTGAGGTTCGTCAGCGCCAACCAGGTCATGTACCCATTTTTGCGTCTCTTCTGCTCCCGATGAGGGACCCACAATACCGATGACGGTCGCAATAGCATCAGCATGTGATGCCTCTATGGTAATAAATGTAGAGTTAAATAATAAGGTACCAGAATAAGGGAGGTCATTAACCGGCGGATTTTCAAGGGTGATGTCCTCTGGGGTTACCATAACCTGACCCAGGGAATAGACCTGCAGAGTATTTTTTGCGCTTTCAACATTGACGCTCCAACTTAAGGGAGCTGTTAACCAATCAGGATGGGAGCTTTCGTTCTGATCATCGACTTCAAACCAGGAGAAATAAATGCCATTGGTATAACCATTGTCATTACCCAACAATATATCATTATCAAGGGTTACTGCGAGCCAGTTAGACTCCTCGGCGAGAACAGGTGTGACAATTAATCCAAGTAAGGTCAATAAGTAGCGGATTCGAAAGAGCATAAGACAGGTCTCTAAGGCTCACAAAGATAGATCCATTATTGTTTATTACTGCGATAAATCCCTAAATAATTATCTACTGATATTAACGTTAATATATGCTGTAGTTCAACTTGTGAGTTGTAAGGTCAATACCAGAATGATAATTTGATATTGAATGGAGATGAGTCTCAGCAGCGTTTAATAATTTATATATGATCGAGCAATGCCCGCAAAACCCGTATCAAAAAAACAGCAAGAAGAAAAAATAAACTTAGATAAGATAATTCTGCGAATTCTTATAGGGTTGATTATTTATGGGGCGCTATTGTTCTTGCCTGCGGGAACCATTTACTACCTGCCAGGGTGGATGTTTATAGGGACCATTACACTTTGTTACCTTTTCATTATGCCGTTCATGTATTTTAAACATCCGGATGCACTCAAGCGGCGCTTGAAACAACGAGAAAAAGAAAAGGAGCAGCGAGTTATTATCGCTATCATGGCATTGGCAGCATTCAGTGGTATTGTCTTGTGCGGACTGGATTATCGCTGGGGATGGTCGCAGATGCCTATATACATCGTAGCTCTCGGGAATGTTTTGATGGGGCTCAGTATGTTGGGTATCACTTGGGTCAATGTAGTTAATGAGTTTGCTGGCAGAACGATTGAAGTGGTAGATAAACAAACGGTTATTTCGATCGGGCCTTATGCCTGGGTGCGTCATCCTATGTATGGCTTTTACTTATTGCTATTGACGGCCTTGCCGATCGCCCTGGGTTCTTATTGGGCATTTCCTTTATTTGTATTGATTTTCCCCATAATATTTCATTTCCGTATGATCAATGAGGAAAAGTTATTGGCAAGAGAGTTGGAGGGTTATTCTGAATATTGCCGAAAAGTTCGTTCACGGATTGTGCCTTTCATTTGGTAAATGAGTAGAAGCGCTTTTTTTGCGGTTATTTAACAGGAGTTGTAAGGCAACAGGCATCCGGTTTAATGAGCCCAACATAAGTCGAGTGCATAAACAGTACTGGAGTCATAATACGGATATCCAGATTCTAGTCAGGACACTCAAGGATTCTGCGCAGCTTCTTGAAGAGTGCTGCTATGAAGTACCCTAAGACAATGTTTGGAAAGAGCGCCTAAGCTGTCTCCGCAGGGGATGTTTAAAACGGTAACTCTGATTTTTAGGTTCACCTTAATCCTTCTGAGGCGTTTCTTTTGTGGCCGCTTCTGTTTCTAAAGTATGCTGATCCTCTTCAATACTGCCATTCCTTTCTGCCTCTTTAAGGAATAATGGGTGATCTTCGTCAGAGTCAAGGTAATCAGCAATATCGAGACGGGTTAGCGTTGTCATAGCACTTTCATAAATATAAATGTGCGAGAAATGATACGAAAATTATGTTCTTGTAAATGTTAAATATTAACGCCGATAACTAGGATATATTTAACTATCTATATTAACCAGAGTGCGTCCTGGCCGGTTTATCACACTGTTAGGCAGTTCACAGCCTGTAGCAAAGAAATCTATTAAAAAGAAAGTCTATAAATCAAGATACTTGTCCCACGGTTTTTATTTTCAGAATATTAAGGTTGTTATGTTTAACTATATGGAAGATCGCTATTCTCTTTTACATAACTTGCCAGTGTTGAAGTTAGATTTAGGCCTGGGTATTTTTAAATGTAATGGACCCAATGAATATTATTTCGCTCTAAAACATACCAACTCTGAGATGAAATATCTTTTAGATTGCTTGGAAAAAATCAAGGATACCAAAGCCTTACTCACTGCCTATAAAGTGGCTCATATTGGTAGAAGAAGAGAGGTTAGATATAAAGGTAAAACTGTTATCAACAACATTCAATGCAACTTCGAAGGGTATGCTTATACATTACCCATGGGATTAAAGCACTTGCTTAACCAGCAGAATATCGTCCCCATTATTGTAATTCCCAAACACATAGATGACCTTAATAACAGTTCAAAAAGTGAATACAGAAAGCTCAATATTCTGAACCTTAAGAATATGATTAAGAATTCAGAAATCCTGAGAGCTATCGAAGATGAATATTATGATAATTTTTTTAAGGAGCAAACTGCCGATCTTTCAGAGGTTCAGCCCCTGGGCAAATTAGTTGAAAAAAGCTAGATTTTCTAGGGATTGTGGTTGGTGGCTTTATGATGCCTGTTTGCTTGATAAATTGAGGACATCAGAGCGACCAATTTCCTGCTTGTGATGCAAGGGTGTTGCGTTTATTCTTCCCGTACTCAATAAATTTATATGGGTGTTCTGGCGATAGGGAATGTCTATATTTTACAACTAGAAAGTTCAACGCCTTATTCACTCGTACTAATGACTATTCCAAAGCACGCTATCATGACCTGTCTTTCTGTATTCACGATGCTGATGGCTGCTGGTGTTTCAGCCCAAGACAATCAAGTATCCAAGGCTAAACCTTCATTGGTAGAGTTTGACAAGGCGCTTAAATTGACGCCGAATCTCGAGAATGGGAAAAAACTCTATAGATTGTGCGTAACGTGTCATGGTCCTGAGGGATGGGGAGATGATAACGGTTCATATCCACAAATCGCAGGTCAATTAACGGGGGTTACCATCAAACAGCTTGCCGACATACGTGCCGGTAACAGGGATAATCCTATTATGAAGGCATTCAGCTCAAGGCGTACACTGGGTGGCCCGCAGGAGATCGCTGATGTTGCCGGTTATATCGCTTCATTACCGATGACGGATTACAACGGTCAGGGTAGCCGTCGCTATCTTGATATGGGCGAGGAAATCTATTCACGTGATTGTGCTGACTGCCATGGTGTCGATGGTGAAGGCGATGTGAAAAAACATGTTCCCAGGATTCAGAGCCAGCATTACAGTTACCTTGAACGACAATACCAATGGATACGTAACGGTCGTCGCCAAAATGCGAACAAGGAAATGGTTGAACAAATTCAGGGTTATACACTGAAAGACGAACGGGCCGTGCTGTCATACACTGCGAGCCTGGTTCCACCGGAAGAAGACGTGGCTGATCCGGACTGGCGCAATCCTGATTTCCCGAATCACAAACGCGGCTGGCGTCCAGATCCGACGAATCATGATCGCTCCCGAAAGTGATCGAGTAATAAATCCAGCCTCGAAGACAACTCTATTTCAGCAGTGCGATGATGGCCGGGTTACCGCTCTTGTTAGCGATGTCCAGAGCGCTCCTGCCTTCATTGTCCCTGACCGTACTATCTGCACCCTGATCCAGTAGCAGCTTCACACATGCTTCTGACTGCGCGTAGGCTGCTTCCATCAGTGCCGTTAAACCGTTGTTGTCTTTTGCGTTGATATCGGCCCCAAGTTCAATGAGCATGTCAGCCATCTCGGCATGCCCTTTACCGGCCGCCCAGATCAGTGGGGTTGCGCCATCAGGGGAAGTGGTATTGATGTTAGCACCATTATTGACCAGTAATTTGGCGATCTTCGGGTCCTTGCCGCTATCTGCCACGTGGATCAACGCCGTCTTACCCTTGCTGTCTATGCGTTTGACGGTGGCACCGTTATTTATAAGCAATTCAGCGGGGTTGTAGAAGCCCCGGTAAGCAGCGATCATCAGCCCGGTACGGCCATCCTTGTCAATGGCATTGGGATCGGCGCCTTTAAACAGTAACTGGTCAACCATTTCGGTCTGATCGTATTGGGCTGCCAGTAGCAGTGCATTCAGTCCGGAACGGGTGCGTGCTTCGAGGAAAGCACCACGTTCCAGCAGCAGTGCAGTCAATTCAACCTGACCATTCTCTGCGGCGAAGGTCAACGCAGTAAGACCAACGACAGTCTCCTTGTTCACATCGGCGCCACGCGACAGAAGGATAGAAGTCGTCAGGATATTGCCGTTTTCGACAGCATTCATTAATGCGGTCTTACCGAATGAATTTGCGGAATCCACATCGGCACCGGCATCCAGTAAACGGACGACGGCTTCATCATCATCGATCCCGGCAGCCAGGCGTAGATCACGGTTCATGTCTTCCACGTTATCTGCGAATGCAGTGCACGCAAAGGCCAGTATGACGAAGATGAGTGATATCCTGGATAACATAGCGGGCCTCACCAGAGTGTCCTTGTTTTCATACGTACCACTGAAAGGATCACGAGCTGGACTCATCGGTTTCTTCGGGCTCGTCCGGCTGTTCGTGGGCGATCCCCTTATGACAGTCTATGCAGGTCTGGTCGGCATCGACTGCACGACTGTGTTTCTTACGCGCACTGCGGTCCTGTTCGCTCAGGTCCATGCTGTCGAAACTGTGGCAGTTTCGACATTCACGAGAATCCGTGGATTTCATGCTGTCCCAGACGCGGTTTGCCATCTCCCACCGATGAGCGTTGAACTTTTCATCGGTGTCGATCTTCCCGGTCGCCTTGCCATAGAGTTCTCTGGTGGCTTCTATCTTGCGTTTGACCTTGTAGACCCAGGGACGAGGTACGTGACAATCTGCACAGGTTACCTGCACTCCGGATGGATTCTTGAAATGAATGGTCTCTTTGTACTCAGTATAAGGATTGTTTCGCATCTCGTGACAGGAAAGGCAGAACCCCATGGTGTTGGTCATTTCCAGCGTAGTATTAAAACCGCCCCATAATATGATGCCGACGAATAGGCCACTGACCAACAAAATAATGGGAGGTAATGCTGTAATGCGTGCCCAGGTACGTTTTATCCAGCTCTTTTGATCTGACATGACTTTGATCTGTATAATTTTTTTTCGCAGCTTACCGTCGCAGTACTGAAATTCACATGCTATAGGTCAAGAAAAGTGGCTTGTTTGTGAAGAGGTTAAATATAAAGAATGACGTCATCATGATCTTAATATAATCGAAATATCGAAGTCTCCAATGCAAACATTGGTGAGAAATATCAGGCTGGAACCCATTATGGTTACTGTATTTCCGAGATACGCGATTAAATTATTGAGCTTGATGGATTGCTGGCTCGCGCCCTGTCCATCACCTATAATCAGCGCCAGATCAAACCGCAACGCATTCAATGGCCAACATACTGATTATATATTCGACCAACGATGGTCATACGTTGGAAGTTTGCAAAAAAATCCAGCAGCATCTGGCAGCCAACAATAAGGTCGAGTTACAGCCTGTGGAGCAACCGGCGATCAGGACTCTAGATGATTTTGACAAGATCATTATCGGCGCAGCCATCCGCTATGGCACACATACTCAGGAGGTTTTCCGATTCATCAAAACACATCATCAGATGTTAAATGCGAAAACCAATGCATTCTTTTCTGTCAGTGCTGTAGCGCGCAAACCCAATCGTAACACCCCGCAAAGCAATCCCTATATGCAAAGATTCTTGAAGCAGATTGACTGGAAACCCCAGCATCTCGCTACCTTTGCCGGAAAAATAAATTACCCGATTTACAATCTCTGGGAGCGTTTGATTATCCAACTGATTATGTGGATCACCAAAGGTCCAACCGATACTAGTGGAGTGTATGAATTTACCGATTGGGAACAGGTTGCCCGCTTTGCCCGCGAGATCGATCAATCCGGGGTTAGTAAAGCAACCTAATTGAGTCAATGTAACTTATACGGTGTCCATGCAATACCAATATTGATGAACAATTAATGTGAATTGATTAATTTACCTAGCGGTTTTATTTTATCAAGGTCAGCAGTATGTTCTTTAAATAAAATGTTGTAATAGTCTTCTTCGATTGAATTAAGAATTTTTTGGCTCGTTATCATTTCTTTCAAATTGACAACATTAAGCTGTCTATATTCTTTTTTTGACAAGTCATTGAGATCTTCAATATTGTTGGGAATTATTATAATGGGAACAATATTCAGTTGGTTCAACATGTGTTTTAAACCCATAGGAAGTGTGTAAGCGTATCCGTTGTAATTACACTGAATATTGTTGATTAGACTTTTACCCTTATATTTCACTTCCCTTCTTCTACCAATATGAGCTACTTTAAATTGGTCCAGTAGTGCAGTGTTGTCATGCAAAACCTCTTTGCACTCAGGCTTGTATTGCATCTCTAGATGATTGTATTTAGGCGTGAAGAAATAATCATTTGGACCATTACAATTTAAGATTCCAATGCCATAGCTCAACTTAAGCACTGGGAGATTATTAAGAAGGGAATAGCGATCTTCCTGATAATTAATCATGGTTCTGACGATGTTTTCCGTACAATTTAATTTTAGCAGCTTCTGTAAGCAGAGTGGCTTTTATATTGAGTCTCAAGGAAGAATGAAACCATATTCTGAATAGCATCTTTGGAGAGATATAAGCTTTTTCATAGCCTATTTATATAAAGTGTTCCTTGGTCAAAGTGGATCACTATTTCCTGTCTATGCGTTCTGCCAAGTGCCAATAGCCAAGAGCGGTCGTTGAGTTATTTCAACAAAAATGAGAGCATACTGCGAAAATTTCAGCAAAGAACATTATTCATGACGGCCGTATATTACGCCGGATGAACCCGCTGAATAGTCAGATGTTAGATTTCAATCAAGATAACCAACGGAGTAATAATGAACATTCGTCATTATTCATACATGGCAGTTGCCTTAATGCTCATAGCTTATACTTCTGCTGCAAGCGCGCATGAAAGTGCAGGTATCACCGGGGGATTTATTAGTGGCTTTT
>JASJBW010000175.1 GCA_030066315.1 Gammaproteobacteria bacterium
GTAAAACCAGCGTTCCTCAAGTCTTCATTGATGGCGCATTAATCGGTGGCTCAGAGGAACTGGAAAAATACCTGGCCGACAATGATAAAATTGCAGCCTAGGTTCTTGATACTTAGATAATGACGTTTATCGGCCCCTAGGTGGGGCCGGTTTAAAAATTAAATTGGGATAGAGTCATGGACACAACAACATTTGATTTACTCGTAATTGGTGGTGGCAGTGGTGGCTTAGCGGTTGCTGAAAAAGCTGCTCAATTTGGCAAAAAGGTGGCCATCGTGGAAAGCTGGAAGCTGGGTGGAACCTGTGTGAATAATGGCTGTGTCCCCAAAAAAGTCATGTGGTATGCGGCCAACCTGGCTCATGCTGTGGATGATGCCGCAGATTTTGGTATCGACGTACAACGTGGATCGACTGACTGGCGAAAGCTGGTCCAGGGACGTGAACAGTATATTAACAATATCAATAAGTTTTGGGACGGTTACGTTACCGATCTGGGTATTACTTTCATTGCAGGTCATGGGCATTTTATCGATCACAAGGTGGTCGAAGTGGGAGGGCATACCTACAGTGCCGAACATATTGTTATTGCCACAGGAGGTACACCTATTGTGCCACCCGTACCGGGAGCAGAACTGGGAATCACGTCTGATGGTTTCTTCCAATTGACCGAACAGCCTAAACGTGTCGCAGTCATCGGAGGGGGTTACATTGGTATTGAATTGAGTGGGGTATTAAGAGCCCTGGGCAGTGATGTCACGCTGGTCACGCTTGATGACCGAATTTTGAACCTGTTTGATCCCATGATCAGTGAAATATTACATGATGAAATGATCAAACAAGGCATCGATATTCATACGGATTTCCAGGTAACCGGACTTTCACAGGGAGAAAACGGTATTCATGTGAACAGTCCTGATCTTGACTTGAATGATTTTGATCAGGTTATTTGGGCGGTAGGTCGTCGAGCCAATACGACGAGTTTGAAACTTGAAAACAGTGGTATACAAGCACTTAAAAATGGTGTCATAGAGGTTGATGAATATGAGAACACCAATGTCGAGGGTATTTATGCCATTGGTGATATTACTGGACGCGTTCAACTGACACCGGTGGCCATCGCTGCTGGCAGAAGGCTGGCGGAACGTCTTTTTGATAATCAACCAGAACGCAAGATGGATTACGAAAATGTACCCAGTGTAGTGTTTGCGCATCCGCCTATAGCCACGGTGGGTTTAACCGAGCAACAGGCCTTAGAAAAACATTGTGGGATCTCGATTTATCAAAGTGATTTCACCCCGATGCGCTATGCATTATCGGATCATGGTACTACGACCGCATTAAAACTGATTTGTGCGGGTAAAGAAGAAAAAGTGGTGGGCATCCATATTATCGGAGAGAGTGCTGATGAAATGATGCAAGGTTTTGCCGTGGCCGTCAAAATGGGGGCAACCAAGAAAGATTTTGATAACACGGTAGCCATTCACCCAGGAAGCGCTGAAGAGTTAGTCACCATGAAAACACCGGTGAAGGATCATCCTTGCCATGAGGTGGATGCGGGTAATGAATGGAAAGAGGTTTCTTGATGAAGTGATTAGCAACAATTAAATCGTATCCTTGTTACTCAGCTTGCGCCATATCCAAGATTGTCGCGACACTTCGCCGGTTTGTACGTAACTCAGAATATTATCGTGTTGCATGTTCCACAAGAGGCGGGTAAACCCGGAGCTGCCGGAACAAAATAATAATCGATCATTTTCCTTGAGTTCAATTCCCAGGTCTGGCATCAGGGTATGTTCATGATGACGCTCTAATAATAAAGGTATACATTGGAGATCCCGGTCGCGATTCCAGGGATCTCGTAAGAGATCACTTAATGTTACATTGCCCCCTTTTTCAATAACGTTAATCACGGCTCCGGCATTCATTTCATCAATGATAATTTCCAACAACCGAGGTACATGTGTCCGGACCAGGGCAGAAATACGACTGATGAGTTCACAGGCCCAATCATTATCCTTGTAATAAGCCAGTGATACGAACTCATATAACATTGGTGTACCCAATAACACCCGTATTTTATCCGCAATTATTTTGCTGGGCTGCATGACAATATCAGCTTTAACCGCGTCAATGATGGCACTGTTATCACTATGGTTCTGCCTTAAAACGAAAAACAGGTCCGGATTCAATACCCGTGCGGTCACCACGATTGAAAGGTTGTTGGCATCATTATCAGTACCGGCTATTAAACCACTGGCATTTCTTACACCTGCCTGAATAAGTGTTTCTGCCTCAGTGCCGCGACCCACGATAATGCCTTCATCAGGCATTCCGGTTCGTTCTGGTAAGGCTTCAACCACAATAACGTGTATCCCTTCCTTTTTAAGTCGTTCATAAACAGCTTTACCAAACCGACCATAACCACAGATAATCCACGGCTTGTCTTTTGGAGGGAAAACGGGCTTGTCCAGGGTTCCACCTTCATTTCCAGAAAACAACCAGAGTTGTAATAAATAGAGGCAAGGTACCTGAAAAGCCGTAACCAGATAAGTGGCAAAAGTGTCGAAGGGATCGATGATATAATCGGTCCCGAAAGAAGCCATGTTTTTTTCATAATCATGCGAATCGGCCCGGCAAATCACCTTAATATGGGGATGCAGTAATTTACTGGTGATAGCAATCTTTAAATTGGCTTCATTTTCATTAGTGACAGCGACGACGGCCCTGCAATAGGGATTTTGTAAACCTGCTTCCTGTAGATGTAGAGGCTTGCGCGCATCGCCATGCAAAGCCGGTACGAAGTCACGCAGGTTTTCTAACTTGATCAGGTTGGTTCTTAATTCGTCGATCTCAATAACGACGACATGATGGCCTCCATCGGTTAAACTTTTTACCAGAGCTGAACCTGTCTCACCATAGCCGCAAATCAGGTAAAACGGTTCCCTTAAACTTTTGATATGTTTTGCCAGTTTGCTCTCGGATATCGCCTGTTGAAAGGTCTTATCCTGTACCAGCGTGAGTATCGTTCCAATGGCGTATAACCAGGAAATGACACCGGCGTACATCGATAAAGTGACCCACAGACGCTGGCCGTCATTGAATTCATAGGGAATTTCACCAAAACCGATAGTCGTCGACATATAACTGACAAAATAGAAGGCATGGAAAAAATCCATATGCCATACGTTTCCATCAGCATCCTGTCCCGGGATCAACACCAAGCCGAGTACCGATATCGAATACACCATGAGTAAGGTGATCAGGGGTGGGCGCATGCGCCGGAAGATCAGGTATACGATGTTGTCCATCGTCTCAGCGGTCCTTTAGCGCCGTAGCATAACCGTTTCGATAATGAGCAGGATAACCGATATAACGTTAGCCAGCATGGCACCACCCGAGAGAGAAACAATACTGGCGGTTACCGCGGGGGTGAGGCCGGTTTGGGTAATGTGCACGGCGGTTACCCAGACGAGCGTAGCGGCGATCAGTTGCATGATGGCTACCAGGCTAGTGGCCAGTAATACGGCACCCATCTGGCTGCGGTCACCAAATTTTAGAATCGTTGCGATCAGGTTTACCACGACCACCGCAAACAGTTCGTAAACGTGATGATGGTCCGGATTGTCAATTTCTCCGACAAAGAAGCCAAAATTTAATGTCAGTGCGAGAACGATAAAAAAACCAAAGACAACTTTTTCCGGATTCATGGTCTACACCTGATCGTTATTGTAGTGGGGATATTATAAGTCTGAGTCAGAAGGTTAAAACTGTCAAACACCCAGGCTACAGATTAAAACCAGATCGATACGAAAGCCCGTATAACATTTGCATCTTGCTCATACAGGGGCTCTTGTCCCGGGGGTACACCAGCGACGGTCAAGTCACGAAAATCTTCATAATCAAACTGGATATAATCCCAGCTAAAATTGACGCTGCCACGTTTTATGAAACCTGAGCCATTTTTTATGAACTTGTAATGGGCCCCCAGTCCCAGTGTATTGCTCGTGAAGGTACTCATTTCTTTGTCACGCGCAAGAAAATTCTGGGCATCGGGGAATGGGAACAGGTCACTGTAAAAATCAGCTTTAGTCTGGTCATAGAACCGAAAATTAAATTCAAGCGTCAATGCTTCTGAATAAGGCCAGGTATATCCAATTTCGTAAGTTTGAGCTTCTATACCCCAGTCATCAGAAAAAACACGAAACCCGCCATGTAAAGCAGCTCTGAAGGGTAAATAGTATTTACCGCGTATTGCAGCCGCGTGGCTGGTACGGGTGTTTGGATAGACCTCATCGTCATAAATGTAATTCAGAGGATCTAACGGATCGATGTAGCGGATGGCGCGATAAGGATTATTGAGAAAGCCTTCATCGGTGATGGTTTCCAGGGTGAAGGCCATGATCAAATCCTTGGTCATGACTTGTGATAACGAAAATCGATAACTTCGAACGGTAGCCTCCTCGCTAAATGTATCGTTACCCGTTTCGCCGATGATATTATCGCCCAGCGCAAAACTCATTCCTATGGTGGTCAAATCACCAAACATATCCTGTGAAATTCCAAAACTGAAGGTTGTGGCATCGAAGTCGTTCTCAATACTTTCGGTAATACCTACACTGATCAGGGTTTTTTCGTGCAGGTAATCCACGCTCAGGGAATTTTCGGTTCGTTCTTCGGTGTAAGGGCTGGCACGGGTAATGACATCGATCGATGCACTCGAAACACTATCAACGTAATGATTTACCGAGGCTGATACACTCTCACTGAATTTTTTTCTAACCAGATAGGAGGGGCCGGAGATTTCGGCACCACCACCATCGTAACTGTGATAGAGGATATCTGCACGATCTTCCGGTAACACCGCGGCATGTATCGAAGATAAACTCATTAAAAGGCTGATTCCAACAAGATACTTAAAAAGGTACCTGTTGAATAAATAAAGCCGATGGGTTTTGCAGAAAGAAATCATTTTAAGGAAATGTGATTTTAAGCTCAGTTACAACCACAGCCACCGCCCGTGGCTATACCCGCCCCACGAGCACTCTCACGTGAATCGTAAACATGGTGAATATAATTTTCAGATATAGGATCCCGGCCGAATTCCATAATGGGGTCAGCGAGATGGGCTCGTTCATAGGGTTTAACCCAGGGTTCAATGCTGCTGCAACCCTGTAAAAACATTATTAACGATGAGAACAGGATAATATTTTTCATGGTGATCTGAATTTATTCACGAATTAATTTTTTAACCATCTTTTTATATTTTTTTTCATCACCCGCTTTGTAACCTTTATGGATGTAACGGATCTTGCCATTACGATCAATCATCACGGTAGTTGGCATGGCAATGACATCATAGGCTTTACTGACTTTATTGGATGAATCAAACAGGATCGGGAAATCAACGGGGGTATCAGAGAGAAATGATTTGGCCAGCTGTAATTCCTGTTCAACATTAACACCAAGTATCACAAACCCCAGTTTTTCATACTTATTATAAAGATCGTTCATCAGAGGCATTTCCTTGCGGCAGGGTCCGCACCAGGATGCCCAGAAATTTAACATCACCACATCACCGGCATGCTCGCTGAGTTTAAGATTTTTACCGCTCAAACTCTTCAAAGTAAAATCTGGGGCAGGTTTATCTACGGTAACGGCATGGACAGAAAGGGTGAAAATGGCGGTCAAAAAACCAATAAAAAGTGAATAAGTAAAATGGTGCGTCATTTTTTTCATCGTTATTTCCTCAAATAAAAAGTCTAGAAAACAAATCCGAACCCGAGGGTAAATTCAAGATTGTTGGTACCCTTGTTTTCTCCAAAAACATCCATGTCGAATAGATTATTTTTAAAGTCGGTGTTGATCGTGATCCAGTCATTCAACAAAAATCGATAGCCAGCTCCATAACTCAACGTATAACGGTCATCACCGGCAAACTCGGTATTACCTACACCACCCATGAGATAAAAAGCCGTGTTATAAGTGATGTTGTCACTTAAAAAAGCCTCGCCAGGTAGAAGGTTATAGCCAATACTGATGCTGTAATAAGAAAGTTCTCTCTCATCATCATTCAGTAAGGGTGCTCCACCACTCAGGGTTTCAAAACTGGTTTCACCCCCTTCAGATTGGCCCAATGCAACCTGAACGAAAAAATCTTCGTTGATGTAATAATTGAGTTTAGCTGCTATCAAACCATTTACACCAAAATCCTCAATGCTTAAATAACCGGCTGAAAGGATGAGCTCAAAGTCGTTCCCATCGATATCAGCTTCGTCGAATTCACGGCGCTCGACTTCTGGTTGTATCAAGGCGGGTGTAGTTTCTGGTTCAGATTCTACCGATTGCGAAAACGCAGGGATCGGCAAAAACAGCACTAACCAAAACGCTAGAAAAATATGGCAAAACCTAGTTTCCATTCGGAAATTTCCTCATTTTCATCTTGTTCATTACTGGCAGAAAAAATTACGTATTCGCTCACTTCAAGGCGTAACATGAAGCGTCTCGATAAATATTTTCTAATGCCCAATCCCAGGTGGCTGAAGTCATTATTTTTATCGGATGGTTCAATCAAAGTTGCAGAAGGTTTGACATCGATATTGCCCAATCCCAAAGTAAAAAAAGGCGAGTAGTCCCAGTTTGGAAAAGGTTGCATCAACAGGTTAAATTTATATAAAAAACTGCTGGAAACATTACCCACTGAATGCCCCAATGTTAATTCCGTGGAAAAATTGGGAGTGAAATTATAGGCACCATACACAGAGGTAATGGGAGCATCTTCAAGTTCACCCCCCGTCACACCTATTTCCCAGTTACGCGCCCTGAAAGCATCCTGGTTGAGTTCCTCAAATTGCAGTTGATCGCCGCCAGGTAACAATGTTTTTTGCATTTGTTCACGTGATGCCCAACCTTCTTTATCATTTGCAGCACGAATTTTGTACCAGGTGGTTTTACGTTTGAGCACGATGATATTTTCACCACGATCAACTACATGGAAAATGGGATAACTCGAACCTGGCCCCGTGCGCATCTCGATATACGGGTCCGCAATCGTCAGGGAAATCTCGTCTTCATCTGCCGCTAACGCGCAAGAAGAAAAGACCAGCCCTAAAAACAGGCAGGCAAAATGGAGCAGCTTCTGTGTTTTCAAACCAACGATTTATTTTTTAAAGTTAACCTAGAACTTTAGCATAAACCGTCCAAAGCGCACTGAGGATCGAAAGGATTATTGTAATACTGCGCACCAATATCCAACCATTCACTGATGAGCTTTAATTCATCGTCTGACATGAAGCCAATATGTGGGGTTGTATTATCGAGTGCACGGCCAGCATCCAGCTCCGTTCCAGTCATCTTTTCCATGAAGTAACTTGCCCGGGCACCTGCACCATTCATTGAGGGTGCAACTGCGGCGTTCGGGTCATCAATCGTCACGGTATCAAATGTAGGGTCTCCATTTGCATCCAGAACCGGATCACCATTGGCATCAAGAATAGGCACCTGGACATCGATTGTGATGTTGACCAATTCATCCATTGCGTTCAATTCCTGACCGGCATCAGTAAAGAATAATTCACGATATGATTTCAATCGCGCCCCATTATTTTGATCTGATAAACCGTCCGTTAAATCCAATTGTCCATCGGGGACTTTATCTACCATCAAGACATCATCAACATTCGTATGGCAAGCTGTACACTGATAATCAACATCATCATTACCATCGTTATCTAGATCGACGGGTCTCGGCAGAGACCACAAGGGGTGAATATGTTCCTTGTAATTAATCAGGATACGGCAGCGATAATCCCACTCATCCAAGACGTTTACATCACAGGTTGAAGAAGCCGGTGCAACAGAATTCAAGTTGCGATAACGATAATTGAAAGCAGTATCTATTGCTCTCTCATTTGGGTCGGTCCAATAGTCTTCAAACTCGATGTTGGCGCTTATTTCGGGTTGGTCCGTAGTGGGTAAACTGGCAAAGCGAACCTCCGCCATGCTTTCTCCCATATTGCCTGCATAGGGAAGCCCGGTGTTGGGATCGAGGGTATTTGGGAACTCATAGAGTCCGCTGACGGAATTTAATTGTTGAGCACCCGGATTAATAGATGGGGCTTCAGCATCCTTTCGATGATGAGGATCTTGTGTACCCGCAGTATGACAGCCGGTGCATTCCATGGTCTCGCCTGGGCGAACATGAAACCAGTTTTGATGGCGTGGACCGATGCGGCGGCCCATAATATCCAGTACGTCGATGGCCATGGCCATGTTGGCGGGTACCTTAACCTTAACCGAACCATCAGGTTCCACGGGTGCATAACCGATAATTTCACGCATGGCCTGGTTACGTTGTGGGCCAAAGGCTTCACGTTCTATTTCAGGTGCGGGATCCAGATCCGGATCATCCTCATCCGGTAAAGCGACCGGGGTGACAAATCGTACAAATCTTGCCGGGCGCTGATTTGCGCTGGTATTTTTTCCTGGATCCGCAAGATCCATGAGATTTGAGACTAAAGGTGCAGGTTCACCACAGACAGTGAGGAAGCAAACCTCATCATTGGTAGAAATATTGAGATTACTTCCATCGCCAAAATCATAGACACTTTTAATGTGGATCGCTCCGACTTGTTCGCTGGCCATGTCACTATCGAATGATAATGCTGTATTATCACCTATAAACGTAGGTGTTTGGGCGCG
>JASJBW010000173.1 GCA_030066315.1 Gammaproteobacteria bacterium
TTTAACAATTCGGGTATCTCCGAGGGTGATATACTGTTGATGACGGATGGGATTGCAAAAACGGTACAGGAACAAATTCGTAAACTGGATCTCGGTCGGTTCCGCTTGTCGATTCTATCGGTGGGTACTCGTGAAGGTGCACCGATTCCTCTCCAGGGCGGAGGATTTATCAAGGATCAAGAAGGATCCATTGTCATTGCTAGAACTGACTCATCCAGCTTAAGCAGCTTGGCCCGCCAAAGAGGGGGGATCCATCGCACACTGACCATCAATGATAAGGACCTGAATGACTTGCAACAATTGTGGTTAAGGGATTTTCTAAGCGCTAAACATCAGCAAACCGAATTCAAATCTGATCGTTGGCAGGAACAGGGGCCTTGGTTGTTATTATTGCTAACACCACTGGCGGCGTGGGTGTTCAGGAGAGGCATACTGCTTCCCGTCATGGTAGTCATATTATTTTTGCCGATTCATAATGAAGGGTATGCCAGTGACACCATTTGGGATCGACTATGGCACAATAATAATCAAAGGGCGCTACAGGCTTTTGAATCAGGTGATCATCAACAAGCAGCCCAGTTGTTTGAGGCTCCAGACTGGAAAGCCTCAGCACTTTATGAGGCCGGAGATTACGCACAGGCACTGGAACAATGGCAACAGACAGACTCGGATGAAAGTTGGTATAACCGCGGTAATTCTTTAGCGCGCCTGGGGCGTTATCAGGAGGCGCTTACAAGTTATGATCAAGCACTGAAAATAAATGCTGAACATGAGGATGCACTGTTTAATCGAAAACTGATTGAGCAGGCCTTAACACAACAGCGTGAACAGCAACCGAAAAATCCCAATCAACAACAGGATTCAAAGGATTCGCAGGATCGACATAAACAGGATGAACGGCAGGAATCCAGTGGCAATAATTCTGCAGGACAAAATAGTCAACAGGATCAGGCTGAGTCCAAAAATAAATCCGATGCAAACAGCACTCAGGATAACGCGAACAGTCAACCAAACGCAGAATCGAACTCTTCTGGAGAGCGTGATATTCAGGATAAACAGCCAACACCTACGCAGGAACCTTCAACGGCGATGGATTCAATCCAAAACAACGATGATCCTGAGCAGTCTGAAGCCAGTCAACAGCAACCCAATCAGCAGGCAGAACACAAGGATCAACAGGGAGACGCTCTGGATCTGAATGAACGGCAAGATCATTCAATGTCTGAACAGGTCGAAGCACAATGGTTAAGGCGGATTCCTGATGATCCTGGCGGATTACTGCGTAATAAATTCCGTTACTTATACAGTCAACAGCCTAACTCGCGACAGGAGGCTGAACCTTGGTAACCTTGATGAAACAATGACTCACTAAGATGCGTACATTCACTTTGCCCATACAGGTATTCCTTCTATTATTTTTTATCGTACCGATTAATTTTGTTGTCAGTGCAGCGGACATCATCGTGCGCTCGGATCGAAATCCGGTAGGCTTGAATGAGTCCTTTACCCTGGTTTATGAGACCAGTGGTTCAGTGGACGGAGATCCTGACTTTTCTCCTTTGCGACGGTACCTGGATATATTGGGCCAGGGTCAAAACAGCAACATCAGCGTCATCAATGGTAAAGTCAGCAGTAAGAAAAGCTGGCGTCTGACGGTAATGCCATTGCAAGTCGGTGAAATAACGTTGCCTCCTATCAGGTTTGGTCAAGACCAGAGCCCTGCTTTCCAATTAAATGTTAATCAGGCCTCAAACAACCCCCAGGATGGTGCTGATTTTTTCACGCGGATAAAAATTGATCAGAAACAGGTCTATGTTCAACAGCAACTCATTGTTACCCAGCAGTTATTCAGTGCTAAAAACTTGTCAGCTTTGAGTCTGGGTGAATTTCAATTTGATACCAGTGATGTCATAGTGGAGCGCCTTGGTGATGAAAAACAATACCAGACACGAGTGGGTGAAAAATCCTACTTGGTAGTTGAAAAAAGTGTCGCGGTATATCCACAAAGTACCGGTCCATTGAAAATACAGCCGGTATTGGCAGAAGCTCAGCTGTCATCGTCGTCGAGTTCTCTCTTTGGTTCCTTGGGTAGTCGGGGAAAAATCATGCGTGCGCGCAGTCAAGCACATGAAGTTGAAGTATTACCCATTCCCCCACAATCGAACATGAATCCATGGTTGCCCGCCCAGCAATTGCAACTCATGGAAGATTGGCCCTCAGAGATGAACAGTTTTGTTCAAGGTGAGCCGGTGACACGTACCCTCTCCATCAAGGCTGAAGGCCTGACCGCGGCACAAATACCGACGATACCTGATGAAAATATTGATGGTTTAAAACAATATCCGGATCAACCCATGTTGAACGATATAAAAAATGATTCCGGTATTACCGGTTATCGGGTAGAAAAGATCGCCTTTGTGCCGACCCTTGCAGGAACTCTGCAGCTACCTGCTATCGAGATACCCTGGTGGAATACAAAGACCAATCGCAGGGAAGTGGCACGCATACCGGCGCGCGAGATCACGGTTCAAGGAGTGTCCGGTTCGGAGACCATTGAAGATGTCCAGCCTGAACAAAAAAAGGAGGCAAAGTCAGTTGTTCTGAGTACTAAACCCGTTCAGGAGGTTGCTCATCGTGTTATCGAGACTGGCCCTTGGAAAATAATGGCGATCCTGTTTGCGGTAGCCTGGCTGATAACCCTGTTATCCTGGTATCTCAAATCCAGACGGGTAATGACGAAAGAAAAAACTGAAGCGGCGATACAAACCTCGGTGAAAAAATCCTACAAGGCGCTTGAAAGCGCCTGTAAACAAGCCCAGGCATCGGAATGTCGCAAAGCGCTATTGGCCTGGGCAAAACAGGTATTCGGTCATGAGCAAGTTCAGCAGCTGGCGGATATATACCCGAAAGTTTCTGATGAATTTCGAACTGAAATTCAGCGATTGGAGGCAAGCCTCTATGCCAACAAACCAACTGAGGTGGATTTTGATCGGCTTCTTACCCAGGCCAAATTATTAACTCAGCGACTCCAGTCTGCGTCTCTGCACACAAAGGATATATTAGAACCGCTTTATCCCTAGGATATCGTTTTATTGGCCGGTTTAGCCTGGCGCTAGAGAAAACGGGCAGATTCAGCTACCCTTCAAGCTGATGATAGTAGAAAGGTTTTCTCAAGAACCGCTGTCTTAAATAAATTCTATGTGGCGCTATCCATACAATGGATTACGATTTTTTTGATGTCTTAACCTTGCTCGGTTCACTGGGTTTATTCCTCTACGGCATGAAAGTGATGTCGGATGCCCTGATGGAGCTCGCCGGTGATCGTATGCGAAACATTCTGGCCACCGCCACTTCAAACCGTGTTTTTGCGGTTCTAACCGGCTTTACCATAACCGCCGTTATCCAATCTTCATCCGCGACCACCTTAATGGTCGTTAGTTTTGCCAATGCCTCTTTGTTGTCATTGACTGAATCCATCGGCGTTATTATGGGGGCCAATATCGGTACGACGGTGACCGCCTGGCTGATTTCACTGCTGGGTTTTAAAGTCAACATGGCATCCATAGCCATTCCATTGACGGGCGCTGGATTTCTGATGACCTTTTCCAACAATAAAAATATTAAACACTGGGGGTTTTTTGTTGTTGGTTTCGCGATTTTGTTTATCGGATTACAGTATCTAAAAAATTCGGTGCCTGATCTTAAATCCAACCCTGAAGCTTTAGCTTTTCTGGCGGAATATACCAGCAAAGGAATGTTGTCGATCCTTTTATTCATGTTGATTGGCACAATGTTGACCGTGATCATTCAGTCTTCAAGCGCCACCATGGCGATTACTATCATCATGTGTTATGAGGGGTGGATTCCCTTTGAAATGGCTACGGCCATGGTGCTGGGTGAGAACATTGGTACGACGATTACTGCCAATATCGCTTCGCTGGTGGCGAATTATCAAGCCAAACGAACAGCCAGGGCACATTTTATTTTTAATGTCACTGGTGTGATCTGGATGCTCGTACTGTTTACACCTTTTCTACATGGCATCGATATGATGGTGCAAAAGTTAGAAGGAGCTTCACCTTTTGTTCAAACGGCAGCGATACCCGTGGCCTTATCCTTATTTCATACTTCATTTAATATTATTAACACCACACTATTAATTAATTTTGTGCCGATAATAGCGCGGGTGGTCAAAAAAATGGTACCCAAGGTAGAAGAGCGTCGTGAGGAAATAGAGCGTCCTCATTTTCTCGATGAGTCTTCTCTTAAATATCCGCAAACGGGTATCAAGGCTTTACTCGATGAGTCACTGCGATTGCTGGAAAAAACGACTTATAAAGTGTTAACCCATGGCTTACAGGTGCATCGTCATGAAATTGATTCTGATATTAAACTGCATCGTTTGGTGGAACACGTGCACCACATCAAGATTGATGTGGATACGATCTATTACTACAAATTCAAGAGCATCTACAGTCAGATTGTGGAGTATGCAACGCGGTTGCAGGGGCAGTTTGATCTGGATGAAGACAAGATCAAGGTGATCCGCAGTATCCTGACAGCCGACCGGCTGATGGTTGAAATTGTGAAGGACATAAAACCACTGCATATTAATATGAACAGATTCCTGAATTCGGATAACGAACATATTCGCAAGGAATATAATGTCATCCGAAAAATGATCCTTAAAATATTACGCCAATCGCGCAAGGCACGCCTCCGTGTTGAAACTGAAAAGCATATTCAGAAATGTGAGGAGTTGAGATCACGGGTGGAAGCCCATGATGTTTTGATGAATGGCACAATCGACAGGTTGGTACGTGAAAACCTGATCAGTAATGATATGGCTACGTCTCTGATGAATGACAGTGTCATCGCCATCGGCATTGCAAGAAATTTAATCGATGTTTCATCAATGCTCTACCTGCAAAGTGATATCTTTCATGATGCTGACGAAGAGCCTGAACCTGATCAGGACATCAAAAAGGCTTCTTGACCAGCCCCTCGGGATTAAGTCTGCTGCCTAAGATGACATCAATGTTATAATGATACGTTTATCCCCTGTTAGGTTTGATTTTTCATGAAGTTTATAGACGAAGCCAAGATACATGTCCGCGCCGGTAAAGGCGGCAACGGCATTGTGAGCTTTCGCCGTGAAAAATATATTCCCATGGGTGGTCCTGATGGCGGTGATGGTGGTGATGGTGGATCAGTTTACGTAATAGGAAGTACTGATTTAAATACGTTATCTGATTTTCGTAATACTCGAAAATTTATTGCCGAAAATGGCAGGCCAGGCCAGGGTCGAAACAAAACGGGCCGTAAAGGTGAGGATGTCGTTATCCCTGTACCTTTAGGAACGACGATCACGACCCTGGAAAGCAATGAACTGATTGCTGATGTGGCTGTGGCGAATGAACCCATTCTGATAGCCCAGGGTGGTTTTCATGGTCTTGGTAATACACGTTATAAAAGTTCAACCAATCGGGCACCTCGCCAATGTTCCGAAGGAACGCCAGGTGAAGAGTATGATCTTAAACTAGAAATGAAAGTAATGGCGGACGTGGGGCTTCTGGGTATGCCGAATGCTGGTAAATCGACCTTCATTCGATCCGTTTCCGCCGCAAAACCCAAGGTGGCCGATTATCCATTTACCACCATTCATCCCAATCTGGGTGTAGTCAGTGTTGCCGCGCATAAAAGTTTTGTAATTGCCGATATTCCGGGTTTGATTGAAGGCGCTTCCGAAGGGGTAGGGCTGGGTATTCGGTTTCTTAAACACTTGCAACGCACACACCTTTTACTGCATATCATTGATGTAGCCCCGTTAGATGAAGATCAGGATCCGGTACAAGATGCAAAGAAAATCCTGGCGGAATTGAAAAATTATGATGCGTCACTTTATGCAAAGCCTCGATGGTTGGTTCTCAATAAACTGGATCTGGTGGAAAAATCAGAACAACAGTCACGTTGTCAGGCTATCGTCGAGGGCCTGAGCTGGAAGGGGCCGGTCTACTCGATCAGTGCGATCAATAAAGATGGGGTTCAACAGATATGTTATGACATCATGGAGCACATTGAGCAGACTACGCACGAGGACTCAAATGAGCCATTAAAGGTAGCCAGGGATGAGTAAGATCAAACGCATCGTGGTAAAAATCGGCAGTGCCCTGATCACCAATGGCGGTAAGGGTTTAGATCATGCAGCTATTAATGACTGGGCTGATCAGATGGCTCATCTGCGTCTCGCCGGGATTGATGTAGTCCTGGTTTCTTCAGGATCGGTTGCCGAGGGCATCAATCGTCTTGGTTTGCAACAACGCCCACAAAGTATACATGAACTACAGGCTTCAGCAGCCATAGGGCAAATGGGATTGGTGCAGGCCTATGAGGTGTGTTTTCAAAAGCATGGTATCCACAGTGCGCAGGTTCTGTTGACACATGAAGACCTGGCTAATCGAAAACGTTATTTAAATGCCCGCAGTACTTTAAGAACATTAATTGACTATGGCACTGTTCCTGTAGTAAATGAAAATGATACAGTGGCCACGGAAGAAATTCGCTTTGGTGATAATGACACATTAGGCGCTCTGGTCGCTAACCTGGTTGAAGCAGATTTACTGATTATTTTGACCGATCAGAAAGGTTTGTTTGACAGTAATCCAGCTGAAAATGAGCAGGCGCGATTGATCGAAAAAGCTGATGCCGATGATGAACAATTGTTGCAGTTTGCCGAACCGACAGCCGGTGCACTGGGTCGAGGTGGAATGCAAACCAAGGTTATCGCCGCACAAAAAGCATCCCGGTCAGGGGCGAGTACCGTAATTGCTTATGGGCGAGAGCCTGATGTGATTAAAAGAATTGTGAAGGGAGAGTCTATTGGCACTTTTCTAAAAGCAACCAAGGGCCATATGGCCGCTCGTAAACAATGGCTGGCTGGCCACATGCGTTGTGCCGGGGAATTATTACTGGATGATGGTGCGGTCAAGGTTTTACAAAAATCGGGCGCCAGCCTGTTACCTATCGGGGTGAAGCGGGTCAAAGGGGATTTTAAGCGGGGTGAAGTAGTGGCCTGTGTCAGTCCAGCAGGTAAAATCGTTGCTCGTGGTTTGATCAACTACAATGCCGACGAATCTCGCCGCATCATTGGTAAACCCAGTCAGCAAATTTTGGAATTGCTAGGCTATATTGATGACGAAGAATTGATTCATCGAGATAACTTGATTTTACTGAATCGTTGAATTCAGTTATTTGAATTAATGATCCTAGCAGGGTTGTTACCCGGCGGCCTCTTTCTAAATATTTCACTTTAAATTCAGTAAAAACTGGAGTTAAATGTAGCGCGCAATCCCAAGCGTCAATCCGGGTGAGATACATTTTTACCGGAGTCATGACATAACATGTTTACGAAATTCAACAAGTACTAGGAATCATGAATCCAATAAAGAACTCTATGATGATGGTTATGCTGTCATTGCTGGTCATGGGCTGTGCCACTAAAACGGTGGAGCTCAGTGATGCCGAGGTCATGCAAAATTACCCGGACATCAAGGAATTGAAACGTTTATTGGCCACGGCCAAGAAATCCGATGCAAATAACCTGGCTCCGCAGGGATATCAGAAAGCCAATCAACTTTTTACTCAGGCATTTGATCTGGCAACGACGCAGAAAGACGGATCGGAGGCTATTGCCCAACAGGGGCTCTCGGTCATTCGTCAGGCGCTGACAGATACCAAGAGCTCTAAATCCATCTTGCAAACTGTACTGGATGCGAGGCAGAAGGCCATAATTGCAACCGCTCATGTGCTTTACCCACAGGATTTTGAAAAAGTGGAAAAACGCTTAAGGCTAGCGGCTAACGCGATTGAATTGAACAAGATTGAGCAGGCGAAGGACAAACGCGCAGAATTAATCAAGGAATACGCGGCACTGGAACTGATTGCCCTGAAAGAAACCATTACTGAATTGGCCGAGGTTAAGATAGCAGAGGCGAAAAATGCTGATGCAAATAAGTATGCACCTGAAACTTTTAAACTTGCAGAAGAAGAACTGGCGTTGAGCCTGGACGTTTTAGATGCGGGTAGAACCCAGGTTCTCGAGGCCAATAATCATGCCCGTCTTGCCGTTTTTTATGCCAACAAGAGCATGCAGATTACCGAATTGGTGCGTTTTTTTAAACGCCAGGATTTTAGCGAAGAGGATAAGGTTCTTTGGTATCAACAACAGCTCGCCATCATTAATGATCCCTTTAAAAAAGAGCTGGCTCTTGACCAACCCAATGAAATTGTCGTCAAGGAATTGCAATCCCAGATCAGTTCAGCCCTAAACAATAAAACTGACCGCGACATGGATTTATATACCGCAAATGAAAAGATCACGATTCTGGAAGAGCGTATCCAGGCGATGGAGGCCAATCATCAACAGGTGGTGGCCGAGCTTAATGAAAAAATGCAAGGACAGGATGCCAGTCGGCGCATGGAAATAGAAAAGATCAAGGAAAATAATCGCAAGGCCCAGGCCCGATACCAAAAAATCCAATCCATGTTTACCGAGGAGGAGGCTACGGTATTCCGCCAGGGTAATAATGTCTTACTGGAAACTCATGCGTTTAATTTTAAGATCGGTGGCAGTGAAATCGATGCTAAAAACTATGGCCTACTGGAAAAGATCATGAATGCTATCGAGGTATTTGATCGACCGAATATCATGATCATGGGGCATACCGATTCAACGGGTAGTGATGCCTTGAATCTGCAATTGTCCCAAAAACGCGCAGAAACAGTGACGGCTTTTTTGCAAAAAATCGCCAAGTTCGAACCGGACAGGATAAAGGCAAAAGGTTATGGTGAGAGCCGCCCGGTAGCCAGCAATGAAACCCGAGAGGGGCGTGAGCGTAACCG
>JASJBW010000046.1 GCA_030066315.1 Gammaproteobacteria bacterium
TTATCTCAGGCTGCGGTCAGCCGTATTGCCATTGCGCGTCCCGCGAAGTCCATTGTGGTGACTGTGCATACGGCGCGCCCCGGTATCATCATCGGTAAAAAAGGCGAGGATATCGAAAGGCTGCGCCAGGATATTGCCAAGCTGGTTAATATTCATGTGAATAACGTGAAGATTAATATCGAAGAAATTCGTAAGCCTGAGCTGGATGCGCAGTTGGTCGCCGAGAGCATCGCCTCTCAATTGGAGCGTCGAGTCATGTTCCGTCGGGCGATGCGTCGTTCGGTAAGTAATGCCATGCGCTTGGGTGCAGAAGGCATCAAGATAAATATTTCAGGCCGTTTAAATGGCGCAGAGATAGCCCGTAATGAATGGTATCGCGAGGGTCGTGTGCCCCTGCATACATTACGTGCCGATGTGGATTACGGTACTGCAGAAGCTTTAACCACCTACGGTATTCTCGGTGTTAAGGTATGGATTTATAAAGGTGAAGTGTTTGACCTGGAAGCTAAGAGTGCTGCTTCAGCTCAAGGTGCTGGTAAGTAGCGATTTCGCGGGATTAAGTTTGAATTATGTTACAGCCTAAACGTACAAAATTTAGAAAGCAGTTTAAGGGTCGCAACCGTGGCCTGGCCAATAATGGTAACAAAGTGAGTTTTGGTCAGTATGGTTTACAGGCAACTGAACGTGGTCGTATTACTGCGCGCCAGATTGAAGCTGCACGTCGTGCCATGACCCGTCATATCAAGCGTGGCGGTAAAATCTGGATCCGTATTTTTCCGGATGTGCCGATTTCCAAGAAACCTCTTGAAGTTCGTATGGGTAAAGGTAAGGGTAACGTCGAGTATTGGGTATGTAAGATTCAGCCCGGCAAGATGTTATACGAGATGGAAGGTGTTACTGAAGATATTGCTCGTGAAGCATTCAAGCTGGCTGCAGCCAAACTCCCTTTCAAAACTAATTTTGTTGTCAGGCAGGTAATGTAATGGATGCCAAAGAATTACGTTCTAAATCCGACCAGGAATTACGTGAAGAGTTAAACAGTCTGTTAAAAGAGCAGTTTAACCTCAGAATGCAAAAAGCAATTGGCCAGGCTGCTCGATCAGATCAGTTTACCAAGGTACGTAGAAACATTGCCCGTGTAAAAACGGTGATGACTGAAAAGAAAAGCAGTGGTGAATAGTCATGAGTAATGAGGAAAAAGTATTAAGAACCCAGATTGGTTCTGTAATCTCGGACAGAATGGACAAAACAGCTACTGTTTTAATTGAACGTAAGGTTAAGCATCCTCTTTACGGTAAGTTCATGAAGAAGTCTACGAAGTTACATGTTCATGACGAGAATAACGAATGCTCCATGGGAGATACCGTGCAAATTACGGAATGTCGCCCCATGTCAAAGACGAAATCCTGGACCCTGGTAAAGGTTCTGGAAAAAGCGAGCTAAGGCAATTGAAGGGTAGGGTTAAAAGATGATTCAAATGCAAACCGTTTTAACGGCGGCTGATAACAGCGGAGCTCGCAGGGTCCAGTGCATCAAGGTGCTGGGTGGCTCGAAGCGTCGTTACGCAGGAATAGGAGACATAATTAAGGTCAGCATCAAGGATGCTATTCCTCGTGGTAAGGTCAAAAAAGGTGAGGTTTACAATGCTGTTGTAGTGCGTACTGCAAAGGGCGTTCGTCGTCAGGATGGTTCTTTGATTAAGTTTGATGGTAACGCTGCAGTCATTTTAAACAACAGTTTACAGCCGATTGGTACGCGTATTTTTGGCCCGGTAACCCGTGAGTTACGTGGTGAAAAATTCATGAAGATCATTTCGTTGGCACCGGAAGTGCTCTAGTAATCAGGTATGGCCATGAACAAGATTAAAAAAGGTGATGAAGTTATCGTAATTGCTGGCCGTAGTAAGGGGCAGCGCGGTAATGTTATTAAGCGAATTGATGAAAATCGTTTGTTGGTGGAAAACGTTAACATGATCAAAAAACATGTTAAACCAAATCCAAATACTGGCGAAACCGGTGGCATTATTGATAAGGAATCACCGATTCATCAATCCAATGTGATGATTTTCAACCCTGTCACTGAAAAAGGTGACCGAGTAGGAATCAAGGTTTTAGAAGATAATCGTAAAGTCCGTTATTTTAAATCTAACGGCGAAGTTATTGATGTTTAACGGTAAGTAATCATGACCAGATTAGAAAATTTTTATCGCGATACCGTAAAAAAACAGCTGCAGGATCAGTTTGATTATGCTTCAGCGATGCAAATCCCTAAGGTAACCAAGATTACCCTGAACATGGGTTTGGGTGATGCTGTGGGAGACAAAAAGGTGATTGAAAATGCGGTGCGTGACATGGAGCAGATTGCAGGCCAGAAGCCTATTGTCACACATTCACGTAAAGCGATCGCGGGATTCAAGATTCGTGAGAACTGGCCCATTGGATGCAAAGTGACTTTACGTAAAGATCGTATGTATGAATTCATGGATAAGTTGATTAATTTTGCTATCCCTCGAATTCGAGATTTTCGTGGTATGAGTGCCAAGGCTTTTGACGGTCGAGGTAATTACAATATGGGTCTGACAGAACAGATCGTATTCCCGGAAATCGATTATGACAAGATTGACAAGCTACGCGGTATGAACATCACGTTCACCACAACTGCGACTAATGATGAAGAGGGTCGTGCGTTGTTGTCAGCTTTCAATTTTCCTTTTAAGAATTAATACCAGGTTAGTAATATGGCTAAAGCGTCAATGGTACAACGAGAAGTGAAACGCAGTAAGTTAGTGTCTCGTTATGCGGATAAGAGAGCGTCATTAAAAGCGCTCATCAGTAATCCTGAGACACCTTTTGAAGAAAAGATGGCTGCGGTAGATAAGTTGCAGAAATTACCTCGCGACTCTTCTAAATCACGCCAACATAATCGTTGTCGATTGACGGGGCGCCCACATGGTTACTACCGTAAATTTGGTTTGAGCCGCATTAAATTGCGTGAAGCAGCCATGCGAGGTGATGTACCTGGCCTGGTTAAGGCGAGTTGGTAAGAGAGTACTGATATGAGTTTGCAAGATCCTGTTTCCGATATGTTAACCCGCATTCGTAATGCACAGAAAGCGGCTAAAGTCAGTGTCAAGATGCCTTCTTCCAATCAGAAGGAGAATATTGCCAAGGTCCTGAAGGACGAAGGTTATATTGCCGATTATTCGGTAAGTAATGATGTCAAGAAAGAGATGACTATTGAGCTTAAGTACTTTCAAGGCAAGCCGGTAATCGAAGAAATCAAGCGGGTCAGTCGTCCTGGCTTGAGAATTTTTAAATCTAAAGATGAGCTTCCATCAGTCAATGGTGGCCTGGGTATCGCAATCATTTCGACTTCTAAAGGCGTGATGACAGAAAAGCAAGCCAAGGCTTCCGGTAATGGTGGTGAAGTGATCTGTACTGTCGTTTAAAGGTAGCAACATGTCCAGAATAGCGAACAAACCGATTGAGATGCCTTCAGGTGTTAACCTGAGCATCAGCGGTCAAACTTTGTCGGCAAAAGGTCCCAAAGGTGAGCTTAGCTTGACCGTGCATGATGATGTTACCTTTGAGCAGAACGATAACGTGTTGACGTTTAAGCCGGTTAATGATGAAAAATCTGCGGTTGCGATGACAGGCACGATGCGTTCACTAGCCAATAACATCGTGACGGGTGTTAGCCAGGGATTTGAAAAACGTTTAAATCTCGTGGGTGTCGGTTACCGTGCACAAGCGAAAGGTAAAGTGTTGAACCTTTCCCTGGGATTTTCTCATCCAATCGATTATCAGGTACCAGAAGGTATCACGATCGAAACACCGAGCCAGACCGAAATTGTGGTCAGTGGCTGTGACAAACAAAAAGTCGGTCAGGTATCAGCAGAAATTAGAGCATACCGACCACCAGAGCCTTACAAGGGTAAGGGTGTTAAATATGCTGATGAACATATCATCAGAAAAGAAGCGAAGAAGAAGTAGGTTTAGTTATGGATAAAAAAACATCACGTATTAGGCGCTCACGTAAGACACGTGCGAAGATCCGTGAACTGGGTGTCGATCGTTTAACGATCTTCCGTACACCTCGCCATACCTATGCCCAGATTATTTCGGGTGAAACTGGTAAGGTGCTTGCGACCGCTTCAACGTTGCATAAAGACCTTAAGTCCGATGTTAAATACACGGGAAATGTCGAAGCTGCCGTGGCTGTAGGTAAAGCCATTGCTGAAAAAGCAAAAGCAGCAGGCATTGAAAGCGTGGCTTTTGATCGTTCAGGTTACAAATATCATGGTCGTGTCAAGGCTTTAGCCGATTCGGCACGTGAAAATGGTCTTAAGTTCTAAGACTCTGAATTATAAAGTTTAAGATTGTAGAGATAGCACAATGTCAGATGCTCAAGTTGCAAAAGATGATTTAACCGAAAAACTGGTAGCCGTAAACCGGGTGGCCAAGGTGGTCAAGGGTGGTCGTCAATTCGGTTTTACTGCCTTGACGGTTGTTGGTGATGGTAACGGCAAGGTTGGTTTTGGTTATGGTAAGGCCCGTGAAGTGCCCCAGGCTATCCAGAAAGCGATGGAAAAAGCCAAAGCTAATTTGATTGATGTGGCTATTACCGACGGTACTCTGTATTACCCGGTCAATGCACGTCATGGTGCTGCCAAGGTTTACATGCAACCCGCGTCTGAAGGTACAGGTGTTATCGCCGGCGGTGCTATGCGTGCCGTATTTGAAGTTGCTGGCGTGCGTAACGTTTTGGCAAAGTGTAACGGTTCGCGTAATCCCATCAACCTGGTCCGTGCCACGATTAAAGGTCTGCAGGATATGAAGTCTCCCGATATGATCGCGGCAAAGCGTGGCAAAACCGTTGAAGAAATTACGGGTTAAAGATCATGGCTAAAGCAAAGAATAAAACTGTCAGTATTAAGCTGATTAAGAGTCTCAACGGTCGGTTAGCATCACACAAGGCTTGTGCAGCTGGACTGGGCATCCGTCGTATGCATCAAACCGTTGAAGTTCAGGATACCCCTGAAAATCGAGGCATGATCAACAAAATTCAATACATGCTGAGCATCGAGGAATAGCCATGTACCTGAATACTTTAAAACCTGCGCCGGGTTCAACAAAGGCGTCCAAACGTGTAGGCCGTGGTATCGGTTCTGGGCTGGGTAAGACCTGTGGTCGTGGCCATAAGGGTCAAAAATCACGTTCGGGTGGTAAACCTATGGTGGGTTTCGAGGGTGGACAAATGCCATTACAACGTCGCCTGCCCAAATTTGGTTTTACCGCACGCAAGTCTCGTTTCTCAGCGGAAGTTCGCTTGAATGAGTTATCAGCAATGGAGGCTGATGTAATTGATTTAAAAGCCTTGATTGATGCTAATGTCATTCCTGCCCATGCGCTCCAAGCCAAGGTATTCAAGTCTGGAGAAATGACTCGTGCTATTACACTCAAAGGTGTAAAGGCAACCAAAGGTGCTCAAGCAGCCATTGAAGCTGCAGGTGGCAAGGTAGAAGACTAATGTCGAGTGCGGCATCACAGTTAGCTTCCAGTCTTTCGGGTGGCAGCCTGAGCGAACTCAGAAGAAGAATTTTCTTTGTCATTGGTGCCCTGGTCATCTTCCGAATTGGAACGTTTATACCCGTACCAGGTATAGATGTGAGTGTGATGCAACAGATCTTTGATCAGCAAAGAACTGGCATACTCGGTATGTTTAATATGTTTTCCGGCGGCGCGCTGGAGCGTATGTCCATCTTTGCCCTGGGTGTCATGCCTTATATTTCTGCATCGATTATCATGCAGTTGATGACTGTCGCGGTACCTGCGTTAGAACAGATCAAGAAGGAGGGTGAAGCGGGTCGTCGTAAAATCACCCAGTACACACGTTATTTTACCGTGGTGCTGGCTTCCTTCCAGTCAATAGGCATTGCCATCGCATTGCAGGGACAAGGAGCAGGTGCAGAAGCCCTGGTAATCAATCCTGGTTTCAGTTTCGTATTTACGGCTGCAGTGACCTTGGTCACGGGAACCTTGTTTTTGATGTGGATGGGTGAACAGATCACCGAACGTGGTATCGGTAATGGTATCTCAATTTTGATTTTTGCCGGTATTGTCGCGGGATTACCTTCCGCTATCGGTGGCACCATTGAACTGGTTAGAACCGGTGAATTGAACTCGCTGATCCTTTTATTCCTTCTGATTGGAGTGATTGCGGTGACCTTGTTCGTCGTATTTGTTGAGCGTGGTCAACGTCGAATTACCGTAAACTATGCCAAACGTCAGCAGGGTAACAAGATGTATGCTGCGCAGAGCAGTCATTTACCCTTGAAGTTGAATATGGCCGGTGTAATACCACCGATATTTGCCTCCAGTATTATTTTATTCCCGGCTACTCTGGGTAGCTGGTTCGGTCAGCAAGAAGGCATGCGTTGGATGCAGGATCTTGCGGCCACCTTGTCGCCGGGACAACCGCTGTATGTCATTTTTTACGCGGCTGCAATTATCTTTTTCTGTTTCTTTTACACGGCATTGGTGTTCAATTCCAAGGAGACAGCGGATAATCTGAAAAAATCCGGTGCATTTATTCCGGGAATACGCCCAGGTAAACAGACGGCCAGCTATATCGATGGTGTGCTGTCCAGACTGACTTTGGTAGGCGCCATTTATATTACCCTGGTGTGTCTATTACCGGAGTTTTTAATTTTATTTTGGAATGTACCATTTTATTTTGGCGGTACTTCCCTGTTGATTATTGTTGTGGTTGTGATGGATTTCATGGCCCAAGTCCAGGCGCATCTGATGAGTCATCAGTATGACAGCCTGATGAAAAAGTCCAATTTTAAAGGTTATGGTAAAAGCGGCGTGGTCCGTTAAAAGGTGTTGTTATGAAAGTTAGAGCATCCGTTAAAAAAATGTGTAAGAACTGCAAGGTAATTCGTCGCAATGGTTCAGTCAGGGTCATTTGTAAGGATCCTCGTCATAAGCAGCGCCAGGGTTAGTTCTTATTCGTTCAATTGACTGTTTTTTATTGATTTTAAGGGACTTCTCAGATAATATCTGCGCCCTTTTTTTAAGCATCTAAGGTTCTTCAGGAGATAGTATTTATATGGCTCGTATTGCAGGTGTAAATATACCGGATAACAAGCATACGGTGATTGCCCTCCAGTCCATCTATGGAATTGGTAAAACGCGTTCGGCGAAAATCTGCCAGAGCACAGGCATCAATCCCGCGACCAAAATCCGTGAACTGTCTGAAGATCAACTGGATGCGATTCGTGATGAAGTGAATAACTTCAGCACGGAAGGCGATTTGCGTCGTGAAGTTTCCATGAATATCAAACGATTAATGGACCTGGGTACCAACCGAGGCATTCGTCATCGTCGCGGTTTACCCGTACGCGGTCAGCGTACTAAAACCAACGCACGTACCCGTAAGGGCCCAAGACGCCCCATTAAGAAATAAATGAGGCAGAGATAAGAGTTTATTATGGTTGAAAAATCAATACGTTCTAAGAAGAAGGTTAAACGTAATGTATCGGATGGTGTCGCTCACATTCATGCCACGTTTAACAATACCATTATTACCATCACTGATCGCCAGGGTAATGCATTAGCCTGGGCAACAGCAGGTGGTTCGGGCTTTCGTGGTTCGCGTAAGTCAACACCTTTCGCAGCACAGGTAGCTGCTGAACGTGCTGGACAAACTGCCCAGGAAATGGGTATGAAAAACCTTGAGGTCATGGTTAAAGGTCCTGGACCGGGACGCGATTCCGCTGTACGCGCGTTGAACGCGATTGGTTTTAAAATTTCTCGTATCGATGATGTGACGCCTATTCCTCATAATGGCTGTCGCCCACCGAAAAAGCGTCGCGTGTAGGGAGAACAATCATGGCAAGATATATTGGACCTAAATGTAAACTGATGCGTCGCGAAGGCGTTGATTTAAACCTGAAGTCTTCACGCCGTTCCCTGGATACCAAATGCAAGATTGAAAACGTACCCGGACAGCATGGCGCTGGAGCACGTAAACCCCGTCTTTCCGATTACGGTATGCAGTTACGTGAAAAACAAAAACTCAGAAGAACCTACGGTGTGTTGGAGAAACAATTCCGTAACTACTACAAGGAAGCTTCTCGATTGAAAGGCTCGACCGGTGAAAATTTACTGCAATTACTGGAATCACGTCTCGATAATGTGGTCTATCGCATGGGATTTGGTTCTACCCGTGCGGAAGCACGCCAATTGGTGAGCCATAAAGCTATTATGGTCAATGGCAAGATTGTGAACATTCCTTCTTACATGGTGCAACCTGAGGATGTTATTAGCGTGCGTGAAAAGTCACGCAAACAAGCCCGGATTAATGAATCCATGGCTTTGGCCGAGCAGGGTGGCTTCCCGGATTGGGTTGATGTCAATCAGACAAATTTTGAGGGTAAATTCAAGGCCTTACCCATGCGCAGTGAGTTACCCGCTGATATCAATGAATCCCTGGTTGTGGAACTTTACTCCAAATAATTAAACCGTTTATTACCGAGTGGACTATGTCATCTAAAACACTGTCAGAACTGCTTAAACCGCGTCAGGTTAAAGTCGAGGAACAACAAACTTACCATGCCAAGGTCTCTATCGAACCCTTAGAGCGTGGTTTCGGGCATACCCTGGGTAACGCCTTAAGACGAATCCTTTTATCGTCTGTGCCTGGTTGTGCCATTGTGGATCTCAACATTGAAGGTGTTTTACATGAATACACGACCATCGATGGTGTGCAGGAAGATGTCATCGATATCATGTTGAACCTGAAGAATCTGGGTATCATCATGCACAGTCGTGATGAAGCTACTTTGAGCCTATCCAAAAAAGGGCCTGGCCCAGTTACGGCAGGCGATATTCAATTGGATCATGATATTGAAATTGTGAATCCGGATTATGTAATTGCGAATCTCAATAAGGACATCGATTTCAAGATGGATATGCACGTGGTCAAAGGCCGAGGTTATCAGCCTGCCAACCAGCGGCAACTTTCAGAAGAGGAATTAGCACTGGGCCATTTACAACTGGATGCTTCCTTTTCTCCGGTACGAAAAGTGGCCTATTCCGTTGAGGCCGCGCGGGTAGAACAACGTACGGACCTGGATAAATTGGTTATCGATATCGAAACCAATGGCACCGTTGATCCTGAAGAAGCCATCCGTATTGCCGGCAGTATCCTCAAGGACCAGCTGTCTGTATTTGTGAACCTGGAAGGCTCTGAAGAAGAGGTCGAAGTTGAGCCCGAGTCTCAAATCGATCCTATCCTGTTACGTCCTGTGGATGATCTCGAACTTACTGTACGTTCAGCCAATTGTCTGAAAGCAGAAAATATATATTACATTGGGGATTTAATTCAGCGCACGGAAGTAGAATTATTGAAAACACCTAACCTGGGTAAGAAGTCGCTGACTGAAATTAAAGACGTTCTGGCGTCTTATGGTCTCTCCCTGGGAATGCGCCTGGAAAACTGGCCACCACCCAATATTGAGACTGACAAGTTAGCAAGTTAATTTAGATTTATAAGGTTTATAGATATGCGTCATCGTAAAAGCGGTCGTCAACTTAACCGTAACAGTTCTCATAGAAAGGCGATGTTCAAAAACATGGCGGCGTCCCTGTTTGAACACGAAGTGATTAAAACAACACTGCCCAAAGCTAAAGAATTACGCCGTGTCGCTGAGCCCTTAATCACCCTGGCGAAAGAAGATAGCGTGTCCAACCGTCGTCTGGCTTTTAGTCGCTTACGTGATAAGGAAATGGTGGGTAAATTGTTTGCTGATCTGGGCCCGCGTTACAAGGAGCGTCCTGGTGGGTATATGCGCATCCTAAAATGTGGCTATCGGACCGGTGACAAGGCCCCTATGGCTTATGTAGAACTGGTGGATCGCCCAGAAGCTCAGTAATCATTTTTACTAAATTCCGTTATTTCCTCTAAGGCCGCTTTTGCGGCCTTTTTTGAGTCTGTATATGCCCTTAATCAGTCTATTGATATTTCTCTTTCAGCTGATTCAGATCAAACGAATATACAAAGATTAGGTTAAGTAATTTTTATTTGATCTGAGCATGTTTACCTTTCAATGATGTTCTGGAATAAAGAACTTGTCTTTTTAAAAGCGGAGGTTTGATATGCATAACTCAATCAAGACAACACTGGCGCTTTTAGTAGGGCTTTTGCTGTTCGGAATAAGTTCTGCTCTGGCTTTTTCCTTTGATTTCGGAGATGACGATGATGACTGGTGGCGTTATGCCTATTGGGGCAATCCGAACCAGCCTTGGGTTGCACCCAATGGTATGTATTTCTATCCCAGACTGCCTTACTTTCAAAGACATGACATGGTGGATCGTCGACAACAACATATGGCGTATCGTGCAAATGCAATGGATGAACTGGCGGCGATGTTGTATGGCCGCTTGGGATTCGATAGGGCTCAAGCGATCAAACTGGCTAGGGGTATCGAGTCCACTTCCGGTACCGTATTGATGGATAATTTCCATCCGGGAGCCGTGGCGACCTATGGTTCACGTACCACGTTAGCACTTTGGCAAAATCAAGATGCGTTCAGGGCCAACGCACTTGCTCTGCAGGCCGCAGCCAAGGCACTGGCGGAAGAGTTTGAAAAACAGCCTAGTGCCGAAGAGGGTGCGGTGTTTTTACCTCAACGCACTGATGGTTATGGCCAGCCCAGCCAGGAAAAAGTGGCGGTTTCTCCACGAGTTTGGGAGAAATACAATGCGATGACCGGGACTTGTGATTCTTGCCACCGAGGTTTTCGGGGCTATGATTGGTAAACCATTTTGGAGCAATGAAAAGGCCGCTTTCTGCGGCCTTTTTTGTCTCAACTGTTTTGCGTAATTAGATTCACCAATAAATCTCTTTTCTCTTCCATTAAGGCAATATCGCCCCGGGTTTCTAGATTAAGCCTTAATAACGGCTCGGTATTCGAACTGCGAATATTGAAACGCCAGTTATCAAAAGTGACACCGATTCCATCAGTGTCATCAAAGTCATAGTCCTGACCTTCAAAGTATTGCAATACCGCATCTAGTACAGTTTGAGCATCGGAGACAGTCATGTTGATTTCACCACTGCAGGGGTAAGCCGTAATGCGTTCATCCACCAGCTGTGAAAGACTTTTGTTTTGCTCACTCATCATCTCGGTAATCAGTATCCAAGGCACCATGCCACTGTCGCAGTAGCCAAAGTCCCTAAAAAAATGATGAGCACTCATTTCACCACCGTAGATGGCATTTTCCTTTCGCATGACTTCTTTCATGAAGGCATGACCAGATTTGCTTTGAATAGCTGTGCCCCCATTTTGATCAGCCATGTCCTGAGTGTTCCAGATCAGGCGAGGGTCATGTACGATTTTTTCTCCCGGATGCTGTTGTAACATCTGTGCCCCCAACAGGCCAACCATGTAATAACCTTCGATAAACCGTCCGTTTTCGTCAAACAAGAAACAACGATCAAAGTCTCCATCCCAGGCGATACCAAAATCCGCATTGTGTTCTTTAATCGCTTCAATGGTTGGTGTCCGGCCTTCCGGTAATAGGGGATTCGGAATACCATTAGGAAAACGTCCATCAGGTTCATGCTGCAGTTTGATAAATTCAACCGGAAGATGGGGTTCAAGCATGTCAATGACTGGACCCGCCACACCATTACCACTATTCACAACAATTTTGTAAGGCTTGAGTTTTGCCGGAGCTTTCATATAGGAAAGTAAGTGTTCAACATAAGCATCGGAAAGATCAGTCTGGATCATTTCGCCTTTTTGTTTGGCTTCATCGAAGGCATTCTTCTCGGCCAAAAGGCGTATGTCTTCCAGACCGGTATCACCGCTGATGGGTTTGGCACTTTCACGAACGAACTTAAAGCCATTGTAATCTACCGGATTGTGGCTGGCCGTAATCATGATGCCGCCATCGAGTGATAGATGAAAGGCTGCAAAATAGACTTGTTCCGTACCGCAAATGCCGAGATCCAGAACATCCACGCCACTATCCATGAGTCCTGAAGTGAGTGCACCGAAC
>JASJBW010000047.1 GCA_030066315.1 Gammaproteobacteria bacterium
GCCGGGCCCAATAAGCGTTGATTTGTGCCGGACTTTTATTGATCAGGATCTGGTAAAAGTCTTTTCTTATCATGGATTGGGCAGCTTGATCCAGAGGGAGTGCGGGTTTCCCGTTCGGGAAACTCTGTTTACGGCCCATGTAGATATCGATAATTTCTTTTTGTGAGAGCGCGCTAATATCGTTGTTTTTATTAACGACCACAACGATCTCAGCCCATGCCCCAGTCGATAACAGCATCATCAACATCGTGAAAAGTAATCTGATCGGGCTCATGATCAAAATACCAGGTTGACGTTAACTGACAAGGTGTTTATGGACTTATCTTCAGTCAGGGGTTGACTCACACTCCATAAATAACTGCCAAAGGCATCCACTTCTGTATGATCAAGCTGTACTTTTAATGCCATATTAGGATATAAATCCCAGCGAGCCCCCAGAGAGAAGGTGGTCTGCTCAATGGAGCTGGTATCTGAAACTGCCTGGGTCCCCAGGTAGAGTGAATTCAAACTGGGATCGGGGAAAAGGGGCGGATTGACCTGTTTCGCGTCTTCAGTACTCTCTGCAGCAGACAATACCCCATAGTAAGTTACATTGTTATGGCGAAAACCCAGGCTGAAATAGGCACTCACCACATCAGGAAAAAACTCATAATCGGAATCGATATAGCCCAATTCAGTTTGGAAGATCCAGAGTTCACTATCGTAAGTTGATCCAATTGAAAAATAACTAAAATCGGTGTCGAGAGTGGAAAGATCTTGTGCCAACTGACCTGCTTCGGGCCAAGCAAACGAGGGCACGGTATTGAGGCCACCTATCAGCTGGTTCAGAAAATCTGATTGGGAATCTAGTGACACGGATGCCAGCCCTATCCGAGAACTCCAGTTGCCATAATCCATGGAAGCATTGATGCCATAAATTGGATTAATTTCTATTTCTTCCTGCTCTTCACTGTTGGCAAGATAGTTTTCAGCTTTACCTGCAAAAAATTTAATGGTCAGGTAACTTTCAGAAAGAATTTTAGAATAAGTGACATCAATACCATCAATATGGTTAAAGATTACCGGGCCATAAAATTCTACGGGAGGGCGAGCCCACAGATAAGCAAAACCGACATTTCTATAATCTGACAGAGAGAATAGATCGACTACGGTACGTCCGAAGCGGAATGACCATTCATCATCCAATTGATAACGTAAAAAAGCCCATTCTATACTTTCACCAAGGGAATCATCGGCGCGGTCGCGTAAAACCAATTGCACCGTAGCGCTCAAATCGGGTGAAAAATGTGAATCCAGCTGCAATCCAACCAGGCTGTCCTGTTTAAATGAGATATCCTCGTCAAACGTACCTTCACGGGTTAAATCACGCACAAATCCAAGATCTTCATCGCCACTCTGAACCAGTCCAAATGTAGCAAACCCACTCAGATTAATATGATCAGATAATCGATGTGTATCTGCCAATAATTGTAAAGGTACCAGCAATAGGAAGGTAGAAAGATGGAATAATAAATTTCGCAGGAACATCATATATCCGTTATTGGCAAAACCAGGTAATTCTTGAGCCATTATCGAATTAAGATTAGTTGATGATTGACAAAAACCAAGTTTTTTATCAGTTGCCCAGACGTTGATTGCAGACTCTGTCAGTTATACTAAAACTGAAACAGAGTTGTAATTTTTCTGGTATTCGTTTGGTGTGTCATGGCCATCATTTTTGTAATCAAACCGAGCATAGCTTCCAATTTATCATCAGATCCAGTATGAGTACCCAATTATCCTATTTGAAAGATCTGGATATCTTGCTGGTCAAGTCTTCAGGTATTTATCGGCTCGGTGCAGAAATTCATACACTTAAAACTATTGCCCAGAAATTAAAGGAGTATCAATGCCATCGCTTTTTGCATGACCATCGTGGCACACAGGTCATCGCTCATACCTTGGAATCCTATGATCGACCAAAAATATATGAACAGCTTTTTGGAGATCACGGCATAAAGGCTGCGCTGTTGTTTGATGAGATTAATGAGGATTTAAGGTTTCTTGAAACGGTGTGTCGAAATCGAGGTTGGTACTTCAAGATTTTTAACCGGTATGATCTCGCTATCACCTGGTTAACTGCATCTTAAAAGCCCCTTGTGCGGTTTTTTATTGTTTGAACCAATGTTTATGCAAGGCGTTGATGACTTTCTCGACGTATACGGTGCGGCCGTAACTGCCGTTATAACGTGCCAGGGCCGGCCCCAGGTTGCCTTGCTCCATATCCAGGTAATAACGTAGGATGGTACAACCCATTCGTAGGTTCGTACGTATCTTAAAAAGGTTTTTATCTGAAAGGTTAATTTCATCGAGCCAGAAAGGCATGACCTGCATTAAGCCACGGGCACCTGCGACAGAGATGGCAAACTGGTCAAAGTGGCTCTCTACCTCGATAACGGCCATGACCAATTCCGGTTCCAGGTTGGCTCGGGTTGCTTCATAGTGAATAGACTTGAGCAGGATGATTCTATCTTTGGGATCCTTGACGAAACGTTTAAGCCGGTTACTCATGTCTTGTAGCCAAACCTGGGCTGCAAATTCGTCTTCAAAGCCATTACTGCTGTCAACAGCCTCTTGCAACAGCCTTTTTAATTCTGGGTCAAATTCCTGGCTCGCGGCTTTCACTAACGAGGGCAGTGACATCATTAGAAAGCCGCACACTGTGCAGATGATAGCAATCCTGTTCCGCAGCATAACCCAGGTTTAGTTCATTTTTTCTTGGAGAAAGGTAGTGATATTGTTGAGACCGATATCCTGAGACGATTGATCTGTGCGCCCCTTATATTCGCATTGACCAGATTTCAAGCCGCGTTCACTGAATACAATACGGTGCGGAATACCCATGAGTTCCATGTCGGAAAACATGGCACCTGGTCTCAATGGCCGGTCATCCAGTAAGACATTAATCCCCAGGTCAAGGCATTGTTGATAAAAGTCATCAGATGCTTGCTGAACCTGTTCTGATTTCTGGTAATTGATGGGACATATGGCCAGTTGGAAAGGGGCCAATGATTCAGGCCAAATAATGCCTGCATCGTCATGGTTCTGTTCGATAGCGGCAGCCACAACTCGTGATACGCCGATACCATAACAACCCATGGTGGTGATGACAGACTTACCATTTTCATCCAACACATCGGCACTTAAAGCAGCCGAATATTTGTCGCCCAATTGAAAAATATGACCGACTTCAATACCACGAACGATTTTAAGTGTACCCTGACCATCAGGGCTGGGGTCTCCATCCACCACGTTACGTATGTCGACGGCAATAGGCTCGGGCAGGTCACGTCCCCAATTCACACCGACATAATGCTGGCCATTCTTATTGGCCCCACAAGTGAAATCACTTAATATCGCTGCACTGCGATCCACATAGACAGGAATATTGATTCCCACGGGGCCTAATGAACCGATATCACAGCCAAGATGCTGACTGATTTGTTCGGCATCTGCCATACGTAACGGGCTCGCTACCCCTTCGAGTTTCTCTGCTTTTAGAGCATTCAGTTCGTGATCTCCACGCAGTACCAATGCAATTAATTGGTCGTCTTCACTCACAACAATTAGTGTTTTGACAGTCTGATTCGCTGATATCGACAAAAACTTAGAGACTTCTTCAATAGTATGTTGACCGGGGGTCTCTACCATTTTAAGTTCGTCAGCCGGTTCTTTGCGCGGGTCTTGACAAATTGCTTCAGCCATTTCTACATTGGCTGCAAATGTTCCCTGGTCTGAGAATGCAATCGCATCCTCGCCGGATTCAGCCAGTACATGGAACTCATGAGAGCTGCTGCCACCAATAGAGCCAGAGTCAGCGCTGACCGGGCGATACTTCAATCCAAATCGATCAAATATACGACTATAGGTTTGATACATTTGGTCATAGGTTTGTTGCAATGAATTTTGGTCGATATGAAAAGAATAGGCATCTTTCATGATGAACTCTCTGGCACGCATCACGCCAAAGCGGGGCCGGATTTCATCACGAAACTTGGTTTGTATCTGGTAAAAATTAATGGGCAATTGTTTATAGCTTTTAATTTCACGCCGAAACAGGTCGGTGATGACTTCCTCGTGGGTGGGGCCCACGCAGAAATCTCGTTGGTGTCTGTCTTTGAGTCGCAGTAGTTCTGGACCATATTGTTCCCAACGGCCAGACTCTTGCCAGAGTTCAGCGGGTTGTACTGCAGGCATCAGGCACTCCATCGCTCCAGCTGCATTCATTTCCTCACGAATAATGTCTTCCACCCGACGCAATACTCTTAATCCCAGTGGTAACCAGGTATATAAACCGGAAGCCAGGCGTCGGATCAAGCCTGCGCGCAACATCAATTGGTGGCTGACCACTTCCGCATCAGCAGGTGTTTCCTTAAGTGTGGAAAGATGAAAACTACTGGTTTTCATAAATAAGTTCTCGGTTAAAATCCATCACTGTTATAGATGAGATGAACTCAAATCAGTCAATCAGTAATTGATGAATTGTATTCGTTAAAAAGTTCTATTGTCCCAGCCCCACATGGGTCGAGCCGGAGCGGAAAATTCGATATATATGCGGGAGGTTTCTATCGCATAGAGCTGATGAATGCAAGCACAGAGTGCATGTGAAAGGCGGGTAGTTTCCTTTTCTTCCAGGCCCAGGCTTTTAAGTTCACAATAAGCCAGTGCATCATTAGTGCCAGCGAATAACATGAAAGGATTATGATTCAGGGCAATCATGACATAAGATTCAGGTTTGCCCAGGGCCTCGGCGACCGTTTTACTTATGGTTTGGAGTTGGCCGGCATCAGTCGCCAGCGATTGATTACTGGTGATAGACAGGTAAGGCATGGCTCTGGATATTATTGACAGAACTGTTTGATGTCTTCTTCCGAGAGCTTCTTACGTTCTTCTCTTTCTTCGTCGGTCATATAGCGAATGGTGCCATCATCCATACGCAATCGAACTCGAGAAGTACGATTCAGTGTGCTCAGATCCTTCTTCGCTTGTTCACACTGTTTTTGGGCAACCTCTTCACTGGTTTCCGGTGGTGCTGATGCTGTGTCCTCGTCGGCATTAGCGGTCGCTGAGGTATCATCCTGGGAACCTGTAAAACGGGGTAGCGCCTTACCAGGATTGCTCGGGGGACGACTGACGCGCACTGATTCCGTTTGTGTTTTGGCGGGAGGGCTGTCTCCATAGTGAACCTGGCCGTTATCATCGACCCATTTCTGGATTCCCGCAGCATAACTACTTGATGTAAATATTAAGACGGGAATAAGTAAACGCTTCATGCAGATACCCTCAGTTATAAGAATCATTCATTAGTGTACGGCCAGATGCCATCTTATGATTATAGTGTATGAATTGAGAAAGTTCATGCCACAACAGACTGAAAAATAAAGTGATTTATTAACCTTGCAATATTAGAAAATACTTATATATTAAACTTATTAAGATTCATGTTTTAAGGATACGAAATGAAAACTCTTTTCTCGCCAATGATTGTTTTTACCCTGTTGTTGCTGAGTCACCAATGGGTAAAGGCCGATACGGTTGAATCAGAGCAGGCTAAATTACAGCAGGTGTCGACCACGTATATGCTCGAAGGTGTGGTGCAAGCCGAACAGAACACCACGATTTCTGCTCAAACTGCCGGCAACGTTCAAAAAATACATTTTGACGTCAATGATTTTGTGCAAAAAAATGAGGTGGTTGTTGAAATCGACAATAAACAACAAGCATCCAGTATGAAACAAGCTGAAGCTGCTTTGAAAGAAGCCAAAGCACGTCGACAAGAAGCTCAGGCAGAGTTTAACCGCGTTGAAAAAGTCTATCGTGAAAAAGTGGTTTCGAAATCTGAATTTGATAAGGCCAGTGCGGCGTTAAAAGCTGCCAAGGCGCGAGTAGAATCTGCCCAAGCAGCTATGGCCAAGGCGCGTCAGGAATTTGAGTACACTCTGGTTCGAGCGCCTTTTAGCGGAATCCTGACCAACCGTCAGGTAGAGCCGGGTGAAGCCGTTAACGTCGGGACTCAACTGGTTACCGGTGTTTCCCTGGAAAAATTACGTGTGCTGACTTATGTTCCGCAAACCATTCTTAAAGCTGTTCGCTATCATCGTTACGCTATCATCGTGACCGATGATAGCGAGATCATCTCTACTGACATGACCTTTTTCCCTTTTGCCGATCCTAAAAGCCATAGTTTTGCCTTACGTGTGCGGTTACCGGATACCTATAATGAATTGCTGCCTGGTATGCATGTCAAGATTGCCATGGAAGTTGCGAAAGAAGATAAGGTAGTGATCCCATTTAGCTCTGTGGCCTTTCGAGGAGAGGTGACCGGTGTCTATGTAGATCAAGGCGATAAACTTCAGTTCCGCCATATTCGCCTGGGACGACGGTTAGCAAACAATGAAGTGGTGGTGGTCTCGGGCGTAGAAGCCGGTGAGTCCATCGTAACCGATCCGGTGTCTGCTGCGATTGCGATTAAACAGGAATCTGCAGACTAAAGAGGAGCGGTTATGTCTGAATTAAACACTGATGCAAAAGGAGCGGCTGAACTGGGTTTCTCCGGTGCCCTGGCAAAAAAATTCCTGTTCTCTGAAATTACACCCTTACTGGCGCTGGTTGGTATTTTACTCGGGTTGTTTGCGGTTATGGTGACACCCAAGGAAGAAGAGCCACAGATCAACGTAACTTTTGCGAATATTTTTATTCCTTTTCCAGGTGCCACGGTATCAGAGGTGGAACACCTGGTGAGTGCGCCTGCTGAACAGGTGATTTCAGAAATTTCCGGGATTGACCACGTTTACTCCATTTCTCGTCCCGGGATGTCTATCCTGACGGTGCAGTTCGAAGTGGGCGAGGATCGAACCGATGCGATCGTGCGTCTCTACAGTAAGGTGTTTTCTAACCTTGATTGGTTGCCACCCAACCTTGGGGTTGGGCAACCCATTATTAAGCCCAAGGGTATAGATGATGTCCCCATTATCACGGCAACCTTGTGGTCTGATGATGATAGTCGTGGGGCAGCAGATTTACTTAAGGTCGCACATGCGATTGAAGCAGAACTGAAACGGGTACCAGGAACCCGAGATATTTATACTCTCGGTGGCTCGCAGAATATTGTTCATGTGCAGTTGGACCCGCAAAAAATTGCCGGTTATGAACTGGATCTTTTTCAGATTCGTCGTGCCCTGTTGACCGCTAATCAATCACAAGATGCAGGCGCTTTGATTCGAAATAATCAGGAAATCCCAGTACAGGCCGGTGTTTTCATGACCAACAGTGAAGAGGTCGGTTCTCTGGTAGTGGGCCTGCATAATGATCAGCCTGTTTATTTGAATGATGTCGCTACTATCGATAGTGGTCCTGCAGAACCGGAGTATTATGTTTGGTATGGCACGGGGCCATCTGCAGAAGCGGCAGGATTAACATCATTACCGGGGATTAAACCTGCCGTCACTATAGCGGTTGCAAAAAAACCTTCCACCAATGCCGTGGAAATTGCTAACCGAGTGATAAAACGATTTGACCAGTTGCAAGGAACCTTCATCCCTGAGGGAGTGCAGACGGCAATCACCCGTAATTATGGAGAAACGGCGGACAACAAAGCCAATACCCTGATCCTGAAATTGATCTTTGCCACGGCTGTGGTAATCCTTCTGGTCGCGGTTGCTTTGGGATTACGTGAAGCTTTTATAGTCGGTGTTGCGATTGCCATTACCCTATTAATAACCTTGTTTGCGTCTTGGGCCTGGGGATTTACGCTGAATCGGGTATCCTTATTTGCCCTGATTTTTTCGATCGGCATTCTGGTCGATGATGCGATCGTTGTGGTGGAAAACATCCACCGGCATATGCAACTGGGACGTAAGTCTCTTCGAGAGTCGATTCCGTTAGCGGTCGATGAAGTTGGTGGTCCGACCATACTGGCCACTTTTACAGTCATCGCGGCTTTGTTACCCATGGCTTTCGTGACCGGTTTGATGGGGCCATACATGAGTCCCATTCCTATCAATGCCAGCATGGGCATGATCATTTCATTGTTAATTGCATTTATTGTGACGCCATGGCTGAGTTTCAAGGTTCTGGCATCCAGGGAGAAAGAAATGGCTGCGCACCAGGCAGAAGATGTTCAGCAGAGTGCGAGCTATCGGTTTTTTCAGAAAATCATGACACCCTTGGTCGAAGGACAGAAACAGGTTCGGAATTTTCTATGGTTGAACTTGGGCGTAGTCATTCTAATCATGGCCTCTGTCAGTCTGGTGGTTTCCAATCTGGTGGTGTTAAAGATGCTGCCCTTTGATAACAAATCTGAATTTCAAATTATCGTAGACATGCCCGAGGGAACAGCCCTGGAAAAAACTGCTCGAGTGCTCAATGAATTGGGTGATTTCATCGCTACGGTTCCCGAGGTTGCGGATTTTCAGGCTTATGTGGGGACAGCAGCACCTATCAATTTCAACGGACTGATCCGTCAATATTATCTGCGTGAAGGCGGACATGTCGGTGATTTACAGGTCAACCTGGTAGACAAGTCCCAACGTGAGCGCAGCAGTCATGAAATTGCCTTATCACTTCGGGATGATTTGCGGCGAATTGGAGCACAGTTTAATGCCAATGTGAAATTAGCTGAAGTGCCGCCCGGACCTCCTGTGTTGTCACCATTGGTCGCTGAAATCTATGGCCTGGATTATCAGGGTCAGATCGAGGTAGCCAAGAGCCTGCGCCCGTATTTTGAAAATACGGCTGATATTGTGGATGTTGATGATAGTATTGAATTTCCAGCGGATCGTCTGATTGTCAGAGTCGACCGTCAGAAGGCGGCCAAATTTGGAATTACCCAGGGTCAGTTAGTATCAACCATTAATACGGCTATTGAAGGCCAGGATATTAGTTTTATCCATGGTAATAATGTGAAATTTGCAACGCCTATTCGTTTAAGTTTACCGACGGCCAGCAAGGAAGACCTCTATGCAACCTTATCCCTCAAGTTAACAAGTGATGAGGGGCGTTTGGTGGCATTATCTGAACTGGTAACGATTGAGGAGAGCAAAATTGAAAATGTGGTTTATCACAAAGATCTACTGCCAGTGGTCTTCTTAACAGGTGATATGGCCGGTGAACTAGATAGTCCGCTTTATGGCATGTTTGATATTGCGGGACAACTATCGGATGAAAAGCCGGAATTGCAACAGTACTATATCAACCAACCGGATAATCCATATCAGTTCAGTATCAAATGGGATGGTGAATGGCAGGTGACTTATGAAACATTCCGTGACATGGGGATCGCTTATAGCATCGGGTTGTTGATGATCTATCTGCTCGTCGTGGCGCAATTCAAATCGTATATAGTGCCATTGGTCATTATGGCCCCAATCCCTTTAACCATCATCGGTGTATTGCCTGGTCATGCGATGCTCGATGCTCAATTCACCGCTACTTCGATGATCGGTATGATTGCCCTTGCCGGCATAATCGTTCGCAACTCCATTTTGCTGGTGGATTTCATGAATGAGTTGGTCGAGGGTGGTATGTCATTTGCTGATGCCGTGATTACTTCTGCATCGGTCCGGGCAAAACCTATTATCCTGACAGGATTGGCCGCCATGCTGGGCGCATTCTTTATACTGGATGACCCTATTTTTAAGGGGCTTGCCATTTCATTGATTTTCGGAATTTTCGTATCAACACTATTGACCCTATTAATCATCCCAGTGTTGTATTATCGGGTGAAAAATTAGCGCCATTTATCAGTGACCCCTATCCCAGTTGGGGTAGGGGTATATCGCTTTGGATAGAAAGTCTGTAGTCTGCCATAAAAATAATATATACTGACGCCCTTGTTTTTATGGGGATCGGCTTACCATGAGTGACAGACGATTAAAAGTGTTCCATGCCGTGGCCAAACTTTTAAGTTTTACTAAGGCAGCGGAAGCATTACATATGACCCAGCCTGCGGTCACTTTCCAGGTACGTCAGCTTGAAGAGTATTTCAATACACGGTTGTTTGATCGAACGCATAACAAGGTGAACCTGACTCCTGCCGGTAACAAGGTCTACGAGTTCGCCGACCGGATCTTTGATCTCTACGATGAAATGGAAAATTCGGTCCGTGAATTAACCGGTGAAATATCCGGAGCGTTGACGATAGGGGCCAGTACAACAATTGCTGAATATATGTTGCCAACCTTACTGGGGCAATTCAAAGCAAACTACCCTGAAATAAATATTCGCCTCAAGGTATCCAATACCGAAGGCATTGTTTCCATGGTGGAACATAATGTCATTGATCTGGGCGTTGTTGAAGCTTCAGTTTCGAATAAAAATTTGATTGTTGAAGTCTGTCATGATGATCAATTGGTCGTGGTGGCTCCCCCGAGTCATGAACTCGCCCAGCAACCAGGCCCCGTTAAAGCAGAAATCCTTAAATCCTTTCCTTTCATTTGTCGAGAAGAGGGTTCCGGTACGCGTGAAGTCATCATGGATTATTTGCAAGATAACGATATCGGACAGGCAGAAATGAATTTTTGCCTCGAGCTGGGTAGCCCAGAAGCTTTAAAAGGGGCCGTAGAAGCTGGAATGGGTATTTCTATACTTTCTCGTTCAACTATCGCCAAGGAATTAAAATTAGGTACCCTGGTCGAAATAGAACTTGATCCACCCTTGAGCCGACCTTTTTCATTCGTGCGTCAACGCCAGAAATTTCGAGTCAGGGTCATGGAGGAGCTGCTCGAGTTTGCCAAAACCTATTGTGAATCTGCTTCTTGATATAGCGGTGTTAAGTTATGTCTGCGCAGCGGAGACGTCTACTGGAATTATTCAATTCCATGGATCAGCAACAACAACAAAGCCTGCTGGATTACGCGGCTTTTATACACCACCAATCCTCACTTGATAAAGATTCAAACACGCAAGAAAAGTTAGTCCCACTTAAAACAGAACGGCCTGACAATGAGAACGTTGTAAATGCCATCAAACGTTTGCGTAAAGCTTATTTCATGCTAAATACAGATAATCTGCTCAATGAATCATCCACCCTGATGGCCGAGTTTATGTTACAGGGTAGGGAAGCGGACGCAGTGATCGATGACCTTGAGCAATTATTCGAAAAACACTACAAGCAATACCTGGAATCATGATAGAGATTTTTAAACGCTGGTATAACCGTAATTTTGCCGATCCCCAGACGGTTATTTTGGCGATGATTTTGCTCTTTGGAAGTATTCTAGTGATTGTAATGAGTAATCATCTGATGCCAATACTGGTCAGTATCGTGATTGCCTATTTATTTGAGGGTAGTGTGCAAAAGCTGGGTTATATCGGTGTTAATCGAACCATTGCCGCGAGTTTAATTACGGTGATGTTTCTGACCATGATCCTGTTGGTTTTTCTCGTACTGATGCCCATGCTTTCAGTACAGATCAGCGATCTGTTTCAAAAGTTGCCGACGATGTTGTCGCAAGGACAAAAGCTACTATCTCAATTACCACAACGTTATCCAGATTTTATCTCTGAACAACAGATAGAAGAGGTCTTGAGTATGGTGCGCGGTGAGATTACCAGTCTTGGTCAACAAATCGTTAGTGTGTCATTTTCTTCAGTGGTCAGCGTGATCACTTTCATGGTGTACTTGATATTGACCCCTTTAATGCTGTTCTTTTTCCTGAAGGATAAACATTTAATTCTGTACTGGTTGAGCCGTTTCCTGCCACAAAACCGTGAATTGGTGCATGATGTCTGGGCTGAATTAAATATGAAGATAGCCAGTTACGTACGCGGTAAATTTATGGAAATAGCCATAGTTTGGGTGGCAAGCTTTATCAGTTTTGCGCTGATGGGATTGAATTATGCCATGCTGTTAAGCTTATTGGTTGGTTTATCCGTGATCATTCCTTACGTGGGTGCAACTGTGGTCACCATACCGGTGATGTTAATTGCCTTTTTCCAATTCGGTACTGAACCCATGTTCGGATATATTCTCTTGGTATA
>JASJBW010000048.1 GCA_030066315.1 Gammaproteobacteria bacterium
GATGATGCTCAATCCCGCTTCATCAATGAACGTGCTCATGGGAATATTCAAAAAGATGGCACTTACTCAGTGGTTCCACGCATGTTTGGTGGTTTATGTACGGCAGATGAGTTGAGAACAATAGCCGATGTTTCCGATAAATATCAGGTGCCCGAGATGAAAGTAACTGGAGGGCAACGGATCGATTTGTTTGGTGTTAAAAAAGAAGATCTTCCTGCCATGTGGAAAGATCTATCTGCGGCTGGTTTTGTTTCCGGTCATGCCTATGGCAAGGCCATGCGGACGGTCAAAACCTGCGCGGGAAAAAACTGGTGTCGTTTTGGCACGCAGAATTCAACCGGCCTGGGAGTTCAGCTTGAGGAGTTAACCTGGGGTTCGTGGATGCCGCATAAGTTTAAACTTGCAGTATCCGGTTGTCCTCGTAATTGTGCGGAAGCCACTATTAAAGATTTTGGTGTGGTCTGTGTAGATTCCGGTTACGAATTACATGTTGGCGGGAATGGTGGTATCAAGGTGCGGGTTACCGATTTACTGTGCAAGGTTGCGACTGAAGAAGAAGTCTTAGAGTACTGTGGCGCCTTTATACAAAAATACCGTGAAGAAGCGCACTATCTTGAGCGCACGGCACCCTGGGTTGAACGCGTTGGATTAAGTAGTATTAAGACAGCCATTGTCGATAATCCGGCCTTGCGCAAACAATTTTATGAGCGTTTTAAATTCTCCCAGCAGTTTGCACAAATAGATCCCTGGGCAGAACGCGCTGAAGGCGTCGAGGCCCATGAATTTACACCGATTAAAGTAGCTTATTGAGCGGGAGAAAATTATGACACAGTGGACTCGCATCAGTCTTATTAATGATATTCCACGCCTGGGAGCTCGGGTAATTCGAACCGATACCATGGATATCGCCTTGTTTCGCACTGCCGATGATGAAATCTTTGCGATCAAGGACAGTTGCCCTCACCAGGGTGGTCCGTTATCACAAGGTATTGTGCACGGTACAACAGTAACCTGCCCGTTACACAATTGGAAAATTGACCTTAGTTCTGGTCAGGCCCTGGCTCCGGATGAGGGTTGCAGCCATCACTTCCCGGTAAAAATTGAAGACGGTGAAGTCTTTCTGGGATTAAGCGTGGAAGAGGCTGTTGCCTAACAGTGGAAATGGTACGTACGACCTGTCCCTACTGTGGTGTTGGCTGTGGCCTTGTTGTTACAGAGGAAGAGAATAACCAGTATTCAATAAAAGGGGATAAGGATCATCCCGCTAACCAAGGTCGTTTATGCTCCAAGGGCTCTGCACTGGCTGAAACGCTCGGCCTTGATGACCGGTTGTTATCACCACAGATTCATGGCCAGGTCTCTGATTGGAATTCTGCCCTCGGTCTGGTCGCAAACAAGTTTCAACAGAGTATTGAGCATTTTGGTCCTGATTCAGTCGCGTTTTATGTCTCGGGTCAGTTGTTGACCGAGGACTATTATGTAGCCAATAAACTCATGAAAGGCTTTATCGGGTCAGCCAATATCGATACGAATTCCCGTTTATGTATGTCCTCTTCAGTAGTGGGCCACAAGCGTGCTTTTGGTTCTGATACTGTACCCGGTTGTTACGAGGACTGGGATCAATGTAATCTCATGATATTAACGGGTTCCAACACCGCCTGGTGTCATCCCGTTTTATATCAACGCCTGGTACTGGCCAAGAAAAATAATCCGAAACTAAAGGTTGTTGTCATTGATCCTCGTCGTACAGCAACCTGCGATATTGCTGATCTACATTTACCATTGAAACCTGGAACTGACGTCATTCTGTTCAATGGGTTATTAGCCTGGTTATATCAATTTGGACATATGGATAACCATTTTGTGGCTAATCACACGGAGGGGCTGGAGCAAGCAATACAGTCCGCGGCATGGACTGTGCCTTCACTCCAGGTTCTTGCGGCGTTATGCGAACTGGCAGAAGATGATTTGTTACGCTTTTTCAACTGGTATGCTAATACTGAAAAAACTATTACCGTTTATTCTCAGGGAGTGAATCAATCGAGCAGTGGCAGTGACAAGGTTAATGCGATTATTAATTGTCACTTGCTTACGGGCCGCATTGGTAAACCGGCTATGGGACCTTTTTCGGTCACCGGGCAGCCAAATGCTATGGGTGGCCGTGAAGTGGGGGCTTTATCCAATCAACTCGCAGCTCACATGGATTTCACTCATTCTCAAGACATAGATCGTGTAAAACGTTTTTGGCAGGCCAGTAATATGGCCTCAGAGCCCGGGTTAAAAGCGATTGATTTGTTCAAGGCAGTACGGCAGGGGCAGGTAAAAGCCTTGTGGATCATGGCCACCAATCCTGCCGTCAGTATGCCTAATGCTTCTGAGGTGAGGGAAGCGCTGAAACATTGTGATTTTGTGGTGGTTTCGGATTGTATCAGTAATACCGACACGACCGCTTATGCCGATGTACTTTTACCCGCACTCGCCTGGGGAGAAAAATCAGGCACGGTTACCAACTCCGAGCGTTGTATCTCACGCCAGAGATCTTTTTTGGCAGCTCCCGGAGCTGCGAAACCAGATTGGTGGATCTTATCCCAGGTGGCTCAACGCCTCGGATTCAAGGGATTCGAATACCATAGCCCTGCTCAAATATTCAATGAGCATGCAGGCCTCTCTGCATTTGAAAACCAGGGTGAAAGAGATTTTGACCTGAGTGGTCTCATGGATTTGGATGATCATGAATATGAACGATTAAAACCGACCCAATGGCCTATTTCTGCAAAGGGAAAAAGCCAGCCTCGATTGTTTGATCAGAAACAATTTTATACCCAGTCTGGGAAGGCGCAATTTATTGCTCTGAATCCGCGGCCTCCCGCACAAATTCTGAATAACGAGTATCCGTTAGTGTTGAATACCGGACGGATACGTGACCAATGGCACACCATGACACGTACGGGTAAATCACCACGATTGAATGGCCATATATCAGAACCATTCCTCCAGTTGCATCCTTTTGACGCGCAATCACGTCAGATCGAATCGGGTCAACTCGTTTCAGTTTCGAGTCGACAGGGCGCAGTGATCCTCCGTGCCGAGCTGAGTCAGGATCAGCGAATTGGAAGTGTCTTCGCTCCAATGCACTGGAATGACCAGTTTGCAGCCAACTCGGGTATTGACCGTATCGTCAATGAACATGCTGATCCCTGGTCAGGACAGCCCGAGTTTAAACACACACCGGTCCAGGTAAAACCTTATTCAGCGGCGTGGTATGGATTTGTGCTATCGCGTGAAATGATCGATTTCAAATCAGCTTCTTACTGGGCACGTAACAGACGGGCAGGGTTATGGCATTATGAGTTGGCAGGTTTGCAGGCCGCAAAAGATTGGGCAACATTTGCCCGGGCCATGTTACAGAGCGCACAAGATGGTGCGGAATGGAGCGAAATGTATGATTCTTCAAAAAAGACTTATCGCGGTGCCCGCTTCATCAATGGTCTGTTAGATAGCTGTGTATTTATCGGCACATCATTTCAATTGCCACCCAGAGACTGGCTGATGCAATTATTTGGTGATGACAGAGTCACAAGGCAAGACCGTCTGCGAGTTTTGGCTGGAACGCCAGGTCAAGGCCAACAGGATGCGGGAAAAATTGTCTGTTCTTGTTTTTGCGTGGGACGAAATACACTATGTGAAACCATCAAATCTGATCATATAAATACGGCGGAACAAATTGGTGAAAAGTTACAGGCAGGTACCAACTGTGGCTCTTGCATTCCCGAACTGAAGGAACTGATTGCCGAGTTAAGTGCTTAAAAATTGCAGAGTTTTAAGATCGGGGATCAGTCACATTTAAAAGTATTTCAAGGGCTGCCTTGTGTCGTTAGTGTCAACCTGACATCAATTCTCTGCCCACCTTCATTGAACATGAAAATAATTCATTATTTACCTGAAAAACTATCAATTGTGCATTGCAAGTTAAGGGCCCACACTACCTCGTATTGAGTCAGATTTGTAAACCTGATTGTCATTCTGCATAGCATCCAATCAGCGGGTTATATTTTCAGGTTTTACCCAATCCTCCTTGGGCCTATTTTGAACCTCTGGCCCTCATGCTTTGCCCCGAAGTTTCTTCGGGGTCTTTTTTTTAGATAAATTTTCTGATTTTATTTAAAAGCACATCTTAATATCCATTGAGTGCTTCCATACCCGGATGGCATAAATCTCTTTGATTGATGAGGTTAAAGAAGGCGTGTTTTAGTGTGTAAATTCAAGATAAAACCGTGAAAAGTAGCCCTGATAAAACGAGTGAACTGAGCAGTCTCAGATGCACGTGTGCAGTGTTCTTAAGGTATTGATTTTATTGGTGCCCAGGAGAGGACTTGAACCTCCACTTCCGTTAGGAAACTAGCACCTGAAGCTAGCGCGTCTACCAATTCCGCCACCTGGGCAAGGTGAGGACGCGAAATATACACCAGACACCCTAAAAGTCAATAATTGGGTGTGGCTTCCCTGGGCTTTCTATATACTTCACATCCTTTTTAGAAAACAGAACACAATTTTGATTAAAGATCCCTTTCATGCCCGCGAAGCCCAGAATTATGAGCGTCCGGTTGCCAGTCGCGAATATTTACTTGATTTAATAAACCAGCAAACCGCCCCAATTAGTCTTGAGCATATTATTTCTCTGCTTCAATATGATCAGGAAGAAGAAATTGAAGCCATCCGACGTCGGCTGAATGCGATGTCACGCGATGGACAGATTTTCCGTAATCGTCGAGATGGATACCTCAGTTTTGACCATATGGATTTGGAAAAGGGCTATGTGCAGGCCCATGCCGATGGCTTTGGTTTCTTAACCCCGGAATCCGGTGGTAAAGATATCTTTCTACCTGCGCGCGAAATGCGCAAACTCATGCATGGAGATAAGGCTGCGGTCAAACTTACAGCGTTTGATCAGCGTAAGGAAAGGCACGAAGGACATGTTATCGCGGTCCTGGAGCGAGCTCATCAATCAATTGTGGGCCGCTACTATCGAGAAAAAGGTGTGCATTTTGTTATTCCAGATGACAAGCGCATACATGAAGATATTTTGTTGAGCCAGGATTATGACCATGCGGCGCGGCAGGGGGATATCGTCTTAGTACGTATTCTGCAGTATCCGGATCAGCATACCCAGGCCATCGGTATGATCGAAACGGTATTGGGCAAAGAAAATGCACCTGGTATGGAAGTGACTATTGCAGTCAATACCCATGAAATACCGCATAAATGGAATGATGCCTTACTCGAAGAAGTCCATGCGATTCCTGCCGAGGTAGAGGAAAAAGACAAACCTGGCCGTCTGGATTTGCGCGATAAACCTTTTGTGACTATCGATGGCGCTGATGCTCGTGATTTCGATGATGCAGTCTATTGTGAGCCTTCTGCAAATGGATTTAAATTATACGTAGCCATAGCCGACGTTTCTCATTATGTACATAAAGAAACCGCCATTGATAAGGAGGCGGTTTTAAGAGGTACTTCGGTTTATTTTCCGGGTGAAGTCATTCCCATGTTGCCCGAGGTATTATCCAATGGCTTATGCTCTTTAAATCCAAGAGTTGATCGATTGGTAATGGTGTGCGAAATGGAAATTGGACTCCAGGGTGTCATAAAATCTTATCGCTTTCATGAGGGCTTGATTCATTCCCATGCGCGCTTGATTTATGATCAAGTTGCAGAATTTCTTTTTAATAATGGATCAGATAAAACCTGTGAGCCGCTCAGGCACCATTTGCAGTCTCTGAAGTTTGTATATCAAGCCTTGGCCAAGGCAAGAAAAAAACGTCATGCTATCGAGTTTGATACTCGTGAAGTAATTTTTGAATATAACGATCAACGCAAGATAGAGAACATTCATCCCTATGAACGGAATGAAGCGCACATACTGATTGAAGAATGTATGATCGCTGCCAATATTTGCGCGGCCAAGTTTTTAAAGAAGCATAAAATTCCTGCTTTATATCGAATTCATGAGGGCCCAAACCCGGATAAGGTCCAAGACATGATTGAATTCTTGTCCGTATATGGTGTGCGATTAAAGGGAGCCAATCTTAAGCCGCAGGATTATGCTGAGGCATTAGAGCAAATTCGAAGTCGTCCCGAGTTTGATATGATACAAACCATTATGCTGCGTTCCTTATTGCAGGCCAGTTACAGTCCTGATACTCAAACGGGGCATTTTGGACTTGCATTGGACGATTATGCACATTTCACTTCGCCCATCAGGCGTTATCCGGATTTACTGGTACACCGTGCGATAAGGCATCAATTAAAAACCCAGAATAAAACACCCTATACATACGATCAAAATGCCATGATGGAACTGGGAGAGCGTTGTTCCCGTTTTGAGCGTAGGGCTGAGTTGGCGACTCGAGATGCAGCTGATTGGTTGAAGTGTGAATTCCTGCAAAAACATGTGGGTCAACAATATGAAGGCATCGTCACCTCCGTTACCAGTTTTGGTATGTTTGTACAATTGAATGATTTGATGATCGATGGACTGGTGCATGTGACTTCCCTTAAACGCGATTACTACCAATTCGATGCTGTTCATCATCGGCTGATCGGCGAAAAAACCGGCCGAATCTATCAGCTTGGAGACCAGGTTACGGTGGAGGTCGTACGAGTGGATATGGATGAACGTAAAATTGACTTTGATCTTATCAGTAGTGTTTCTTCCAGGTTTTTAGATGAAGGCAAAAAGCCCTCCAGAAAACAAAAGCCGCAAAAACTGCGCAAGGACTATCCCAAAAAGCGCAAAGGTAAAGCTAAGTCGAAGAAAAAGCCAGGCAGAAAAAAAAGCTAATGGATGTCTCCTTTGTCTATGGTCTGCATGCCGTCAAAAAGATGCTGCAGCATTCTGCAGAGGAGTGTGATGAGTTACTTTACTTGAACTCTAAAAATCAGCGCCTGCAACAGATTGTCAGTCTGGCCACGCAGAAAAAGATTTCAAAAAAAATACTATCCCGAGATGCTTTGACACAGCTCTGCCAAAACGAGAAACACCAGGGTTGTGTATTAAAAGTGAAGGCAGGCCAACACAAAGCGGTCAGTCTGGAGCAAGTCATACAACGTTTATCCAATATCAGTGTACTGTTGGTGTTAGATGGCATTCAAGATCCGCACAACCTCGGCGCTTGTTTGCGCACGGCTGATGCGGCGGGTGTGGAAGCGGTTATCGTACCAAAAGATCGTGCGGCCGGTTTAACGCCCGTGGTTAAAAAAGTTGCCGCAGGTGCTGCAGAATCAATTGATTTGGTCACCGTGACGAATTTGTCGCGCAGTCTTAAACGGTTAAAGGAAGCAGGTGTCTGGCTCATGGGTACTTCGGGTGAGGCTAAAGCTAGCCTTTATGAGCAGGACTTTTCAGGTCCGCTGGCATTGGTCATGGGTGCAGAAGGGGAGGGTATTCGACGTTTAACTGCAGAGCTTTGTGATTACCTGGTTCATCTGCCCATGATGGGGCAGGTTGAGAGCCTGAATGTTTCGGTGGCTACCGGCATCTGCCTGTATGAAATTAACCGACGTTTGGACCGTTAAAGCCGCTTGCAGTAAGGCTTGTGCTCATGTAGAATCCGCGATCCTTTACCTTCTCGCTCCACTGTGATTCGTAGACAGGGGGCCTATTCCATGAGGACGTTATGAGACATTACGAAATAGTATTCCTGGTCCATCCTGACCAGAGCGAACAGGTCCCCGCTATGGTGGAACGTTATCGCAACATGATCACAGCCTCCGGTGGCTCGGTTCACCGTGAAGAAGACTGGGGTCGCCGTCATTTAGAATTCCCTATCAAGAAAATCCACAAAGCACATTACGTGTTGATGAACATTGAATGTTCTAAAGAAGTTCTGGATGAACTTGAATCTATTTTTCGCTTTAATGATGCGGTGTTACGTCATCTCACTCTGGTAATGAAATCTGCAGTGACTGAAAAGTCTCCGATGATGGCGGCAGTAGAAAAAGAAGAGTCCGCAAAATCGGAGCGTAAACCGGCTCGAGTTGAGACCCCTGACGAAGATGCTGAACCTGAGCTTGAAGCTGTACCAGAAGAAGCGACTCAATCTGAGTCCGTAGTTGAAGGAGAATAATCATGTCACGTTATTTTCGTCGTAAAAGATTTTGTAAATTCACTGCCGAAGGCATTGATGAAATAGATTATAAAGATCTGGAAACTTTAAAAGAGTACGTTACCGAAACGGGCAAGATCGTACCCAGTCGAGTTACCGGAACCAAGGCTAAATATCAGCGTCAGTTGGCAACGGCAATTAAACGTGCACGTTTCCTGTCGTTGTTGCCTTATACCGATCAACATTAATTAATTTCAATCCTTAAAGGTCAGGACTGTCTATGTTAGCAATAGCAAGATATGCCCTGAAAACACCGTATCATGCGGCCAGCATGGTGGGTATTTTGGCGATCTTATCGCTGTTTATCCCACTGGTCTCGATATTAAGCGGTGCATTGGTAGGATTGATTATTTTAACCCAAGGTCTGATTTCTGGAACTCGGGTGATCGTAGTATCAATGATCGGGGTCAGCATCGTCAGTTACCTGATGACCCAATCGCCTGAATTAGGCATTGTGATTGGCCTGGTGCAATGGCTGCCCATGATGGTATTGGCGGAAGTGTTACGCAGGACTCGATCCCTGTCATTCTCACTGGTAGTGGGTATGGGGCTGGCCATGTTAACGGTTGCGATCCAGTTCCTGTTTTGGCCCGACAGTCAAAAACTCTGGATGCAGGTGCTGATCCAGTTTTTTGAAGCCAGTGGCACTACAGAGACGGATCTGGAACAGATACGGCCGGGTTTAGAAAATTTGGTCTACTGGATGTCGATCATGTTGGTGGCGGTGATGTTCAGTACCTTTATTGCGACCTTGTTATTGGCTCGTTGGTTTCAATCAAGGCTGGCTGATTCAGACAGTTATAGAAACGAGTTCTATGGCATCAGGTTGGGTCAAAGTATTGCTATCATGGCGTTGGTGATACTCGTTGCCAGCCTGATTTTAAGATTAGACTGGTTGTTATCAATGCTGAGCGTGGTATTGGCAACCTTTTTGTACCAGGGGCTGGCCATTGCGCATAGCTGGTCAAAAGCCCGTGGAAAATCAATGCTGCTTTATATTTTGTATGTATTGATGATTATTTTCCCTCATATGTTAGGGCTGACGGCCCTGTTGGGGGTACTGGATAACTGGATAGATTTTCGCAAAAGGCTGAAATCTGTTCCCGAGTAGACTGAAATTTAAATTAAGAGGCATATCCTATGGAAGTTATTCTGATGGAAAACATCGAAAATCTGGGTTCCTTGGGTGACAAGGTCACCGTTAAAGCCGGATTTGCGCGTAACTACCTGTTACCCGGTGGAAAAGCTAAACCTGCCACGGCTGAAAACCTGGCCGCATTTGAAAAGAAGCGTGCAGAACTGGAAAAAATTGCCGCTGAAGCATTGGCACAAGCTGAATCGCGTAAAGCAGAAATTGAAGCCATGGCTAAAGTTGACATCATGGCTAAAGTCGGTAGTGAAGGGAAACTTTTCGGTTCCATTGGTACCGCGGATATTGCCGATGCGGTGACAGCGGCGGGTACTGCCGTTGAAAAACGTGAAATCCGTTTACCTGAGGGTGCCTTGCGTGTCACAGGTGAACATGAGATCGATATACACTTATATACCGACGTGGATGTTTCCATTATCGTAAACATCATTGGAGAAGAATAAACCGTTTATCAAATGGCTAAAAATGAGCATTTTTTTTGACCCATTTTTGCTACTATAAAGGCCGTCCATGACGGCCTTTTTTTTATTATTATAATTTTCAGTTACCAATCCACTGATTAAACGTGTCAGAAATTGCCTCTCGAGTTGCTGCCTTAAGTCAGCGTGTTGATGACCTCAAGGTCCCCCCACATTCCATGGAGGCCGAACAGTCCGTTCTTGGCGGCCTAATGCTGGATAATCAGGCCTGGGAAATAGTCGCTGACCTGGTCAATGAAAAAGATTTTTATCGTCATGATCATGCGCTCATTTTTCGCGCGATAGCAACCTTGTCCGAAGAGGACAAACCCTACGATGTCGTGACGATTTCCGATTGGCTGGAACAACGCAGCGAACTGGAAACTATCGGTGGGCTTGCCTATCTCGGAATACTCGCCAATGACACTCCCACCGCCGTTAATATCAAGGCTTATGCCGAAATTGTGCGTGAATATTCGGTGCTTCGAAACCTCATCCAGGTGGGACATGAAATTACCAATTCAGCATACAATGCTGATGGACGAAGCAGTAAAGAATTGATTGACGAAGCTGAGCGCCAGGTATTCCAGATCGCAGAGCAGGGGGCTGGGCAGCGTCAGGGTTTTGAAGATATCAAAAGCTTGTTGACCAAGGCTGTAGAAAAAGTCGAAGAGCTTTTTAAAAGTGACGAGCCGTTGACTGGAATCAGTACCGGTTTTTCCAAGTTTGATGATATGACCTCGGGGCTACAAAATTCTGACCTTATCATCGTGGCTGGCAGACCCTCGATGGGCAAAACCACATTTGCCATGAACCTGGCCGAAAATGCGGCAGTCAGTGGCGAAAAATCAGTCGCTGTTTTCAGTATGGAGATGCCCGGTGAACAATTAGCGATGCGGATGATGTCTTCCCTGGGCCGAATAGATCAGCACAATTTACGGACAGGCAAACTGCAAGATCATGATTGGCCAAGATTGACTTCATCAGTCGCGATGTTATCTAAAGCCAAATTATTTATTGATGATACGCCTGCCTTGTCACCCACTGAGTTAAGAGCGCGCACCCGCCGTTTGAAAAGAGAGCATGGCCTCGATCTGATCGTCATCGATTACCTTCAATTAATGCAAATTGGTGGGAGCAGTGAAAACCGGGCTACCGAAATTTCGGAGATCAGTCGTAATCTTAAAGCCCTGGCCAAAGAATTAAATGTACCGATTATTGCACTCTCACAGTTGAATCGCAGTGTGGAACAACGCCCGGATAAAAGACCCGTCATGTCTGACCTGAGAGAGTCGGGTGGTATCGAGCAGGATGCGGATGTCATTTTATTCATTTATCGAGACGAGGTTTATAATCCGGAAAGCCCCGATAAGGGTACGGCCGAGATACTGATCCGCAAGCAAAGAAATGGGCCCATCGGCAAAGTCAGGTTGGCCTTTCTTGGGCAATTTACCCGATTCGAAAATCTATCTTACGAAGATTTTGGCCTGGATGAATAATTCGGATCCATCGGTAACACATACTCGCCATAATCGGGTCATAATTGACCTGAACGCTTTACGCTCCAACTATCAATTCCTTAAACAGACGGCCCCAGAGAGCAAGGTCATCGCGGTCATCAAGGCGGATGCTTACGGACATGGTGCTATTCAGGTTGCGCGAGCGTTACCTGAGGCTGATGCCTTTGCCGTGGCGACCACACAAGAGGCCATTCCCCTCAGAGTGGCTGGCATATCTCAAAAGATTATTATTTTAGGCGGAGTGGTCAATGCTGCAGAAATGCAACAGTGCTTTGACTATCAGCTTGACCCGGTATTTCATCAATTTTGGCAGATTGATTTATTAAAACAGGCTCAACAGAGTTGTTTATTGGATGTTTGGTTAAAATTTAATTCGGGTATGGGACGCCTTGGTTTTGAAGCGGAAAATTTCAAACAAGCCATTCAGAGTATTCGAGAAATTCAGGGTTTGGGCACCATTCGCCTGATGACCCATTTGTCGAATGCTGATGATGATACGGATCAGACATCAGCACAGCAGCTTAAACGAGTTCAAAACCTCGATTTAGGTCACTTTGAGTGGGGTGTGGCTAATTCTGCCGGTATTTTAGCCTGGCCTT
>JASJBW010000042.1 GCA_030066315.1 Gammaproteobacteria bacterium
CTCGATACATGTTCAAACCAAAGTATATCGGAGGAGGAAAGAACCAAAAGATTGGTGAATTGGGAAGCTGCGCCCTCAGCCCGATATTGCCACCCAAGAGAGGAGCATTTGCTGCCGCTTCATGTCTGTTGTGGATATGCAGCTTCACATTCCACAAAATCATATGAATTAAACATTCTCAAGAAAAAATCGAGTATGTATCTGTGGGAATAATAACTTTAATAAGTTACAAGTCTGCTGTTTAACGTCCTCTACCGTTCAAGCCATTACAGCTATGATGACAAAGCCAACGTCTGCTTTAGGTCTATAGCGGCTGTGTGATCATATTCCTTCCAATGACTGCTTACCGATAATCGTCATTCAATCCAATGTATTACAGAGCGTTAAAGTGTATTTGGCAGACTTTTACTGAAAATGGACCTGGGTAATTGTGATTGTTTGAAACAATAAACATATTTCTAGGATTCATGAATTAAATTTAGATAGGTTTGTTATAAATATTCACACGATCTTCACGATATCTTGACACTTTTCACATAGATTTCACATCAACTTAACAATTCTTGGACGTCTCAGTTTCTAACATCCCACCGTGGCTTATTCATGTGGCGAATAAGATTTTTCAGAATTCAATTCGGAGACACCAATGAGGATTTCATACAAACTACTCTTAATACCCCTGATAGCGATCATGCTGTCGGGTTGTGATAAATACAATATCGTTAAAAAGTTAAAATTCGAAGGTTCATATACCACTTTAGTTTCAGCTCTCGAAGCAACTGGATTAGACAAAGTTCTGGCCGATGTGGATCGTGAGTTCACAGTCTTTGCCCCGACGGACGAAGCGTTTGCCAAGATTGATCCTGCTGTTCTGGATTCATTAATAAACGACCCGGAAAAATTGAGCGATATCTTGCTGTACCACGTACTGGCAGATATTGAAGTCGATTCTTCAGCTGCCATTGCTGCTGCAGGAACAACTGTGACGACGGCTAACACCGATGAAGTGGGTGTGGCGCTCAAAGACTTCAGCTTATTCATCAATGCCTCCGAAGTTGTAGAAGCAGACATTCAAGCACGCAATGGCATTATCCACGCCATAGATACTGTGTTATTACCCACCGATGATGATCCTAACTCGGGTAACATTGCAGCCGTCGCCGATTCATTGGGTATATTTGAAACTTTACTGGGTGCACTAACTGCGACGGGATTAGATGCAGTGCTAACCGATTCCGAAGGTAAGTTCACCGTATTTGCACCCACCGATGCGGCATTTGGCAAGCTTGATCCTGACGTTTTAAGTTCATTGACCAGTGATCCGAATGCATTACGGGATGTCTTGCTTTACCATGTTATTGTAGATAAAGAGGTAAATGCATCAGCGGCAATTGCGATTGCCGGTAATACCGTCGAGATGGGCAACACTGATGATATGGCGCTGTCTTTAAGTGGAGCAGAGTTGTTCGCCAACCTGTCGAAAATTATTGAACCGAACGTGGACGCCAGCAACGGTATCATCCATGCTATAGATACGGTGTTGTTGCCACCTGATGATACAGCAGCTTCAACCAGTAATATTGTTGAAATCGCACAAGGCAATTCAGACTTTAGTACTTTGGTTACTGCTCTCAGTGCTACCGATGATTTGGTAGCTACTCTGTCGGGCCCAGGACCATTCACCGTTTTTGCACCAACCAACGATGCGTTTGCTGCGATTCCGCCTGCAACACTCAATGATTTGCTGGCAACTCCCAATGGAACATTGCGTGACATTCTACTGAAACACGTTGTTGCCGGTTCAGTTGATTCTGTCACAGCATTCACCCTCAATGGTGCAGATGTTCCAACCGTGGGCGGAGAGACCGTTAACCTTGCCATCGACTCGGGTGAATTTACCGTTGATGGTGCTCTAGTGACCACGTTTGATATTCGAGCTTCTAACGGCATCATTCACGTAATCGATGCGGTCATCCAACTCGATTGATGACTGATATTTAGAAGTCAATAACACGATTAAGCAGGCCTTACAGGGCCTGCTTTTTTGTGCCTGTTCTATTAATGTAGAAAAATGAAAGACCGCTTTGGCCGGAATCAGGTATTCCCAGTCTCAAGTAAATAGTTTGGAGGATTATGCTTCTGTCAAAGGCCAAAATCTTTTCTACTCCTTCTTCCTTCTGTTATATCCAGATCTCTTTTACCTCATTGGATCAGGTCAAATATGACATTTAACAATTGCTAACATTTGACCTATAGGTCTCCTTCATCATTTCCCGTATATTGTTTTGAAGCATCAATTTTTTAAGAAATTGAAGCGTTTCAAATCATTAGGAGAACAAGATGGGCTTATTTGATTTTGCCAAAGATATGGGCAAAAAATTATTTGGTAGTAATGATGATCCGGCTGAAAAAATAAAAGAAAGTATAGAAGATAACAATCCGGGCATTACTGATTTGGGTGTTACATTCAATGATGGAACAGTCGACTTAAGTGGGAAAGCTGAATCAGCAGAGGTAGTTGAAAAAGTCGTGCTGCTGGCAGGCAATGTCAAGGGGGTCACCGAAGTAAACATCGACAATATCGATGCACCTGCTCCAGAACCAGAAGTTCAATACTACACGATTGTCAGTGGAGATAGCCTGTCAAAAATTGCTAAGCATTTTTATAACAATGCAATGGACTATCCAAAACTTTTTGAAGCGAACAGAGAAGTTATCAAAGATCCCGATCTTATATATCCCGGACAGAAAATACGTATTCCCCCTAAAACCTGGTAACCATCGACCCTGAGGAGAATTGTATGAATATGAATCAACTATTAAAAATTGGTGCCAAAGCATTCATGAATAGTCCACGGAGTGGTAATGCCGGTAGCAATCTTGATCTTTCTAATTTAATGGGGGCCTTATCTGGGCTGAGTGGTGGCCAAGGAAAACTGGACATCAAGTCACTCATGTCGGGAATGCATAAACAAGGTTTGGATGATGTCCTTCAATCCTGGCTCGGTGATGGGCAAAACCAGGCTATTTCAGGTACCCAGGTTAGTAATCTATTTGGTAAAGAAAAGGTTTCCGCTTTTGCTTCTCAACTTGGACTCAGCGAAGAAGAGGCCATTGGTGGTTTGGAAGACGCCATGCCACAAATAGTCGACAAAGCAAGCCAAGGTGGTTCTTTGTTGGATTCAATAGGGGGTGTCGGAGGCGCAATGGGTCTGGTTAATAAGTTGTTCGGTAAATAATACGAAGGCTTAAGGCCATCTCTTTTCAATATCAATGTAAATACAGTGAACTCATTTCACTTGAATGTTAATTATCAATAGGAGAAATTATTATGGCAGGTAAATTCGAAATCTATCAAGACAAACGCGGAGAATTCCGTTTTCGTTTAAAGGCAAGCAATGGCCAGGCCATTTTGGCCAGTGAAGGTTACAAGGCTAAATCAGGCTGTGAAAATGGAATAGCGTCTGTACAAAAAAATGCCCCTGATGATGCCCGTTACGAGCGAAAGGAAACTAAATCGGGAAAGCATATGTTTAATCTGAAAGCGGGTAACAATCAGGTTATCGGAACCAGTGAATCCTATGAATCGGTGGCTGCGCGAGACAATGGTATCGAGTCGGTTAAGAAAAATGCGCCGGATGCCAAGATTGAAGATCTAAGTTAGAAATAATACAAACTCCGCTTCGAGCCCTGACGTAGTGCGGGGCTTTTTTTTAAGTATCTATTGTTCATCTCAGTAAGAGAGGCCTACTATGAATCGCGATATTGCCAAGCAACTCTACGACGCCGAACCCAGTTCACCTTTATACGTGGCTATCAATCGGGTCCTGGTAAAAAATGATCCCAACCTCATGTCCATGATGAAGCAGGCGAGTTCCAAAATGTGTCTGACAACGGCATTAACGCCTGGTTTCTCTGGTTTTGACCTCATGAAGCAGTTGGGAGCATGCCCCATGGGTATGCGTTGGGGGGCGAGTACCGACATGGGAACGGAGTTATCCCATATCTGGATTGATCAAATGACGTATTGGAATTCTGTTGAAGCGCATGAGCTCTTCCATGAAACGTTTGAAGATGTTGTCGTCGATACATGCGCCAGATGCGGTGAGGTATTACTGGAAGGGCCCGAAGAGCCTGTCTATCGAATTGTCTACAGTAATCTACCCAAACTGATTTCGAATAACCAATGGCTCAAAAAAAGTGCAGTTGGGGACACCAGTGGTTATGCCATTGATAGTGGTGAAACGGTATCGGTCTTGGCCACACATCGAGTCAAACCTGGAAAAGAAGACGAATTTGAGCAGGGTGAAATTGAAACCCTTAATTTGCTGATGGAGTCACCCGGTATGGTCGGCTTCCAAATTCTTAAACGAATCGGGTTATCGACATTAGGTAGTGGACATGCCACCGTGGAGTCCTTGTTGGAGGATTTAAAAGACAGCTCTGGGAGTAAATTAAAACGAACTGCAGAGGTATGGGAGGGCTATACATTGCCTGCCGAGTACCTGGTGATGGTCGAATGGGAGAGTCTGCAGTATGCACAAAGTAAAATGCCCCATGTTAATGTCAAACCCAAACTGTTATACGTTCATGGTAAAAATGTATTGGATAACTGTCTGCATATGCCCAATGTCCGTATTTCCAATTCAATGTTTTCAGAACAAACCCATCGAGAAGTGCTCAGTGATGTTTTTGCCAACAAATGAGTAGGGTAATGATATTGTATTGGAGCGATCATGATTGAATGTGTCTTTTGTAACGTTCTTTCTGGGAATATTCCATCACACAAAATCTGGGAAGATGATGACTACCTGGCATTTCTCGATATCAATCCGATTAATCCCGGTCACACACTACTGATCCCCAAAGCACACGAGGACTATATATTTGACCTGGGTACTAATGAATTGGGTGCCTTATTCTCTCGAGCGAAGTTAATCTCAGAACCTCTTAAACAAGCAAACAAGGCCAAGCGCATCGGTATTATGGTCGAAGGCTTTGCCGTACCCCATATTCATGTACACTTAATTCCTATTCATTCGGGTCATGACCTGGATCCCAAAAGAGCCCAGCCTGCTACTGAGCATGAACTGACAGCAATGGCAGATAAAATCCGCAAGGTATTTGATGCGCATGAATGATAGGTTTGGTGAATAGACGATAGTAAAAAAGCGAGAAAAATATGTTTGAAGCGATATCGAGCCCTTATCTGGTGAACTTTGATGGTTCTTTTTCTCATGATACGTTTCCGACACTCGTTGAAGGAGGCGTGAAAAATAAATCACTCAAAAAGCAACTCAGGCAAGAAGTCAAACATTTGCATGATTTACAACGTGTTTTTTATGCGCATGACCGGCATGCCTTGCTGTTGGTGTTTCAAGCCATGGATGCAGCAGGCAAGGATAGTACTATTAGGGCTGTAATGAGCGGTATTAATCCTGCGGGTTGCCAGGTGTTTTCTTTCAAGAAACCGAGCTCCAGAGAACTGGATCATGATTTTTTATGGCGTACCACCTGCAGCCTTCCTGAGCGAGGGCGCATTGGTATTTTTAATCGCAGTTATTATGAAGAAGTGCTGGTCGTCAGAGTACATCCCGAGTACCTCAAATATCAGCAATTACCCGCATCACTGGATTTGAATAATGTATGGGAACAACGATTTGAATCGATAAGGGACTTCGAGAAGCATATGTCCAGAAATGGGACCGTGATATTGAAATTCTGGCTCAACGTCTCCAGGGAAGAGCAGCGTAAACGCTTTTTATCGCGCCTCGATGAACCCGAAAAAAACTGGAAATTTTCTGCGAATGACGTAGTGGAGAGGGGGTACTGGAATGATTATATGTCTGCCTATGCAGAAGCATTGAAAGCAACTTCCCGGCCATGGGCGCCCTGGTATGCAATACCTGCGGACAATAAGCCTTATATGCGATTGACTGTGGCACGAATTATTAGGGAAACACTGGAATCACTCGCAATAGAATATCCAAAAATAGACGCAAAAGAACAGGCTCGTTTTAACGAGATGCGTGAATTACTGGTCAGTGAGTAATATCAAACAGACAAACTTTTATCAGGCGCGTGCAATAAAAAATGACCATTAGGAGAGAGTCCAGTGCAGATTGAATTTTATGGTGCAACCAGCGGTGTAACCGGATCATGTCATATCATCCATAATGCGGGTAAAACCATTCTTTTGGATTGTGGGCTGATTCAGGGACGGCGTGAAGAAATGGAAAAAAACCGCCGGCCTTTTCCCTTCTCGCCTGATGAGATTGACGCCGTTGTCCTCAGTCACGGACATATTGATCATTCCGGGCGCATTCCTTTACTCGTGAAACAGGGTTACACCGGGCCAATATATGCCCAGAATGCGACTGCTGATTTACTTGATATTCTGTTACAGGATTCCGCCTATTTACAGGAGAAGGATGCTGCATACATGAGCAAGCGTCGGAAGCGGAATGGTAAATCAATGATTGAACCGCTGTATACCGTTAAAGATGCCCAGGAGGCCTTGGGCAATGTGGTGGGATTACGTTATCGGGAGCAAAAAGAAATTCTGAATGGTGTACAAATCCGGTTTCAGGATGCAGGCCATATCCTGGGATCATGCAGCGTGGAAATTTGGTTGAATGAAGGAGGGAAACAGCGAAAAATCGTCTTCAGTGGTGATCTGGGTCAATACGACACACCGATCTTGAATGACCCTGCGGTGATTACAGAAGCGGATCATGTCATCATGGAAAGCACCTATGGGGATCACCTGCACAGAGACCGGCAGAGTACCATCGAAGAAATAGGGCAAATCATCAGTGATGCGGGCCATAAAAAAGGTAACCTGCTCATTCCGGCTTTTTCCATTGGTCGTAGCCAGGAAATTCTCTACTACCTGGGGAAATATTACGAGGAGTGGGGCCTGGATCGATGGATGGTTTTTCTGGATAGCCCCATGGCGATCAGGGCCAGCAAGGTGTATTGGGATTACCCTCATCTCTATGACGAGGAAGCAACCAAGCTGCGCAAAAAAATCAAAGAAATGCCGCACCTACGAAACTTGCGTTTTACGTCATCACCTGAGGAGTCCATGGCAATCAATCGCATCAAAAGTGGTGCCATTATTATCTCGGCCAGCGGGATGATGACGGGTGGACGTATTCTTCATCATCTGAAACAGAATATTTCACATAACGGTTCACATATCATGATTGTCGGTTATCAGGCCAATGGCACACTCGGAAGAAAACTGGTTGATGGCCATTCCTCGGTAAGAATTTTCGGTGATGAATACAGAGTGAAAGCGAGCATCCATACCGTGGGTGGTCTTTCCGCCCATGCGGATGCGGATGACCTAATGCGTTGGGTGGGAAGTTTCAGCAATCGTCCTCAAGTGCACGTAGTACATGGTGAAGATGCTTCCAAACAGGCATTTCGACATAAACTGGAATCAGAACTCGGTTTATCAGCCCATGTGCCTGTACCCGGTGAAATTCTTGATTTATAAAGGGCCTGTTATGCAATTGACTCTTACTGTCTTTTAATTGAAAGACACACCACGATTCTAATATTACTTAACAAGGCTTCTTCTACAAAAGCAGGCTTTTACAGCTGATCTTTGATGATCCTGTTTAGGGCCCGTTTCATATGTTCGCTAACAGGCCTGACAACCGTGAAGTTTTGTAAAATAAAGTGAATCATGCTGCAAACTGTCCCGGCTCGTTTTACAATGCCCGCCCGATTGAATACATCTTATCTTCTATGAAAACTTTAATTTTGTTGACTGCGTTTTCCATTACCCTGATTACGGCCACTACCACCCAGGCAGGTTGGTTCGACTGGTTCGAGAAAAAAACCGATGAAGTCATCGATGCAGTGAAATCTGGTGATACCTCCAAGATGGTGGAGGTGGCACTCAGTAATGAACAGATCGCTAATGCACTGAAGCAGGCCCTCGACAAGGGTGCGGACTTCGCGGTGGAGGAACTTGGCAAAGCCGGTGGCTTTGAAAACAATCCCAAGGTCAGGATTCCTATGCCGGAAAGCCTTCAATCGGTAGAGAAGATTCTTAGAAAGGTGGGGCAGGACAAGTACGCCGACGAATTCGAGATGACTATGAATAGCGCAGCAGAACAGGCAGTACCCCTAACACTCAATGTGTTGAAAGAGGCCATTAAGCAGATGACCGTTGAGGATGCCCGTGCAATTCTTGACGGTGAGACTGATGCGGCAACCCAGTACCTGAAGCGGGTGGGTAGTGATGACCTGCGTCGACAGATTTCACCCATCGTGCAGGATGCAACCGCCAAGACTGGTGTCACCAAGGTTTATAAAACAATGTACGATAAAATGGGTTTTGCGGGTGAGTATATCAATCTGGAAGATTACGATGTAGACCGGTACGTCACCGACAAAACTATGGAGGGCCTGTTTGTGAAAATCGCCGAGGAAGAAAAGAAAATACGTGAGAATCCTCAAGAAAGAACGACGGAATTGCTAAAACAGGTTTTTGGTGGGTGAGTTGATTTCGTCGAAATAGTCTCGGTACGACTGAAAGAAAACATCAGGCATGACAAATGAACAAGTAATCATATTTTCATTAATGGCAGCCGTTCTGGGATTGTTGCTATGGGGTAAATGGCGATATGACCTGGTGGCCTTTTCAGCACTGGTTGTAGGCCTTATCCTTCAGGTTATTCCAGCGGACCAGGCCTTCTCTGGATTTGGCCATCCTGCAGTCATTATTATTGCACTGGTTTTAATTATTTCGCGTGCGCTCTCCCAATCTGGCGCCATAGAAATGTTGACGAGTAAGGTTGTAGATTCACAACGTCCATTACCCTTTCATATTGCATCTATGGGCTTCCTCGGCGCTGTACTCTCTGCTTTTATGAATAATGTTGCTGCTCTGGCTCTTTTAATGCCTGCTGACATGCAGGCAGCCAATAAAGCTAAGCGATCCCCAGCCCTTTCTCTAATGCCACTATCTTTTGCAACCATTCTGGGAGGCATGGTGACTTTGATTGGGACGCCTCCCAATATCGTTATTTCTCAATTCAGGGAAACGGCTCTAGGAGCGCCTTTCAAAATGTTTGATTTTGCGCCAGTGGGGCTTGGCGTTGCGTTCGCCGGCTTGGCTTTTGTGGCGCTGATAGGTTGGCGACTGGTACCCGTTGATCGATCTAAACACAATGCGGCCAATGAACTCAGTAACCTTGAAGG